>NZ_JAFLXH010000010.1:0-183756 GCF_019891515.1 Pseudomonas sp. Wu6 | reverse complement strand
TGCCGGGTTACCCACGGATTCAAGCCTGCGTTCGGCCAGCGTGGTTTAACGGGGCGCCTAGGATCAAAAGCAGATCAAGAGCGGCTCGCTTCGCATCGTGGTTACGGTTGGGTGCTACAGAGTGGTGTAGATACCTATGCCCCGATGAGGCCTTCAGCCCCACTACAAAACTCAAGGCTGCAACCCAATCCCGCGCAATATCACTCCGGTCACCGTCTGAATCGCCCGCTCAAACTGCATATCCGACAACGGCTGGTGATCATTCAGGATATTCACCTGGTGATCGAAGTCGGCATAGTGCTGGGTCGACGCCCAGATCATATACAGCAGGCTCGACGGTTCCAGCGGAAGGATGCGTTTGTCCTGCACCCACTGGCGGATTTTCGCTTCCTTCATCTTGGCCCAGTCGTACAGGCTTTCATCCAGCGCCTCACCGAGGGTCGGCGCGCCGTGGATGATTTCATTGGCCCAGACTTTCGAGCCATAGGGCCGCGTGCGCGAGCGCTGCATCTTGGCGCGAATGTAGCTGCTGAGCACCACGCGCGGGTCATCGAAGGTTTCGAAACTCAGGGCGTCCTGTTTCCACACCTCCAGCAGGTCGAACAGCACCGCGCTGTACAGCTCGCTCTTGGTGGTGAAGTAGTAATGCAGATTCGAGCGCGGCAGTTGCGCCTCTTTGGCGATGTCGGCCATGGCGGTGCTGCCATAGCCTTTTTCAGCGAAGACCTTCTCCGCTGCCAGCAGGATTTTCTCGACGTTGACCCGTCGAATGCCAATCTTGTGATTGCCCATAAGGGCTCCCTGACAACAACACGACCTAGAGACTACCATCGGCTCTAGATCGGGGCGACACGCCGAACCGAAACTTCGTACACTGGCGCCTTCTATCCTCTGATTGGTATTGAACAATGTTGATCAAGAAGTCCCTGACAACCGTCGCCCTGCTCGCTTCCCTGCTGGGCGCGTCCGCGGCATTTGCCCATGCGCACCTTGAAAGCGCCACGCCAGCCAAAGACAGCAGCGTGACCGCGCCGAAAGAGCTGCGCCTGACATTCAGCGAAGGCGTCGAAGCGACCTTCACCAAGGTGTCCCTGAGCAAGGACGGCACGGAAGTCGCGATCAAGGGCCTGGAAAGCCCGGACACCGACAAGAAAACCCTGGTGGTCACCCCTGCCGCTCCGCTGGCGGCCGGCACTTACAAAGTCGAATGGCACGCGGTCTCCGTCGACACCCACAAGAGCGAAGGCACTTACAGCTTCAAGGTCGGCCAATAATTCATGGCAACCCTGCTGGTGCTGTGCCGCTTCCTGCATTTCATCGTCGTGCTGCTGATGTTCGGGGCCTGTGTGTTCAGGCCTCTGCTGCTCGGGACGGCTGCGCTACCGGTACTCGACCGGCAATTGCTGCGCATCACCCGTGGCCTGGCCTGGGTGGGGCTAGGTTCCGGGATCGCGTGGCTGTTGTTGATCACCGCCAGCATGGCCGGCGGTTGGGACGCGGCGCTGCAACCGGCGACCGTCCAGCTGGTGTTGGGCAAGACCTTCTTCGGCCAGGTGTGGACCTGGCACCTGCTGCTGAACCTGCTGCTGGTGATCGCGCTGATCAAGCCCTGGCCGGCGCTGCGCCTGCCGCTGATAGCGCTGATGCTGGTGACCCTGGCACCAGTGGGCCACGGCGCCATGCTCGATGGGCTCAGCGGGCAACTGCTGATCCTCAATCAGGTGGTGCACTTGGCAAGCGTCGGCGCCTGGCTGGGTGGGCTGCTGTTGCTGGTATTGATCCTGCGCCAGACACCGCCGCTTGCGCTGCAGCCAATCCTGCGGCGCTTCAGCGGCGTGGGCTACGCCTTGGTGGCAGGCCTGCTGGTGACCGGTCTGATCAATGTACGCGTGCTCACCGGCCAATGGTGGCCTACCCCGCTGTTCGAAGGCTTTGCCTTGATCCTGCTGATCAAAGTGCTGTTGGTAGGGGGCATGTTGGCGCTGGCCTTGCTCAATCGGTTGCGCCTGGAACAGTGCGAACAGCGCGTGAGCAGCTTGAAGGCCAGTGTGATGACGGAATGGCTACTAGGTGTTGCAGCAGTAGCCGTTGTATCGCTGTTGGGCACGCTGCCGCCAATGGTCATTGCCGGCTGAACCGGGAATTCCCACGTCGTACTCCATTCAAATGCGGGAGGGCATACACCGCCCTCTGTAGGAGCGAGGGGGGCGCCTAGCTCTTGCTCGCGAAAAATATCAACGATAACGCGTGCTTCCTGAATGAGCGCGGTGCCTGTGAGCTTTTCGCGAGCAAGCTCGCTCCTACAAAAGCCTGCGGTGGCCAGTGAACGATGTATTTGCAGGCCGTCCCTCCCACCTTTGATCTCACTGGCTGGATGGGCGTTGACAACACAGGGAATCCCTCACACTATTTCCGCATAGTCATACGACAACCTACAACAAAAATCGGAATGCCCATGACCACCACCACGCCTACTCCTTTCAACCGCATCCTGCTTACCGGCGCCGCCGGTGGCCTGGGTAAAGTCCTGCGCGAACGCATGCGCCCCTACGCCACTGTGCTGCGCTTGTCAGACATCGCCGACATGGCCCCCGCCGCCGCCCATGAAGAAGTGCAACCCTGCGATCTTTCCGACAAACACGCCGTGCACCATCTGGTGGAAGGCGTCGATGCGATCCTGCACTTTGGCGGCGTGTCGGTGGAGCGTCCCTTTGAAGAAGTGCTCGGTGCCAATATCAGTGGCGTCTTCCACATCTACGAAGCCGCGCGCCGTCATGGGGTCAAGCGTGTGATCTTCGCCAGCTCCAACCACGTGATCGGCTTCTACAAGCAGGGCGAACAACTCGATGCCCATTCACCGCGCCGTCCGGACAGCTACTACGGCCTGTCCAAGTCCTATGGCGAAGACATGGCGAGTTTCTACTTCGATCGCTACGGCATCCAGACCGTGAGCATCCGTATCGGCTCGTCGTTCCCGCAACCACAGAACCGCCGGATGATGCACACGTGGCTGAGCTTCGACGACCTGACCCAACTGCTCGAGCGCGCGCTGTACACCCCAGACGTGGGGCACACCGTGGTCTACGGCATGTCGGACAACCTCGACACCTGGTGGGACAACCGCTATGCCGCGCACCTGGGCTTTGCCCCCAGGGACAGCTCCGAAGTGTTCCGCGCCCAGGTCGAGGCCCAGCCGCCGGTGGCGGACGATGACCCGGCCAGAATCTATCAGGGCGGCGCGTTCTGCGCGGCAGGCCCGTTCGGTGACTGAGTTCACGTAACCCAAGGGAATGAGTGGCGATGAGTGCAGAATTGATTGTCGACGCCCGCAACGCCGTCGGCGAATGCCCGGTGTGGGTGCCCGAGGAAAATGCCCTGTACTGGGTGGATATCCCCAACGGTCGGCTGCAGCGCTGGAACGCCGCCACGGGCCAGGTCGCAACGTGGCAAGCCGCGCAGATGCTCGCCTGTATTGCTCGCACTGACAAAGGCAATTGGGTCGCCGGCATGGAGTCCGGGTTTTTCCAACTGACCCCGCACAGCGATGGCAGTCTCGACACTAAGCCCCTGGCAAGTGTCACGCATCCACGCCCGGACATGCGCCTCAACGACGGGCGTTGCGACCGCCAGGGCCGTTTCTGGGCCGGCAGCATGGTGCTGAACATGGGCCTGAACGCCGCCGAAGGCATCTTGTATCGCTACGCAGCCGGCTCGGCGCCCCATGCCCAACTGGACGGTTTCATCACCTTGAACGGCCTGGCCTTCAGCCCCGACGGCCGTACGATGTACGCCTCGGATTCACACCCGTTGGTGCAACAAATCTGGGCCTTCGACTACGACATTGATACCGGCACGCCGTCCAACCGCCGCGTGTTTGTCGACATGCATCGACACCTCGGTCGGCCCGACGGTGCGGCGGTAGACGCGGACGGCTGCTACTGGATCTGCGCCAACGACGCCGGTTTGGTGCACCGCTTCACCCCGGACGGTCGCCTCGACCAGTCCCACCACGTACCGGTGAAAAAACCCACCATGTGCGCCTTTGGCGGCAGTCGCCTGGACACCCTGTACGTCACCTCGATCCGTGACGACCCGAGTGAGCAGTCACTGTCCGGCGGCGTGTTCGCCCTCAACCCAGGCGTCCAGGGGCTGCCCGAACCGCGCTTCATCCTCTAGCTGCAGCAGCGCCGCGCACGCGCTGGAAATCAAAGTTGACCAGGCGCACATGCGCAAGGTCATTGACGTCGAAATTGGCGACGAGCGCGGGTTGTGGGCTTGCAGTGTGTCAGTCTGAGCATCTTTGACTGACACACCGCCATCGGGGGCAAGTCCCCTCCCACATTCTGCTCCCTGTGTGTCAGGGTCAGGGGGGTGAATTTTTAAGGCGCCCGGCGGTGTCGATACTCACCACCACCGACAACCCCGGCCGCAACCGCTCACTCTCGGCCTGGTCCGGGTCCACGGTGATCCGCACCGGCACGCGCTGGGCGATCTTGACGAAGTTGCCGGTGGCGTTGTCCGCCTGCAACAGGCTGAACTCCGAGCCGGTCGCCGGGGAAATATGCTGCACTGTGCCGTGAAACCTGCGGTGGTTCAGCGCATCCACGGTAAACGTCACCGGCTGGCCGACCTGCACATTGTCCATCTGGGTTTCTTTCATATTGGCAATCACCCACAACTGCTTGGGCACCAGCGCCATCAACTGCGCGCCGGAGTTGACGTAGGCCCCGAGGCGCACGCCAATCTGCCCCAACTGACCATCCCGGGGCGCGGTGATGCGGGTGTTGGACAGGTCGATCCGCGCCAACTCCACCGCCGCCTCCGCGCTGGCCACCGCCGCCTCCAGGGAGCCGCGATTGACGATCACCGTTTGCAGGTCCTGCCGCGCGATTTCCAGGCTGGCCTGGGCCTGGGCCACGGCAGCGACCGTCTGGGCATTAGCGGCGCGGGTCACGTCCAGCTCACGCTTGGACACCGAGCCGTCGCTGATCAATTCTTCATTGCGGCGCAGGTCGGCGGTGCTTTTGCGCGCCTGGGCCTGGCTGTCGACCAGCGCAGCCTGACGCAGCTTGATGGTCGCTTCGGCGCTGTTGCGTTGCTGCACCACATTGGCCAGCGAAGCCTTTTGCACCGCCAGTTGCGCCAGGGCCTGGTCCAGGCGCTGCTTGTAGATGCGATCATCGAGGCGCACCAGCAGGTCACCGGCTTTCACATACTGGAAATCCTGCACCGGCACTTCGAAAACGTAGCCGCTGAGCTGCGGGCCGATGATCGTCACCTGCCCACGCACCAGGGCGTTTTCGGTGGTTTCCACGGCGCTGCTGAACGGCGGCAGTTGCCACGCGTACAGCACGATCAGCACGCCGACAATGGCAACGGCGGCAAAGCCCAGGGACGAAAGGATGCGCACTCGCAATGAACGCGGCTCGGTCACGGCGGCGCCCGGTGGCGTGGTGCCCTCGGGCGTGGAAGCGATAGCGTTGGTGGTCGTGGTCGTGGGTTCGGTCATGAAGAGGCGCCGACAGGTTGAACAGGAGGGGTTGCTGCTTTGGTGGTGCTCATCAGCCACAGGCTGCGGATAAAGATCCAGATCATGGTCAGGATCGCGATAATCGCAATCAACATGAAGACATCGTTGTACGCCATGACGTTCGCCTCGCGGGTGGCCGCCGTGGCCAGGCTGCGAATGCCCATGAGGTTGCGCAGCTCCGGGTCGGCGATGATGCCGCCATAGGCCGAGCCACCACTCTGCACCCGCGCCGCCACACGGGGGTCGAGCAAGGTCAGGTGCTCGACGATCATGCTCGAATGGTACTTCTCGCGCACGATCTGGAACGTGCCGAGCAGTGCCGCGCCGATCAGGCCGCCGAGGTTCTGGCAAATCCCGAACATCACCGAAAAACTCACCAGGTTGCGCGGGTTGGTCAATACATTCTTGGTGCCCAGCACCATGGTCGGCCCGAGAAAGAAGGTCCCGCCGAAGCCCAGCAGGAACTGGCTGATATACAGGTTCTGCGGCCGCGTCAGGTTGCTGGAAAAACTGTCCATCACCGACCCCGTCGCCATCAGCGCCAGGGAAATGATCAGCGGCATCAACAGATGCGCCGGGTTGATCGTCAAGGCGCTGACCACCAGCCCGGCAATCGCCCCGGCCAGCATCACCACGTACAAGGTGTGCATCTGCTGGTAACTCATGTTCAGCATCTGCATGAAACCCACCGCGCCGGTGGATTGTTCCGACAGCACCATCCGAATCAGGATCACCGCCAAGGCCAGGCGAATCATGGTGCCGCTGCCCAGCCAGCGGGTCATCAGCAGCGGGTTGGCGCGGTTATGCTCGATGGCCAACCCGGCCATGATCAGCACCAGCGAACAGGCCGAGGCGATGCCGATCCAGGGCGCTTCCAGCCACCAGTCGATGCGCCCCAGGGACAACACCGCGCAGAGCAAGGCAACGCCGGTGGCCAGGATCGCAAAGGTGAGGAAGTCGAGCTTTTCGAAGGTCTTGAACCGGTCGCCGGGCGGCAATTTCAGCAGGAACACACAGCCCAGGCAGATCAGCGCCAGGCCCAGCTCGAACAGATACAAGCCACGCCATTCGGCGATTTGCAGCAAATCTTCGGAGAACAGCCGCGCCAGGGGTAGCGCAAGCTGCGCGGTGCCCAGCCCCAGCACCAGGGCTTTGAGGCGCCACTTGGCCGGGAACGCCTGGATCATGTAGTACAAGCCCAACGAACTCAGCGCCGCCCCCACCATGCCGTGGGCCGCCCGCACGGCGATGGCCGAGTTGAGGTCGTTGACGAACAAGTGGCCGAAGGTCACCAGCGCATACAACACCAGAAACACTTCGGTAAACGCCCGCAGGCCGAACTGCTGGCGAAACTTCACCAGCAGCAGGTTCATGCACACGTTGGTCATCACATAGGCGGCGGGTAGCCAGGCCATTTCCGCCGTGGTCGCGCCCAGGGCGCCTTGCAGGTATTGCAGGTTGGCGATAACCAGCGCGTTGCCCAGGCCACCCGTGATTGCCACCAGCACACCCACCAGCGCAAACAGCCAGCGTTTGTGGGTGGGGTGCAGCGGCGTCGACGGCGAACCGGGCAGGCTCGGCCGCTCGTGGGGCTGCCAGGTGTGGGGGGTGTATTTATCCATTCGGTGACCTTGATGAACCGATTACTTGGAGAACAGTAACCTGAGGTACGTTCATCTCGCCATCTATCAAGCGTGCATGGTCAACACTGTTCAGTCGATCGTTCCTTTTTGATCGTTCCCACGCTCCGCGTGGGAACGATCATCAGGTCCGGAGCAAAGCATTCATCAGCATTCCAGCCGCCACCACTACACACAAACCGGCAAACCCCACTTGCAACGCACGCGCAGGAATCACTGAGCACAAGCGACGTCCGGCCAACATGCCGCCAATACTCGCCACAATAAATCCCCAGCCCACCGGCTCGATGTTCACCCCCGCATGAAAGGCCCCCACCACACCGATCAACGACAGCAGGCTGACCACCATCAACGAGGTCGCGACGATCCCGCGCATCTGCACATCGGTGAGTTGCTTGAACGCCGGTACGATCAGAAAACCGCCGCCCACGCCGAGCAAACCCGAGACCGCGCCGGTCACCGCGCCCAGTGCCGCCAGGGTGGCAGTGCATTTGGCGGTCCAGGCCAGGCGTCCGGTCTGCTGGTTGAGCATGCAGTTCTTCTGGCCCCAGGACGCCGCGCCATGGTCACTCGGCCCGGCTGCAACCTTTTCGCGCCGCACCATGCGCCAGGCCACCAGCACCATCAGGGCGCTGAACAAGCCCATCAGCACCGGCTCCGACAGTTGATGAGCGACGAACACACCGAGCGGTGAAAACAGCGCGCCCAGCAAGGCGATCAATAACGCGGCGCGATAACGCACCAGGCCATGGCGCAGGCCGTCAATCGCCCCCACCGCCGCCGCCGCGCCTACCGCAAGCAAGGACACCGGCGCGGCCTGGGTCATCGTCAAGCCCAGTCCCAGCACCAGCGCCGGCACCCCGAGGATCCCGCCACCCGCGCCGGTCAGGCCCATGACCAGGCCCATCAATACACCCAACACACTGGCCAGCAGCATTCAGTCCACCTTGCTCAGGCGGGTCAGCCACTCGCGGCCCTTGAGCATGCCGTTCCAGTAGAACCACGGCAGCAACGTGGCCTTGAGGAACCACATCGAGCGACGCGCGCGGGTGGGATCGAGGGGAAAGGTCGGCAGCAGCTTGCCGCCGTAGCCGAACTCGGCCAGCACCACCTTGCCCTTCTCCACCGTCAACGGGCAGGAACCGTAGCCGTCGTACTTGAGCGGCAGCGGCGCCTGTTTGCGCAGGGCCAGCAGGTTTTCGGCCACGACCACGATCTGTTTGCGCACCGCTGCGGCGGTCTTGGCGTTGGCGGTGCCGCACACGTCGCCCAAGCCAAAGATGTGCGCATAGCGCAGGTGTTGCAGGCTGTGGGGGTTTACTTCGCACCAGCCTGCGGCATCGGCCAGCGGGCTTTGGCGGATAAAATCCGGAGCGACTTGCGGCGGCACGACGTGCAACATGTCGAAGGCTTTCGCTTCGACGTGCACGTTGCCTTCGGCGTCTTTGACCTCGAACCAGGCTGTGCGCCCGGGGCCATCGACTTTTATCAGGTTGGCATTGAACGCCAGCCGTGCGTTGTATTTCTCGACGTACTTCATCAACGGCGGCACAAAGGTCGCCACGCCGAACAGCGCGGCACCGGCGAGGTTGAATTCGACGTCGATGTTTTTCAGGCTGCCCTGCCTGAGCCAGTGGTCGCAGGACAGGTACATGGCTTTCTGCGGCGCACCGGCGCATTTGATCGGCATGGCCGGCTGGGTGAAGAGCGCCTTGCCACCCTTGAGCTGCTGCACCAGTTGCCAGGTGTAGGCCGCGTGTTCGTAACTGTAGTTGGAGGTGACGCCGTGGCGACCGAGGGTATCCTGCAAGCCCTCGATCTTTTCCCAGGCCAGGCGCAGGCCGGGGCAGACAATCAGGTTGTTCCAGGTGACGCGCTGGCCGCTGTCGAGCACCAGGGTCTGCTCGTCAGGCAATAACTCGCTGGCAGCGGCCTGGATCCAGGTGACCCCGTTGGGCAGTACGTCGGCCAGCGGGCGCCGGGTCTTTTGCAGGTCGTAGGCGCCGCCGCCCACCAGGGTCCAGGCGGGCTGATAGCAATGGAAGTCGTTGGGTTCGATCAGGATGATGTTCAGTTGCGGGTCGCGCTTGAGCAGGCTGGCCAGCAGGCCGATGCCTGCCGAGCCGCCGCCGATGACGACGATATCGCCACTGATGGTGGGTCCCCAGTGTTGTTCGGTCATTGTCTACTGCCTTTTTGAGTCAATGCACACAAGGGTCGCTGCCGGATGGCGTCACGCCCAGCTTTTTATCACCGCGCCGCAGTACAGGCCGGACAGGGTCTTCATCACTTGAATCACTTCGTGGCTGGCCAGCCCGTAGAAGATGTATTTACCTTCCCGACGGGTGGCGACCAACCCTTCGTCCCGCAAAATGCCCAACTGTTGTGACAGCGTGGGCTGACGCACGCCCGTCTGGGCTTCGAGCTCGCCGACGTTGCGTTCGCCCAGGGTCAACTGGCAGAGGATCAACAAGCGGTCCTCATTGGCCAACGCCTTGAGCAAGGAACAGGCCTTGGACGCCGATGCACGCAATTGGGCGACCTCGCCCTCACTCAACGTAGATTCCATTTGCCTCGGCTCCTTTATCTCACTTAAGCTCAAAACATTATGTTTAAACGTAAACTGATTGTAACCACTTTTTTCTTCACCGGGGATAGCCGCCATGCCAGCGTTGATTCAAGCCTTTCTGGACGAGGCATCGTCGACCTACACCTACATCGTCTATGAAGCCGACGGCGGCCCCTGCGCCATCGTCGATTCAGTGCTCAACTACGACCCCGCGTCCGGGCGCACCCATACCGCACAGGCCGACAAGGTGATTGCCTTCGTGCGCGCGCATAGCCTGCAAGTGCAGTGGCTGCTGGAAACCCACGCCCACGCCGATCACCTGTCCGCCGCGCCGTACCTGCGCCGCACCCTGGGCGGCAAGATTGCGATCGGCCAGTCCATCAGCAAGGTGCAGGGTGTGTTCAAGCACCTGTTCAACCTGGAGCCGGAGTTCCGTGTCGATGGCTCGCAGTTCGATCACCTGTTTGCGCCGGATGAAATCTTTCATATCGGCGGTTTGCAGGCCCAGGCGCTGCACGTTCCAGGACACACTCCCGCCGACATGGCCTACCTGATCGATGGCCGCTTGATCCTGGTGGGCGACACCCTGTTCATGCCCGACGTCGGCACCGCCCGCTGCGACTTCCCCGGCGGTGATGCGCGGCAGTTGTACGCGTCGATGCGCAAGCTGCTGGCGTTCCCGCCTGAAACCCGGCTGTACGTGTGCCATGACTATCCACCCGAGGGCCGCGATGCCAGGTGCCGGACCACGGTGGCTGAACAGCGCGCGGAGAATATCCATGTGCATGACGGCGTGGATGAGGCGGCGTTTGTCGCGATGCGCACCACCCGGGATGCCGGATTGGGCATGCCGACGTTGTTGCTGCCGGCGATCCAGGTGAATGTGCGGGCGGGGCATATGCCGCCAGCGGAAGACAATGGCGTCACCTATCTCAAGATCCCGCTCAACCAACTTTGAAATGCGGTAAAAAAATGTGGGAGGGGGCTTGCCCCCGATGGCGGTGGGTCAGCTACAGATAAGCTGACTGTCACACCGCTATCGGGGGCAAGCCCCCTCCCACATGTTGTTCCGTGTTGAATCAGGAGCCCAGGTTTATGCCGTTGGCCGGCAACGGCAGCGCGGTTTTGTAGCGCACCTGCTTCAAGGCAAAACTGGAGCGGATATTCGCCACCCCCGGCACCTTGGTCAGAAAATCCATCATGAAACGCTCCAGCGACTGGATCGTCGGCACCAGCACCCGGATCAGGTAATCCGGGTCGCCGGCCATCAGGTAACACTCCATCACTTCCGGCCGGTCCGAGATTGCGCCTTCAAATTGCTGCAACGCCAGTTCATTCTGCTTTTCCAGGCTCACATGGATGAACACGTTGACATGCAGCCCCAGCAGGTCGGCGTCCAGCAGCGTGACCTGCTCGCGAATCAGCCCCAACTCCTCCATCGCCTTCACCCGATTGAAGCACGGCGTGGGCGACAGGTTGACCGAACGGGCGAGGTCGGCGTTGGTGATACGGGCATTCTCCTGCAGGGCGTTGAGAATGCCGATATCGGTACGGTCCAGTTTGCGCATGAGACAAAGTCACCTGTTTATTATGTTTATGCAGATTTTTTATCCGTAAATGATCGGGAGCGCAACGAAACACAGATAAATATTCTTCTACGCCACGCCTATGATTGTTGTAGGACAAGATTTCTTCTACCCGAAGACTGACTGTCAGCTAGCGCGCCCACTACAAGAAATTCACAAGATCGAGCGTAGAAAGCCATGACCCAGCCGTATGCACCGCTGCGCCTGCACGTTCCCGAACCCTCGGGCCGCCCAGGCTGCAAGACCGACTTCACCTACCTGCGCCTGACCGACGCCGGCCTGGTACGCAAACCCGCCATCGACGTAGAACCGTCCGACACCGCCGACCTGGCCAAGGGCTTGATCCGCGTGCTCGACGACCAGGGCCAGGCCCTGGGCCCGTGGGCCGAGGGCGTCAGCGCCCACGTCATGCGCAAAGGCATGCGCGCGATGCTCAAGACGCGCATCTTCGACAACCGCATGGTGGTCGCCCAGCGTCAGAAAAAAATGTCGTTCTACATGCAAAGCCTTGGCGAAGAAGCCATCGGCAGCGCCCAGGCCCTGGCCTTGAACATCGACGACATGTGCTTCCCCACCTATCGCCAGCAAAGCATCCTGATGGCCCGCGACGTGCCGCTGGTGGACCTGATCTGCCAACTGCTGTCCAACGAGCGCGACCCGCTAAAGGGTCGCCAGTTGCCGATCATGTACTCGGTCAAGGACGCTGGTTTCTTCACTATTTCCGGTAACCTCGCCACCCAATTCGTACAAGGTGTGGGCTGGGGCATGGCGTCGGCGATCAAGGGTGATACCAAGATCGCCTCGGCCTGGATCGGCGACGGCGCTACCGCAGAATCCGACTTCCACACCGCCCTCACCTTCGCCCACGTGTACCGTGCGCCGGTGATCCTCAACGTGGTCAACAACCAATGGGCCATCTCCACCTTCCAGGCCATTGCCGGCGGTGAAGCCACCACGTTCGCCGGACGCGGCGTCGGTTGCGGTATCGCCTCCCTGCGCGTCGACGGCAACGACTTTATCGCCGTGTACGCCGCCTCCGCCTGGGCTGCCGAGCGCGCGCGCCGCAACCTGGGGCCGACCTTGATCGAGTGGGTCACCTACCGCGCCGGTCCGCACTCCACCTCCGATGATCCGTCCAAGTACCGCCCCGCCGATGACTGGAGCCACTTCCCGTTGGGCGACCCGATTGCCCGCCTCAAACAGCACCTGATCAGGATTGGCCAGTGGTCCGACGAGGAACACGCGGCGGTCAGTGCCGAACTTGAAGCCGAAGTCATCGCTGCGCAAAAACAGGCCGAACAGTACGGCACCCTCGCCGGCGGCCAGATTCCAAGCGCCGCGACCATGTTCGAAGACGTTTATAAAGAGATGCCGGAGCACTTGAAGCGCCAGCGTCAAGAGCTGGGGGTCTGACATGAACGATCACAACAACAGCATCGAACTGGAAACCGCCATGACCACCACCACCATGACCATGATCCAAGCCCTGCGCTCGGCCATGGATGTGATGCTTGAACGGGACGACAACGTGGTGGTGTTCGGCCAGGACGTCGGTTACTTCGGCGGCGTGTTCCGCTGTACCGAAGGTTTGCAGACCAAGTACGGCAGCTCGCGGGTATTCGACGCGCCGATTTCCGAAAGCGGCATCATCGGCGTGGCAGTGGGCATGGGCGCCTACGGTCTGCGCCCGGTCGCGGAAATCCAGTTTGCCGACTACGTCTACCCCGCCACCGACCAGATTATTTCCGAGGCCGCGCGCCTGCGTTATCGCTCCGCCGGCCAGTTCACCGCGCCCCTGACCATGCGCATGCCGTGCGGCGGCGGCATCTACGGCGGCCAGACCCACAGCCAGAGTATTGAAGCGGTGTTCACCCAGGTCTGCGGCCTGCGCACGGTGATGCCGTCCAACCCCTATGACGCCAAGGGCCTGCTGATCGCCTCCATCGAAAACGATGACCCGGTGATCTTCCTTGAACCCAAGCGCCTGTATAACGGCCCGTTCGATGGCCATCATGACCGTCCGGTAACCCCGTGGTCGAAACACCCGCAAGCGCAAGTGCCGGACGGCTACTACACCGTGCCGCTGGACGTGGCCGCCATCGTGCGTCCGGGTTCGGCCGTGACCGTGCTGACCTACGGCACCACCGTGTATGTGTCGCAGGTCGCCGCCGAAGAAACCGGCATTGACGCCGAAGTCATCGACCTGCGCAGCCTGTGGCCGCTGGACCTGGACACCATCGTCAAGTCGGTGAAAAAGACCGGCCGTTGCGTGGTGGTGCACGAAGCCACGCGCACCTGCGGTTTTGGCGCCGAGCTGGTCGCCCTGGTGCAGGAGCACTGCTTCCATCACCTGGAAGCGCCGATCGAGCGCGTCACCGGCTGGGACACGCCCTACCCGCACGCGCAGGAGTGGGCGTATTTCCCAGGCCCGTCCCGAGTGGGCGCGGCGTTGAAACGGGTCATGGAGGTCTGAATGGGCACGCACGTTATCAAGATGCCGGACATTGGCGAAGGCATCGCGGAAGTTGAACTGTCGCAGTGGCATGTGAAGGTCGGCGACCTGGTCGTCGAAGACCAGGTGCTGGCGGATGTGATGACCGACAAGGCGATGGTGGACATTCCCTCGCCGGTCCACGGCAAGGTGATTTCCCTGGGTGGCGAGCCGGGTGAAGTCATGGCGGTGGGCAGTATTTTGATCAGCATTGAAGTGGAAGGCGCCGGTAACGCCAGGGAAGCGCCGGCCGTGGCCGCACCGGTGGAAAAAGCTGCGCCGGTGGTGGAGAGCAAGCCGGAACCGGTTCAAAGCAAGCCCGCGCCTGTCGCGGCCAAAGTCCAGGCGCCCGTGGCCCGGGAGGCCAATGAGCGCCCGCTGGCCTCCCCCGCCGTGCGTAAGCATGCCCTGGATGCGGGTATCCCGTTGCGCCTGGTACAGGGCTCCGGCCCGGCCGGACGGATCCTGCATGAAGACCTCGAGGCTTACCTTCAGCAAGGCGCCAGCCCAGCCTCGGCCGCCGCCAACCCTTACACCGAACGCAACGACGAGCACCAGATCCCGGTGATCGGCATGCGCCGCAAGATCGCCCAGCGCATGCAGGACGCCACCCGCCGCGCCGCGCATTTCAGCTACGTGGAAGAAATCGACGTCACCGCGCTGGACGAGTTGCGCGTACACCTCAATGACAAACACGGCGCCACGCGCGGCAAGCTGACCCTGCTGCCCTTTATCGTGCGCGCCATGGTGGTGGCACTGCGCGATTTCCCGCAGATCAACGCGCGCTATGACGACGAAGCCCAGGTCATCACCCGCCTCGGCGCCGTGCATGTGGGCGTCGCCACCCAGAGCGACGTCGGCCTGATGGTGCCGGTGGTGCGCCACGCCGAAGCCCGCAGCCTGTGGGGCACTGCCGAGGAAATCGCGCGTTTGGCCAACGCTGCGCGCAATGGCAAGGCCAGCCGCGAAGAGCTGTCGGGCTCGACCATCACCCTGACCAGCCTCGGCGCGCTGGGCGGCATCGTCAGCACGCCGGTGCTGAACCTGCCGGAAGTGGCGATTGTCGGCGTCAACCGCATCGTCGAGCGGCCGATGGTGATAAAGGGCCAGATCGTGGTACGCAAGATGATGAACCTCTCCAGCTCGTTCGATCACCGTGTGGTCGATGGCATGGACGCGGCGCAATTCATCCAGGCCGTGCGTGGCCTGCTCGAACAACCCGCCAGCCTGTTCCTGGAGTAAGGGCATGACTCAGACATTACACACCACGCTGCTGATTATCGGCGGCGGCCCTGGCGGTTATGTCGCCGCGATTCGCGCCGGCCAACTGGGCATCCCGACCATTTTGGTGGAAGGCCAGGCGCTGGGCGGCACCTGCCTGAACATCGGCTGCATTCCGTCCAAGGCCTTGATCCATGTAGCCGAGCAATTCCAGCAGACGGTACACCACAGCCAGGGCTCGCCACTGGGCATCGAAGTGGACGTGCCCACCCTGGACATCCGCAAGAGCGTGGAATGGAAAGACGGCATCGTCGACCGCCTGACCACCGGCGTCGCCGCGTTGTTGAAAAAGCACAAGGTGCAGGTGATCCATGGCTGGGCCAAGGTGGTGGACGGCAAGACCGTCGACGTGGGCGAGCAGCGCATCCAGTGCGAACACCTGCTGCTGGCCACCGGTTCGAAAAGCGTCGAGTTGCCGATGCTGCCGCTGGGCGGACCGGTCATTTCATCCACCGAAGCCCTGGTCCCGAACCACGTACCGAAGCGGCTGATCGTGGTGGGTGGCGGTTACATCGGCCTGGAACTGGGCATCGCCTATCGCAAGTTGGGGGCCGACGTCAGCGTGGTCGAGGCCCAGGAGCGCGTCCTGCCGGCCTACGATGCCGAGCTGACCCAGCCGGTTAACGAGTCGATCAAGCAACTCGGCATAAAGCTGTACCTCAAGCACAGCGTCAGCGGCTTTGCCGATAACTGCCTGCAAGTGCGCGACCCGAATGGCGACACCCTGTCGCTGGAAACCGATCAGGTGCTGGTGGCCGTCGGTCGCAAACCCAACACCCAGGGCTTCAACCTCGAAGCGCTGAACCTGGACATGAACGGCGCCGCGATCAAGATCGACAGCCGCTGCCAGACCAGCATGCGCAATGTGTATGCCATTGGCGACCTGAGCGGCGAGCCTATGCTGGCACACCGGGCCATGGCCCAGGGCGAGATGGTCGCCGAACTGATCAGCGGCAAAGCCCGCGAATTCAACCCGGCGGCGATTCCGGCGGTGTGCTTTACCGACCCGGAACTGGTGGTGGTGGGCAAGACCCCTGACGAGGCCAAGGCTGCCGGCCTGGACTGCATCGTGTCGAGCTTCCCGTTCGCCGCCAACGGGCGGGCCATGACCCTGGAGTCGAAAACCGGCTTCGTGCGGGTGGTGGCGCGGCGTGACAATCACCTGATTGTCGGCTGGCAGGCGGTGGGCGCCGGGGTGTCGGAGCTGTCCACTGCGTTTGGCCTGAGCCTGGAAATGGGCTCGCGCCTGGAGGATGTGGCCGGCACCATCCACGCCCATCCGACCTTGGGTGAAGCCGTGCAGGAAGCGGCGTTGCGGGCGTTGGGGCATGCGTTGCATCTGTAAAACCGTGGCGAGGCCATCGGGGGCAAGCCCCCTCCCACATTTGGAATGCATTTTAAATGTGGGAGGGGGCTTGCCCCCGATAGCAGTGGATCAGCCAATAGAGATGTGGAATGGTCCAACCGCCCGCTCCCACACCGGCCAAGAATGAAGTATTGTTGAGCCCATCCAGAAAAAAATCCGACTTGACCAGAGATTAGAGGGTGTCATGGGTAACGAAAGCATCAATTGGGACAAGCTGGGTTTTGACTACATCAAGACCGACAAGCGGTTTCTCCAGGTCTGGAAAAACGGCGAATGGCAAGCAGGCACCCTGACCGACGACAATGTGCTGCACATCAGCGAGGGCTCCACCGCCCTGCACTATGGCCAGCAGTGCTTTGAAGGCCTCAAGGCCTACCGCTGCAAGGACGGCTCGATCAACCTGTTCCGTCCGGACCAGAACGCCGCGCGCATGCAACGCAGCTGCGCCCGCCTGCTGATGCCGCATGTGTCGACCGAAGACTTCATCGAAGCCTGCAAACAGGTGGTCAAGGCCAACGAGCGCTTCATCCCGCCTTACGGCAGCGGCGGCGCGCTGTACCTGCGCCCGTTCGTGATCGGCACCGGTGAAAACATCGGCGTGCGCACCGCGCCGGAGTTCATCTTCTCGGTGTTCGCCATCCCGGTCGGTGCCTATTTCAAAGGCGGCCTGGTGCCCCACAACTTCCAGATCTCCACCTTCGACCGCGCCGCGCCACAGGGCACCGGTGCCGCCAAAGTGGGCGGTAACTACGCCGCCAGCCTGATGCCGGGCTCGGAAGCGAGGAAATCCGGCTTCGCCGACGCGATCTACCTGGACCCGATGACCCATTCGAAAATCGAAGAAGTCGGCTCGGCCAACTTCTTCGGCATCACCCACGACAACCAGTTCATCACGCCGAAGTCGCCTTCGGTGCTGCCGGGCATCACCCGCCTGTCGCTGATCGAACTGGCCCAGAGCCGCCTGGGCCTGACCGTGGTCGAGGGCGAGGTGTTCATCGACAAGCTCGACCAATTCAAGGAAGCCGGCGCCTGCGGCACCGCTGCAGTGATCTCGCCGATCGGCGGTATTCAGTACAACGACAAGATGCACGTGTTCTACAGCGAAACCGAAGTGGGCCCGATTACCCAGAGACTC
This sequence comes from Pseudomonas sp. Wu6, assembly GCF_019891515.1. NCBI lineage: Bacteria > Pseudomonadati > Pseudomonadota > Gammaproteobacteria > Pseudomonadales > Pseudomonadaceae > Pseudomonas > Pseudomonas sp. Wu6. The sequence goes on along the minus strand of NZ_JAFLXH010000010.1, from coordinate 166,158 downwards.
TACCAAGAGCTGACGGGCGTGCAGACCGGTGACGTTGAAGCGCCGGCGGGTTGGATCGTCAAGGTCTAAGCCACTGCCTCAGCAACACTGCAAAACCTGTGGGAGGGGGCTTGCCCCCGATAGCGGTGGATCAGTCAATATTTTCAGTGACTGACACACTGCCATCGGGGGCAAGCCCCCTCCCACATTTGATCCCCAGTGTTTTCAGGATTGAGGGATATTCCCGGCAATCTTCTTGCCCATGCTGATCCTCGGCTCCACCCCATACCCCAACGCCTCGTAGAACCCCACCACTGCGTCATTGCCGCCATTGATCTGCAGGTTGATCTTCATGCAACCCAATGCCGTCAACGCCTGTTCCGCATGACGCACCAGCGATGATCCCAGGCCGTGGCGACGATAGTCGGCATGCACCGCCACCGAATACAGCCAACCACGATGGCCGTCGTAGCCGGCGAGAATCGTACCGATCACGGCTTTTTTATCGGTCGCGACAAAGAACAACCCGTCATTGACCGCCAGCTTTTTATCGATCGCCAGGCTCGGCAGGTTATGCGCGGTGTCATAGCCGAACGCCGCCTGCCATAACTCAACCACTTGCGCACGGTGCTGACGGTCGCGATACGGGCCGATGGGATGCCGGGACAGCAGGGCCTTTTCCATGACCAGCGTGCGTTCATTGCCATGATAGACATCGCGCACCGTGTGAAACCCCAGCTTGCTGTAGAACGGCTCGGCGGTCAGCGAGGACGGCACGCTCAACACCGTCACCCCGGCTTCGCGGGCGCGCAGTTCGATCTCGATCATCAACAGTCGCCCAATGCCCTGCCCTTGCAGCGCCGGGTTGACGAACACCGAGCGCACCACATTGGCATCAAGCGCGGCGGTGGCGACGATCAGCTGATCCCGGGTGGCCACCAGCACGACACGGCGCTTGAGCAGCGCCAGCACGGCCTCGGGCGTGAAATGACTGGCCACTCGGGCAATCACGTCCGCCGGGTAATCCTGTGCATTGCTGCTATGCAAGGCCGCCAGGATGACCTGGCTGATCCCTTCGGCATCGGCGGTTTGGGCAAGACGAACAGCGGTAGACATGATTGCTCCTGGCTGAGGGCGCTCTGACAGACACCACCATACCAAGCCCTACCCACATGTTCTAACTGTGCCCGCTTGAAATGCGTTTGCCGGGCTTGGTGCCCACCAGCCTGGCCTGTCCATCCTTCTGCTTGCCCGTGCGCGCCTCGCTGATCAGCCCGGGAATCAACTTGCCTTCCGGCAGGTTCTTCCAGAACCGGCTCGGCAGATGCCCTTCCATCACCTTGGGGTTCAAGCGCGCCGGGTTGAAGATGTGACTGTAATAGGTCAACCACATGGCGCTGTGCGGGTCGTCGACATTTTGCGCCAGTTGCTGCCACGCCTCGGGGCACCGGCGTTGGTGAATCAATTGCTCGCCGTCGTAATACACCCCATCCAGGGGCGTTGCGATCATCCAGCGATGCCGGCCCATGCGCCCGATAAAATGCTGGCTGGCACTGTGCAAAATATCATGGGCCGGCTCATGCCAGGCCACGTACTCCGGCAGCTCGGGCCCTGCCTCGGCCGGCAGTGCAATGAACCGCACAAACGCATGCAAGTGGTGGGCTTCACGGCTGACCTGCTTGATGCGGCGCTGCAACTCGCTGCCCAATTTGTCACCTGCCAACATGGCCGTGCGGTCGCCATGGCTGACCCGCCACAACACCTCATACAACAAACTCCAGCGCTGATCGCCCTGGTAGCAGGCAGCCGACTCCAGCAGTTGCAACAAGGCCTTGGGAATGCGCGCCTGGAACGGGCCCAACCCGGAAGGAATGGGCTCGTCGGTGGCAAACAGATCCGCCACCTCGGTTGCGCCCCAGCTCACCTGGCTGGGGTCGACCTGATGGCTGAGCAGCCAGCGCGCCTGTTCGCGCCAGGTGCTGAACAGGTTGTCGCATTCCAGGCTGATCATCCCCACAACCCCATCTGTTGCGGTTGCGGGCGATCGCGCAGCTGTTCGCGCAGCAACACACTGGTGCTGTCAGCCTGCTGTGGGTGGTAATCGCTGGTGATGAAAAACGGCTTGGCCTTGGCCAGCACACAGCGCATGCGCGCCAGGTCTTCGAAGCGGATCTTGCGTTCGCGGCGCAGGTCCACCAGGCGCTGGGTGGTGCGCAGGCCAATGCCGGGGATACGCGCGATCAAGGTCGGTTCGGCGCGGTTAAGATCGAGGGGGAACACCTCGCGATGCTCCAGGGCCCACGCCAGCTTGGGGTCGATATCCAGGGCCAGGTCGCCGGGGCCTTCGAACAGTTCATTGGCGCTGAAGCCGTAGCTGCGCAACAGAAAGTCGGCCTGGTACAAGCGATGCTCGCGCATCAACGGCGGCGCAGCAAGGGGCACGCTCTTGGGGCTGTTGGGAATCGGGCTGAACGCCGAATAATACACACGGCGCAGCTTGTAGTTGCCATACAAGGCTTCGGCACCGTGCAGGATGGTGCTGTCATCGGTGTCGTCGGCGCCGACGATCATCTGGGTGCTCTGCCCGGCCGGCGCGAAACGCGGTGCGCGGGGTTCGTTGAGCACCGTCTGTTCACCGGTGTAGATGGTCTGCATGGCCTGCTTGATCGAGACGATCTGTTTTTCCGGCGCCAGGGTTTGCAGGCTGGCATCGGTAGGCAGCTCGATATTCACGCTCAGGCGGTCGGCATAGCGCCCGGCCTCGGCGATCAACGCGGGGTCGGCTTCGGGAATGGTCTTGAGATGGATATAGCCGCGAAAATCGTGCTCCTCACGCAGCAACTTGGCGACCCGCACCAACTGCTCCATGGTGTAGTCGGCTGAGCGGATGATGCCGGAACTGAGAAACAGGCCGCTGACGCAATTGCGCTTGTAGAAGTCCAGGGTCAGGGTGACCACCTCTTCCGGGCTGAAGCGCGCGCGGGGCACATCGCTTGAACGGCGGTTGACGCAATACTGGCAGTCGTAGAGACAAAAGTTGGTGAGCAAAACCTTGAGCAGCGACACGCAACGGCCGTCGGGCGTATAGCTGTGGCAAATGCCCATGCCGTCGGTGGAACCCAGCCCGGCCTTGCCTTCGGAGCTGCGCTTGGGTGCGCCACTGCTGGCGCACGAAGCGTCGTACTTGGCGGCGTCGGCGAGAATGCTGAGCTTTTCGATCAACTGCATGGAGAGCTACCGATACTGGTTTTTTGTACAGTATCAGCAGCATCTGCTTGTCACAAGTACCGCCCGTAGGAGCGAGCTTGCTCGCGAAAAACGTCAACGATAACGCGCCCCTTCTGAATCAACCCGGCGCCCTCGCGTTTTTCGCGAGCAAGCTCGCTCCTACGGACTCAGATCAGCTTGCGGTGGCGAGCAGCAGGTCCTGCACCGAACGCGCGGTGCCACGGTTGCGATCGTTCTCGTACAACGACGCGGCAATTTCATCGGCGCGAATCGGCAGCACCGACAGCAACGTATCGCTCAAACCATGGCTGGCCTGGCTGAACCCCTGGATGTAGATGCCGGCGTTGCAGCGCTCGTCGGTGACGATGCGGTAGTCGCGGGCCACTTCGAAATCGCCTATGTAAGCTTGGAGCGGCGCGAGCAATTCGCGGTGCATCTGGCGTTCGTAACCGGTGGCAAGGATTACCGCATCGTAGTGATTCACGCAGGTTTCGCCAGTGGCGTTGTTGCGCAGCGTCAGTTCGATGCCCAGCGGGCCGGGGGTGGCCTTTTCGACCACGGTCATGGTGCGAAACGCCTGGCGCGCGATGCCGGATACTTTCTGGCGATAGAAGATGCCGTAGATGCGCTCGATCAGGTCCAGGTCCACCACCGAGTAGTTGGTGTTCTGGTACTCGGCGACCAGGCGCTCACGTTCGGCGCCGACTTGCTGGAATACCAGGTCGGTAAAGGCCGGCGAGAACACTTCATTGACGAACGGGCTGTCATCCGCCGGCTTGAGCGCCGAACCGCGCAGAATCAGGTCGACCTGCACCGACGGGAAGCTGTCGTTGAGGTCGATAAACGCTTCGGCGGCGCTCTGACCACCGCCGATCACCGCGATGCGCATCGGCTTGCCGTCGACACAGGGCTGGCCGGCCATGCGCTCCAGGTACTGGGAATGGTGAAATACTCGGCTATCGCCCTTGAGCGCCTTGAAGGCCTCGGGAATACGCGGCGTGCCACCGGCGCTGACCACCACCGAGCGTGTGGTACGCACATGCTGCTCGCCCAGCGCATCGCGGGAAATCACGCGCAGCGCTTCAACCTGTTGCTGGTGCAGGATCGGCTCGATGGCCAGTACCTCTTCGCCGTAGCGGGCCTGGGCCTGGAATTGCCCGGCGACCCAGCGCAGGTAGTCGTTGTACTCCATGCGGCACGGGTAGAAGGTGCCCAGGTTGATGAAGTCCACCAGGCGGTCGTGGGCCTTGAGGTAATTGACGAAGGAATACGGGCTGGTGGGGTTGCGCAGGGTCACCAGGTCCTTGAGGAAGGAAATCTGCAATTCGCTCTGGGTCACCAGGGTATTGCCGTGCCAGCGGTAGTCGGCCTGTTTGTCGAGGAACAGTACGTCCAGTTTGCCCTGGGCTTTCTCACGCTCCTGCAAGGCGATGGCCAGCGCCAGGTTCGAAGGGCCGAAGCCAATGCCGATCAGGTCGTGAACCGCGGGCGAAGCAATTGCCTGTGTCATTCCAGTGTCCTCTGGATAAGCCCCTTGGCGGTTGGGGCGGAATACCTTCATGGCCTGAACAACAGGCCGTGTGTTGATAGGAAACGAGGACAGTGAAATAAAATTTAACTAACAGCGCTTCAGTGCGCTTCCCACTCACGCATGCGCAACCGGCAGTGCTTCATGGCATTGACGATGTGCTTTTCCACCAGCGCGCGGGAAATGCACAGGCGCTCGGCGATTTGCAGGTGGGACAGGCCGTCGAGTTTGCGCAACAGGAAACTGTCGCGGCAGGCCGCCGGCAGCTCGGCCAGGGCGCGTTCGAGCATCTCCAGGCGCTGGCTCTGGTCGTGGCTGGCGTGGGGTGAACAGGGTGCGAAGCGTTCTTCAGCGTCCAGCACCTCCAGCGGCTCCACCTGGCGCAGGGCGTTGCGCCGATGGCCGTCGATCACCAGGTTCAGCGCGGTGCGGTACAGGAACGCGCGCGGCTGTTCGATCGGCGTGTCACTGGAGCGCTCCAGCACCCGCACATAGGCGTCATGCACCACATCCTCGGCCACCTGACGGTTGCCCAGCTTGGCGTTGAGGAAACACACCAGCTCGCGATAGTAGTTTTCCAACATGACTCCTGGCCCCATGGCCGTGGTGCGGACGATGCCAACCTGCGTAGAAACACAGCCATCAATGATGGCAGTTTGAGTGTGTGCAATTTATAGTAATTCTCATCTACTTTTAAAGAAGTCTCGCATCAACGGTCGATTTTTTTCTTCGCTCGACCTGTAACCGCGCGTGTAACAGCCTAAATCCCCGGCGACTTTCTTCGTTTACCTGTCAGCTCTGCGCGACTGCGCCCCGATCTTTCCTGGCTGGAACCTACGCATGAAACGCCCTCGACCTGCCCGACGCGCCCTGCTTGTGGTGGCGTGCCTGATCCCCATCGTTGCGTTTGTCGCCTGGCAAGCCCTTGCGCCGGGCCGCGACGCCCTGGCCACCGTGACGGTCACCCGGGGCGATATCGAAAACAGCGTCACGGCCCTGGGCACCCTGCAACCACGGCGGTATGTGGATGTCGGCGCCCAGGCTTCCGGGCAGATCCAGAAGATCCACGTCGAGGCCGGCGATCAGGTCAAGGAAGGCCAGTTGCTGGTGGAGATCGACCCGTCGACGCAAAAAGCCAAGCTCGACGCCAGCCGCTACGCCATCGAAAACCTGCAGGCGCAATTGCAGGAGCAGAACGCCCAGCACGCCTTGGCGCGCCAGAAATACCAGCGTCAGCAACGCCTGAGCGCCGGTAACGCCACCCGCGAAGAAGATGTGCAAACCGCCAGGGCCGAACTGGACGCCACCCAGGCGCGGGTCGACATGTTCCAGGCCCAGATTCGCCAGGCCCGGGCCAGCCTGCGCAGCGACGAAGCGGAACTCGGTTACACGCGCATCTACGCGCCGATGGCCGGTACCGTGGTGGCGGTGGATGCGCGCGTCGGGCAGACCCTCAACGCGCAACAACAAACGCCGCTGATCCTGCGCATCGCCAAATTGTCGCCGATGACGGTGTGGGCCGAAGTGTCCGAGGCGGATATCGGCCATGTCAAACCCGGCATGAGTGCGTATTTCACCACCTTGAGCGGCGGCAGCCGGCGCTGGACCAGCACCGTGCGGCAGATCCTGCCGATCCCGCCCAAGCCGTTGAACGAAACCCAGGGCAGCGGCAGCCCGAGCAACAGCAAGAGCGGCACCGGCCGCGTGGTGCTGTACACGGTGTTACTGGACGTCGACAACGCCGATAACGCGCTGATGGCGGAAATGACCACCCAGGTGTTTTTCGTCGCCAGCCAAGTCAAGGACGCCCTGACCGTACCGGTCGCCGCGCTGCAAGGCGCGCCCACGGCGGATACGCAACTCGCCCGGGTGGTGGCGAAAAACGGCAGCATCGAGCAGCGTTCGGTGCGCCTGGGCATCAGCGACCGCCTGCGCGTGCAGGTGCTGGAGGGCCTCGACGAAGGCGATCACCTGTTGATCGGCCCGGCCGACGGCAGCGGGGGCTGAGTTGACCACGCCAATGATCGAACTCAAGCACATCCGCAAATCCTACGGCGGCGGCGACAGCCCGCAGGTCGACGTGCTGCGCGGCATCGACCTGTCGATCCACGCCGGGGAATTCGTCGCCATCGTCGGCGCGTCGGGCTCCGGCAAGTCGACGTTGATGAACATCCTCGGTTGCCTCGACCGCCCGAGCGAAGGCGACTACCTGTTCGCCGGGGAAAACGTCGCCCAACTGGGCAGCGACGAACTGGCCTGGCTGCGCCGCGAAGCGTTCGGCTTCGTGTTCCAGGGCTACCACCTGATCCCGTCGGCATCGGCCCAGGAAAACGTCGAGATGCCGGCGATCTATGCCGGTATCAGTGCCGGCGAACGGCACGCCCGCGCCAATGCCCTGCTCACCCGCCTGGGCCTGGCCGAGCGCACCGGCAACCGTCCGCACCAGCTCTCCGGTGGCCAGCAGCAACGGGTGTCCATTGCACGTGCGCTGATGAACGGCGGGCATATCATCCTCGCCGACGAACCCACCGGCGCCCTCGACAGCCACAGCGGCGCCGAGGTGATGACCCTGCTCGACGAACTGGCGAGCCAGGGCCATGTGGTCATCCTGATTACCCATGACCGCGAAGTGGCGGCGCGAGCCAACCGCATCATCGAGATTCGCGACGGCCTGATCATCAGCGACTCGCCCGCCCCTCAGACCGAGGCGCCCGCCCCCGCGAACAGCGCGGCGCTGCAAGCCGTGGACCTGCGTCAGCGCCTGGCCGATGGCGCCGAACACAACGGTGCCTGGAAAGCCGAACTGCTCGACGCGCTGCAAGCGGCCTGGCGCGTGATGTGGATCAACCGGTTTCGCACCGCGCTGACCCTGCTCGGCATCATTATCGGGGTGGCCTCGGTGGTGGTCATGCTGGCCGTGGGTGAAGGCAGCAAGCGCCAGGTCATGGCGCAGATGGGTGCGTTCGGCTCGAACATTCTGTACGTCAGCGGTTCGTCGCCCAACCCGCGCACGCCCCTGGGCATCATCACCCCCGCCGACGTGGCCGCCCTGGCCACCCTGCCGCAGGTGAAACGGATCATGCCGGTCAACGGCGCCGAAGCCGGCGTGCGTTTCGGCAACATTGACTACATGGCCTATGTGGGCGGCAACGACACTAATTTCCCGACCATCTTCAACTGGCCGGTGGTCGAGGGCAGCTACTTCACCGAGGCCGACGAACGCAACGCCGCCACCGTCGCGGTGATCGGCGCACGGGTGCGCGACAAGCTGTTCAAAGGCCTGGTCAACCCCATCGGCCAGTACATCCTGATCGAAAACGTGCCCTTCCAGGTGGTCGGCGTGCTCCAGGAAAAAGGCTCCAGCTCGGGCAACAAGGACAGCGACGATCGCATTGCCATCCCCTACTCCGCCGCCAGCATCCGCCTGTTCGGCAGCTACAACCCGGAGTACGTGGTGATTGCCGCCGCCGACGCCACCCGGGTGAACGCCGCCGAGCAGGCCATCGATCAGTTGCTCAAACGACTGCACCACGGCAAGGACGACTACCACCTGACCAACAACGCCGCGATGATCCAGGCCGAGGCGCGCACGGCCAATACCCTGTCGCTGATGCTCGGTTCGATTGCGGCGATTTCCCTGCTGGTGGGCGGCATCGGCGTGATGAATATCATGTTGATGACGGTACGTGAACGGACCCGCGAAATCGGCATCCGCATGGCCACCGGCGCCCGCCAGCGCGACATCCTGCGCCAGTTTCTCACCGAGGCGGTGATGCTCTCGGTGGTCGGCGGGTTATTCGGTATCGCCCTGGCGCTGCTGGTGGGCGGCGTGCTGGTGCTGGCCGAAGTGGCCGTGCAGTTTTCCCTGGTGGCGATGCTCGGTGCCTTTGGCTGCGCGCTGGTCACCGGCGTCGTATTCGGCTTTATGCCGGCCCGTAAAGCTGCCCGGCTCGATCCGGTTAAGGCATTGACCAGTGAATAAACCCTCCCTTGCCACACCGCTTTCCCTGCTCGGACTGTGCCTGCTGCTCAGCGCCTGCGCCGGCAACCCCGGCGCCGTCGACAGCGGCATCTCGCCGCCCGCCGCCTGGCACTCTGCCAAACGCGCGGCCAGCCAAGCCACCAACCAGCGCTGGTGGACGCACTTTGGCAGCCCGTCGCTCAACCGCCTGATCGACCAGGCGCGGCGTGACAGTTTCGATGTGGCCGCCGCCATGGCCCGCGTGCGCCAGGCCCAGGCAACAGCGGTGATTGCCGGCGCACCGCTGCTGCCCGAGGTCAAGTTCAACCTCACCGCCACCCGCGAAAAGCTGCTGCGCGGCAGCGGCAATTCGGACCTCAACGCCACCGAAAACAATAAAACCGTCACCAGCTATGACGCTAACCTCACGGCCAGCTACGAACTCGACTTCTGGGGCGGTCGCGCCGCTGCGCGCGACGGCGCCCTGCATAGCCTGCAGGCCAGCCGGTTCGACCAGGCCAACGTGGAACTGACCCTGCTCAGCAACGTCGCCGATCGCTACGCGCAAACCCTGGCGGCGCGCCAACGCGTGCAGATCGCCGAGCTGAACCTGGCGAATGCGCGCGCAGTGCTGAAGCTGGTGCAAACCCGCTACGACGCCGGTTCCGCCACGGCCCTGGAACTGGCGCAACAGAAAAGCCTGGTGGCCGGCCAGCAACGGCAACTGCCGCTGGTCGAGCAACTGGCCGAAGAGGCGCGCATCACCCTGGCCGCATTGCTCGGCCAGCCCGTGCAGGCGCTGGAACTGGGCAGCGAGGTGTTCCCGGCACTGACCTGGCCAACCATCGGGCCCGGGGTGCCCAGCCAGTTATTGAGCCGGCGCCCCGACCTCGCCCGGGCCGAAGCACAGCTGGCGGCGGCGAGTGCCGACGTCAGCGTCGCCCGCGCGGCGATGCTGCCTGCGGTGACCCTGGGCGCGACCCTGGGTTCGGGCGCCTACAAGGCCGACGAGATCCTGCGCAGCCCGTTCTACACCCTGACCTCGGGCCTGGTGGCGCCGATCTTCAACAACGGTCGTTTAAGCGCCGAACGCGACAAGGCCCGCGCGCGCCAGGATGAGCTTCTGCAAATCTACCGTGGGGCGATCATCAACGGCTTTGCCGATGTGGAAAAAGCCCTCAGCAGCATCAGCCGCCTCGACCAGCAACGCCAATGGCAAGCCGAAGAACTGCAACAGGCCCGGACTGCGTTCCAGATCGCCGAAAGCCGCTACCAGGCGGGCGCCGAGGATTTGCTCACAGTGCTGGAGACCCAACGCACGTTGTACGCGGCCCAGGACTTGGACGTGCAACTGCGGCTGTCGCGCCTGCAGGCCAGCATCGCGTTGTACAAAGCCTTGGGCGGTGGCTGGAATAGCGGCACCTGATAAACGAAACTCCAGTTTCGTACACGATCCGTTTAATCGCCTTACATTATTAGACCCAAGGTCCTTGGTAAAAAAGCCGACTTCACACGGCTTCCCGGGACCTTCTAATGAAATCCAGCGTTGTTGGAAAATGCCTGGTCTGCCTCGGCGGCTGGCTGATCGCACACCTGGCCCTGGCCGAGCCGTTGATCGCGCCCACCGCCATTGATTGGTTACTCGACTGCCCGTTCCCGGTGTTCGAGCAGCTCGACCCCGACGTACTCGCCCGTACCCAATGTGGCCTGGTGACGGTGCCCCGCGACCATGCCGCCCCTGGCCGCGGCCGCCTGCGCTTGAGCGTGACACGCGTCGGCGCGCGCGACCCGCTCAACCGCGAGGGCGTGGTGTTTATCCAGTCCGGCGATCCGCGTACGGCCAGAAACACCACCTTTGCCCTGCATCTGGCCGGCCGCTGGGAGTCTTACGCCACCCCGGCGTATCGCATGCTCGTCGACCGCTACGACATGATCGAACTGAGCAGCCGCGACCTCAAAGGCAGCGACGCCCTCGAACAGGCGGCAGAGGATATGGAGTATGTGCGCGGGCAACTGGGCGAGTCCCGGCTCAACTACGTCGGCAATGCCGACGCGGCGCGCCTGGGCAACCGCTACGCCACGCTGTTTCCCGAACGCATCGCACGCATGGTGCTGGTCAACGCCGGGCGCGGCGAACCGAGCGCGTCCGGCGTCGACTCGCTGCTGCTCAAGGAACCCGCCCAGGCCACGGCCGACGGCTGCGTCAGCCGCTGGCTCGGGGAGTTTCTGGCCTACGGCAAACAGCCTCCGGCGAACACCCGGTGTCTCGACCGTGGCGGCTGGGAGTGAGCCGTACCGGATCTACCGAAGTTCGATCACTCTTGATTCACCCCACAACCCAATGTGGGAGGGGCGGTGCGACGATTCGACTTGCCCCCGATGACCATAAGTATCTACACAACTCAGCAGCGCCCAACCGTAACCACGATGCGCAGCGAGTCGCTCTTGATCTGGCTTTTGATCTTGATCTCAGGCGCCCCGTTAAACCACGCTGGCCGAACGCAGGCTTGAATCCGTGGGTAACCCGGCAGGACGCCGGGTTAGCCGCCCCGCGCCATGGATGGCGCGTGGCGGCGGCCCACGGATTCAAGCCTGCGTTCGGGCACACCGAGCCCAAGCGAGGTGCCGAGTGGTGGGGCAAGAGCGTTTTGCTTACTTTTGCGCTTTTCAAAAGTGAGCCGCCGTCAGGGCGGAACCCTAAGTGGCCGTGACCGCAGAAACGGATATGTACTCGATCTGATCCAACATCCTGGTCGGCCCAGAGGCCGCCATCGGGGGCAAGCCCCCTCCCACATTTGCACTGCGTTCCAATCATAGCTATCTACCGCTCCCCGCTTCGCCAGCAGGTATCAACTGTCCAGCGTACTCAACCTTCCGGCGGCCTGATAACCGCCAGGGGTTTCCCGACTGAACAGAGCGATCCCGATGGTCCCCCTTAAATACAAAGACTTGCTGATCAACTTCACTAACAACTTTACTCACCTCTGGAACAACCGGCGTCGCGAGGATGGGCATTTTGGCGACGCGCCCGCCGGTCTCTGGCGCCCTCGCATACCTCCGAAGCTGGCTGGCTACTACCCGATCGGCGACAGGCTTGAAGATAATTTCAACACCATCGACGGCGTCCAGGCGATGCCGGTGGTCGCCGATGCCAATGGCCCCACGGGTACCGCCTTGAAGCCACCCACGGATTTCGAACGGGTATGGGCCTTTGAGCAACCGGGGCACAACGTGTCGATCTGGCGCCCGGTGCCGCCTGAAGGCTATGTGGCAATGGGATTGGTAGTTGGCAACGGCCTGCTTGAGCCTTCCGTGAATGCGGTTCGGTGCCTGCGTGATGATCTGCCGGTCACGTCGCACATCGACGAACTGCTGTGGAGCGATCGAGGCACCGGCGCACCCGGGGATTTTTCCGCCTGGAGTGTCAAGCCGCCCACTGCGCCACCGGCTGAAGTGTATTTCAGCGCCGCCACTTTCATGGGCCAGCCGGGCTATGCTCGACCGTTGGCCAGTCCCCCCGTGCATGCCCTGCGCGCACATATGCTGATTGAATCGACGGCGCCCAGCGTCGCCCCCATTCTGCACAGCTACGCCAAGCCTTCAGCGTTCGAAAAAACCACCACGGCCTATGTCACCCAACTGCCCTGGTTCACGATCGAAGACCCCGACCTGACCCCAATGGAACAGTTGACCCAGACGCCCTACTACCAGTTGGAGCGCAAGGATTACTACGTGCTGCTCAACCACGCGCATAACAACACTTCGACCGTACAACGCTATAACTGGGCGAGTACCCGCATCGAAAATGGGTCAACCACCGAGAGCACCTCGCAGACCGTCGGCACAGAAAGCAGCGTCGAACTGCAATTCGCCAGTTTCTTCAAGGCCTCTGCAAAAATCAGCCTGAGCGTCACCCATGTCAGCACGCAAACCCGAGGCTGGGCCAAATCCGAAACCTACACCGTCTGGTGCACCCTGGGGCCTCACAAGGCCGTAGCGGTCTACCTGATCAACAGCGACTATCGCCTGCTCAGGGCGGATGGGCGCCAGGTGGGCCAGATGTATACCCGAAGCAATGAAAACAGCCTGTACTGGAGCGAATACCCTGCGACCCAGGGCAATACCGTCAGGGTCAGCCGCTCCATAGCAGGAGAAACGTCCGCCGAAATTATCCTGCCCTGAGTGAACGCGCCATTGCGCTCACCCTTTGCCGCCAGTCGTCCTACAATGGCGCCGACTTTCCTTTGATTTCGGAACCGACATGGACATCGAGCTGGCACGCACCTTCCTCGAAATCACCCGCTGCGGCAGCCTCGCCGCAGCGGCGGAGAAACTGCACGTCACCCAGACCGCCATCACCGCACGGGTGAAAAACCTGGAAAACCAGTTGGGCAGTACGCTGTTCGTGCGCAACCGCGCCGGTGCCCGTCTGACCGCCGACGGCGAGGCCTTCGTGGTGTACGCCAACCAGTTGCTGCAAACCTGGGAAGCGGCGCGCCGCGACCTGCCGTTGCCCGATGGCTATCGTAATGTGCTGCATATCGGCGGTGAGGTCAGCCTGTGCAACCCGCTGATGCTCGGCTGGGCCAAGGCGCTGCGCGAGCATATCCCCGGGCATGCCCTGCGCACCGAAATTCGCGAGGGCGAATACCTGTTGCGCCAGTTGGAGTTGGGCGTGCTCGACGCCGCGCTGGTGTTCCAGCCGCAGTACTGGCCGGGTTTGCAGGTAGAGCAGGTGCTGGAAGAAAAACTGATCCTGGTGCAACTGACGAGCCAGCCCGAGCCGTACGTGTATATCGACTGGGGCCAGGGTTTTCGCCAGCAGCACGACGCCGCCCTGCCCGACCACGCGCGCGCGGCCGTGAGTTTCAACCTCGGGCCGCTGGCGTTGCAGTACATCCTGGAGAACGGCGGCGCCGGGTATTTCCGCACGCGCGTGGTGCAAAGCTACCTGGACAGCGGCGTGATGCAGCGGGTGGCCAAGGCGCCGGAATTCAGTTTCCCGACGTACCTGGTGTATTCGCGGGCGCGGGATTCGGCGGTGCTGCAGCAGGCGTTGACCTTGTTGCGCGAAGTGGTCAAGGCCGAAGGTGACTGGTCGCAGCGCTGGGACCCGCTGATTTGAATCACTCTGGGCCGGCGCGCATGCTAGCCTGCGGGTGTGTCCTCTTGCAGCCTTACCGATGAACAAGAAAAAGTCCGTCACCATCAGCGACATCGCCAAACGGGTGGGCATGACCACCATCACCGTGTCCCGGGCGTTGAGCAAACCTGACCTGGTCAAACCCGCCACCCTGGCGCGCATTCTGGAAGTGGCGCGCGAACTCGACTACGTGCCCAATGCCTTCGCGCGCGGGCTCAAGCGCAGTGAAAGCCTGATCATCGGCGTGATCACCGCATCGGTGGACAACCCGTTCTACAGCGAGATGATCAAGGCGATCTCCCGCGAAGCGAAAAAGCACGGCTACACCATCATGCTGGTGGACACCGATGAGCTCGAAGAACTGGAAAGCAAGGCCGTCGATACCCTGCTGGGTTATCGCGTGGCGGGGATCATCCTGTCGCCGGTCTCCGATGAGCCAAGCTACCAGCCCGACTATCTCGAGCGGCTGGGCAACGGCAAGACCCCGGTGGTGCTGCTTGACCGCACACTCCACGACAGCCCGTTCAGCCGCGTGGTGCTCGACAACTACCACAGCGGCATCCAGGCCGCGCATTACCTGTTGCGCCAGACCCCGGACCTCAAGCGCCTGCTGGTGCTGACCGGCCCCGAACACTCGCGCATCACCGTCGAACGCCTCAAGGGCCTGCGCGAAGTGCTGGCCGAGCATCCCCAGGTGCAGGTCGAGGTGCAGGCCGGGGACTACACGCTGATGCCGTCCTACCTGCACACCCTCGACTACCTCGCCGCGCACTCGGCGCCGGACGCGATCATGGGCTTCAACCAATTGATCACCCTCGGCGCCCTGCGCGCGTTGCGCATGCACAACATCGCCCACGACAGCCTGACCATCTGCGGCATCGACCGCCTGCCCTTCGCCGATATTTTCGGCGTGCCCATCGCCTGCGTGGCCCACGATGCGTCGCTGGCCGGCAGCAGCGCGGTGCGCCTGTTGCTCGATCGCCTGCAAGACCCGCACAAGCCAAGGGACAAGGTGGTCATCGCCGGGCAGTTGGAGAACGGCTAACGGCTGGTATAGCCGCCATCAATCGGCAAGCTCACGCCGCTGATCATGCTGGCCGCATCGCTGAGCAGGAACAGCACCGGCAACGCGACGTCCACGGTGTGCGCAAAACGGCCCAGGGGAATGGCGGCCAGTGCCGGGTCGCGCTTGACCGGATCGGACCAGGCCATGGTCGCCATCGGCGTGAGGGTGACAGTGGGGTTGACGCTGTTGACGCGAATGCCGAAGCGACCCCATTCGGCGCATTGCACGCGGGTGATCGCATCGAGGGCGGCCTTGGAGGCGCAGTAGCTCAGGTGATCATCCAGCGCCACCAGCGAGGCCTGGCTTGAGACGTTGACGATGCTGCCGGCGATGTTCTCTTCGATCATTTTTGCCGCCACACGGCTGGCCACGTGCGCCGCGGCGCGGGCGTTGACCTGCATCACCTGGTCGAAGGCTTCGGCGCTGATGGCGGCGGCGGGCTCCAGGCGTGAAATGCCGGCGCAGTTGACCAGGCCGTGCAGCGCCGGCAGCTCACTCAAGGCGTGGTCGAGTGCGGCGCTGTCGGCGATATCCACGCTCAGGCTGTGGCAGCCCAGTTCGGCCAGGGCCTGGGCGTCGCGGCCCAGGGCGAAGACCTCGGCGCCACTGGCGATCAGCTGCCGGGCGATTTCGCGGCCGATGCCGCTGCTGGCGCCGGTGACGAGGATGCGCTGGTGAGTGAAGTCGAAAGTAGCCTGCATGAATATAATTCCCGAAACAATGGTGATCCCTGTGGGAGGGGGCTTGCCACCTCCCACATGTTTGACCCTGTCGGGTCAGTTGGCCTGCAGGTTATGCATGATCGGTTTCAGCGCGGGATACAGCTTCAGGTACTCGGCAAACGCCTGGTCGTAGACCGCGACATTCTCCCGCTTGGGCTGCGCCCGCAATGCCAACTGCACCCAGCCCTTGTCCATCGCCTCATCACTGACCAACCCCACCGTGTGCGCTGCCAGCAACGCCGCCCCCAGCGCCGCTTCGACTTCCTGGACGATGGTGTACACCGGGTAGCGCGTCACGTCCGCGATGATCTGCATCCACACATCCGAATGGCTCGCACCGCCCACCACGATCAAGCGCGGGTCAAGGGAATGTGCGCCCCGGGTGCCGGCTTCGATATTGTGGCGCAGGGCAAAACTCACCCCTTCGAGCACGGCGCGGTACAGGTGGATGCGCGTGTGATACAGGTTCAGCCCGACAAAACTGCCGCTGGCGCGGTCGTCCCACACCGGGCTGCGCTCGCCCATCAGGTACGGCAGGAACAACAGACCCTCGCTGCCCGCCGGGATATTCATCGCGCTGCGCTCGAGCAACACCAGGCTGTCCTCGCCGCTCGCCCGGGCCTGTTGCTCCTCGGCCTGGCAGAACTGCTCGCGGAACCAGCTGACCGATGCCCCTGCGGTGATCGCACCACCAAAGATGTACAGGTCGCGATGACCGTTATAGACGTGAGGCATGCTCACCAACCCGTGCTGCGCGTCCACCCGCTGGTTGAGGTAGCCCCAACACATGCTGGTGCCGATCATCGCCACATGGTTGCCCGGTTGGGTGACGCCCGCCGCCAGGGTCGCCATGGCCGCATCCACGCCACCGGCGAGCACCGGCGTGCCCGCCTGCAGGCCCAGGCGCGCGGCCCAGTCCTGAAGCAAACCGCCCACCACCTCGCCGGAATACAGCAACCGCTCCGGCATCATCGCCGGCGGGATGCCCAGTGCATCGAGCATCTCGCCCGACCAGCCGCGCGCAACCACATCGTAGACACCGCCGATATTGCCGGCGCTGCTGTGGTCCACCGCCAGCTCGCCGGTCAGGCACCAGTTGATATAGCTGTTGGGCGGCAACAGGTAGCGCGTGTTGGCCCATACGTCAGGCTGGTGCTGCTTGAGCCAGAGCATCTTGGTGAAACCGTAGTAGCTGTCCAGCGAGTTGCCGGTGACCGCATACATGCGGTCCAGGTCGACATTCCCGCGCACCCACGCCACTTGCTCACCGGCACGACGGTCCATCCAGATCAGGCACGGGTGCAACGGTGTGATCTGCGCATCCACCGCGATGCCCGAGCCGCCGTACAGGCTGCTGATGCACAACGCCTTGACCTGTTGCGCCGCAACACCGGCCTTGAGCATGCACTGCGCCACGCAAGTCTCGACCGCGTCCAGCCAGACCTGCGGCCATTGCTCGGCCCAGCGCACTTTCGGCGTATCCACGCGATAGCCCTGGCTGTGCTGGGCGATGATCGTGCCGTGGGCATCCACCAGCAGCGCCTTGGTGCTCTGGGTCCCTATGTCTACACCCATCACGTAGTTCATCGTCAGAGCACCGGCTTCAACAGCACCTTGATCGACTTGGTCGAGTTGGCCAGCTCGAAGGCCTCGGCGAAGTCATCCAGCGGGAAGTCATGGGTGACGATGCCTTTTGACGTGACCAGGCCGCGTTCGAACAGGTCGATGGCAATTGGGTAGCAATACGGACCCAGGTGGGCGCCGCGTACGTCCAGCTCCTTGCGGTCGCCGATGATCGACCAGTCCACGCTGGTCTCGGCGCCGAACACGCTGAATTCGACGAAGCGCCCGAGCTTGCGGATCAGGTCCAGGCCCTGGGTGACGCCGGCCGGTACGCCGGTGGTCTCGATGTACACGTCGCAGCCATAATTATCGGTAAGGCCGTTGATGATTGCGCGAGCGTTGTCCCGCGACGGGTTGATCACCACGTCGGCGCCGAACTTTTTCGCCAGCTCCAGACGCTCGTCGACCATGTCGATCACCACCAGTTTCTTCGGCGTCTTCAGCGCCGCCACCTGCACCATGCACAGGCCCAGGGTGCCGGCGCCGGCAATCACCACCACGTCGTCGAGCTGGATATCGCCACGGTTGACCGTATGGATCGAGCAGGCCATGGGCTCCACCAGCGCCGAGTCTTCCAGGGACACCGACTCGGGAATCTTGTGCACGATGGCCGTCTTGGGAATGCGCATGTATTGAGCCATACCGCCCTCGGCGACCTCACGCTGAAAGCCGAAGATGTTGTGCACTTCGCACATCCAGTATTTGCCCGACTTGCAGAATCGGCACTTGCTGCAAGGCACGATCTGCTCGGCGATCACCTTGTCGCCCACCGTCACTTCGAAGTGCTCCTCGGCGCCCTCGCCCGCCTCCACCACATAGCCGAAAAACTCGTGGCCCGGCACCACAGGCGCCTTGACCCAGGGATTGTCGCCGCCCCAGAACATCGCCGCGCCGGAATGGCACTTGCAATCGCTGGCGCAGATGCCGCAGGCGGCAATGCGGATCACCAATTCATTGGGCCGCGCCCGGGGTTTGCCGATGCGTTCCAGGCGGTAGTCTTTGGGGCCGTGGCAGACGACGGCTTGCATATCAGTGTGCTTGTCCATGGTGTTCGTTCCTGTGTGGATAGAGGGTTAGCGATGGCGCTGACGGCTGATAAAGATCGCCAGCAAAATGATTGCGCCCTTGATCACGCTCTGCACGTAAGGCGATACGCCGAGCATGTTCAAGCCGTTGTTCAAGACGCCGAGCAACATGGCGCCGAGCAAGGTGCCGATGATCACGCCGCGCCCGCCGGCAATCGACGCACCGCCCAGTACCACGGCGGCAATCGCATCCAGTTCGAACGACACACCGGCATTCGGCTGGCCGCTCATCAGGCGTGAGGTCAGCACCAGCCCGGCAATCGCTGCGGTGAGGCCACTGATGCCGTACACCAGCAATTTGAAGCGCGCCGCCCGTACCCCGGACAAGCGCACCGCCTCCTCATTGCCGCCGATGGCGTAGATGTAGCGACCGATGCGCGTGTGCTGCAGCAGCACATAGGCCGCCAGGTAAGTGAGCAGCATGATCAGAATCGGCACCTGAATGCCCAATACGCTGGCGCGGCCGAACACCGCGAACCACTCCGGCAACCCGGAAATCGGATAGCCGTCGGTGTACATCAGCCCCAGGCCCCGGGCGATGCCCATGGTCGCCAGGGTCACGATGATCGGCGGCATATGCAGGTAGGCCACGAACAGGCCGTTGCCGATGCCGAACGCCACACCCACCAGCATCCCCGCACCGATTGCCAGGCCCGGCGGCAGCCCCGCGACCATCAAGCCGGCCGTGAGCGTGCCGGACAGCGCCATCACCGGCCCCACCGACAGATCGATGCCGCCGGTAAGAATCACGCAGGTCATGCCCACCGCGATGATCGCGTTGATCGACACCTGGCGCGCAATGTTCGACAGGTTGCCGGCGGTGAGGAAGGTGTCGCTGGCGAGAATCATCACCAGGGTCACCACCACCAGCCCGACAAAGGGATAAAACGCCGGCGAGCGCAGCAACCGCGCCAGGTTCAGGCGCAACCGGCCGGTGCCTGCCGTATTAATGGACGTATTCACTTGAGCCCCCTGTTGCATGGCGCATGACCTCTTGAGGATTGACGGCGGACGCTTCCAACACCTTGACGATCGCGCCCTTGTGGAACACCGCGACGCGGTCGCACATGCCGATGACTTCCGGCAGTTCGGAGGAAATCATGATGATCGCGTAGCCCTGTTCGGTGAGGCTGCGCATCAGCGCGTAGATCTGCGCCTTGGCGCCGACATCGATGCCCCGGGTGGGTTCGTCGAACACCAGCACGTCGCAGTGGTGGTTAATCCAGCGGGCAATCACCACCTTTTGCTGGTTGCCGCCGCTGAGGTTGAACACGCGGCTTTCCGCGCTGGGCGCCTTGATCGACAGTTGGCGCATCAGCGCTTCGACGCTGGCGCATTCCCTGGCCTTGTCGATCAGGCCCGCGGCGTTCTGGTATTTGGGCAGGTTGTTCAACGAGATATTTTCGCGAATGCTGAAGTCGGTGATCAGCCCTTCGCTCTTGCGGCTCTCCGGGAGCAGGCCGATGCCATGGGCCAGCGCCTGGGCCGGGTCGTCGAGGCTGACCTTTTCGCCGCGCAGCCACACGTCTTTGCTCACCGAGGGCAGCGCGCCCATCATGCCCAGGGCCAGTTCGGTGCGACCGGAACCGACCAGGCCGGCAAAGCCGAGGATTTCACCGCTGTGCAAATCAAAGCGGTTATGCGGGCCGTTGCGCACCAGTTGGATGTCCTTGACCTCCAGCAGCAAAGGCCCGCGTGCGGTGCTGGGCTTGGGCGGGAAACTGCATTCCAGGCGGCGGCCGACCATCATCTCGACCAGACGGTCGATATCGCTGTCGGCCACGGCGGTGACGCCTGCATTGCCGCCATCGCGCAACACACTGATGCGGTCGCACACCTGGAAAATCTCCTCCAGATGGTGCGAGATGAAAATCACTGCCACGCCCTGGCGCTTGAGTTCGCGCATGATCTCGAACAGCAGTTCGGCCTCGCTGGGCGTCAGCGTTGCGGTGGGTTCATCGAGCACCAGCAAACGCGCATCCAGGGCCAGGGCCTTGGCGATCTCGACGAACTGCTGCTCGGCCACGCTCAGGTGCCTGACGGCGCATTCCAGGTTGATCGACACGCCCAGGCGCTTGAACAACGCCTCGCAGGCCTCGAGCATTTCGCGTTTACGCAACAGGCCGAAGCGGTTGCTCAGCTCATGGCCGAGGAAGATATTTTCCACCGCCGTGAGGTAGGGAATCAGGCTGAATTCCTGGAACACAATGCCGATGCCGGCGGCAATCGCATCACGGTAGGTCGCAAATTGCCGGGGCTGGCCGTCGATCAGGATCTGCCCTTCGTCCTGATGCTCGACGCCGCCGAGGATCTTCATCAGGGTGGATTTGCCCGCGCCGTTCTCCCCGAGCAACGCGTGGATTTCGCCGCGCTCCACTTGCAGGTTGATGGACTGGAGGGCCTGCACCCCCGGGTAACGCTTACAGATATTTTCCAGCTTCAGAAGACTGCTCATACCGAAGGCCTCGCACTCAGAAGGAAGACCTGCGCCCCACGGCCGACGTGGGGCGCAGGGGTTTACCAGCTGAAGTTTCCGGCCTTGGCCTGGTCGATCAGGGTGATGTCCACCGGGATCGTGGCGGGCACTTGCGAGCCCCACTTCCTGGCCAGGGCAATACCCAGGGCCAGGCGGATCTGGTCACGGGGGTATTGGGCCGAGGTAGCGATGAACTTGCTGCCGGGTTTCTGGATCGCCTTGATCGCTTCCGGCGCACCGTCGACGCTCACCAGCTTCACATCCATGCCGCTGGCTTCGATGGCCGACAGCGCGCCGAGGGAGCCGTTGTCGTTTACGCTGAAAATGCCCTTGAGGGTGGGCTGGGCCTGCAACATGTTTTCGGTGACGGTCAGCGCCTGGTCACGTTCCTGCTTGCCGTTCTGGATGCTGACAATCTTGATGTCCGGGTGCTTGGCCACCGCCTCCTTGCAACCGCGCACACGCTCAAGGATCGGCACCACGGCGATGCCGTCGAGGATGGCGATATTGCCTTTGTCGCCGATGTGCTTGGCCAGGTACTCACAGGCCTGGAAACCGGCATCGAAGTTTTTCGAGCCGACGAAAGAATCCAGCGGGCCCTCCGCCTGGGCGTCCACCGCCACTACGACCACACCGGCAGCATGGGCGGACTTGACCGCCGATTGCACACCGACCGAGTCGGTCGGGTTGATCAGCAGGATATCGATGCCTTTTTGCAGCATGTCTTCGACGTCACTGACCTGCTTGGACACGTCATGCCGGGCGTCGGTAATGATCAGTGTCGCCCCGATGCTCGCGCCGGCTTCTTCCAGGGCGTTCTTCATGGTGACGAAATAGGGGTTGTTGATCTCCTGGAAGGAGGCGCCGATGCGGATCGGCTTGGCGGCTTCGGCAAACACAGGGGAAACGCTGCCCAGAGTGATGCTGGCAGCCAATAAACACAGGGTTTTCGGGAGCATTTTCATGGCGTGGGTCTCTGTTTTGTTTTTATTTTTAGAGCAAATGTTATCGTTAACATTTTGCCAGAAGCTAACAAGGAAATTAGGTCCGCGCAAGGGGCCATTGGTCAGACTCGATCCAAATGTGGGAGGGGCGGTGCGACGATTCGACTTGCCCCCGATGGCGATATATCAGTTAGCAATGCATTTACTGACACTGCCTCATCGGGGCATAGGCATCTACGCAACTCAGCAGCGCCCAACCGTACCCACGATGCGAAGCGAGTCGCTCTTGATCTTGCTCTGCTTTTGATCTTGATCTCAGGCGCCCCGTTAAACCACGCTGGCCGAACGCAGGCTTGAATCCGTGGGTAACCCGGCAGGACGCCGGGTTAGCCGCCCCGCGCCATGGATGGCGCGTGGCGGCGGCCCACGGATTCAAGCCTGCGTTCGGGCACACCGAGCCTAGGCGAGGTGCCGAGTGGTGGGGCAAGAGCGTTTTGCTTACTTTTGCGCTTTTCAAAAGTGAGCCGCTGTAAAAGCGGAACCATTAGCAGCCGTTACCGCAGAAACGGATATGTACTCGGTCCAATCCAACATCCCGGTCGGCCCAGAGGCCGCCATCGGGGGCAAGTCGAATCGTTGCACCGCCCCTCCCACATTCGAATTGTTACAGCCTGCAAAAATGTGCGGCACACGGCGCAAAAAAGGGGCAGCCCCTGGAGGCTGCCCCTTCTGTTTCACATCACTGAATCAATGGATGATGTCCTGAGTGCAGATATGCCCCAGGCTGACGTATTGCGCGTTGTTACCGCCGACGCCCACGCCGGGGAATTCGGCCAGCTCGATGCGCCAGCCACCCTGGTTGTAGGTGGTTCTCCAGGTGTACGGTACGCCGGTGCTGCTGTCGTTGATCACCGTGGTGTAATCACCGAAGCAGGTACCGATATTGGCCGTGGCCTGGGACACACCCGCGCTGTTGGTGGTCGCCTTGTAGTCGACCCAGCGGTAGTTAAAGTCGACGAAGTGGTTATCCACGCGCAACACCGGGGTGACGCCCAGCAGCGGCGCGCCGGTGGAGTCCGACCACTGGGTCGACCAATTCAGCAGCCGTGCGGTCTGGGTGGCCAGCGGCATCTCGCTCACCGGCACCCGTACGATGTTGTCACCCTTGACACTGCTGGTGTTCAGGCGCGGCGTGGAGCCCAGGCTCAACTGGTAATACTTGCTCGGGTCCTGCGCCACCGCCGGATTGGCCCGCACACGCACCTTCACGGTGGTGCCCGGCGTTACGCTCGGATAGGTCGAGGTGGAGCCGGCCGGCACGGTAATCCAATTGGCGCCATCGAAGCGGTCGAAGATCCACTGGTTACGGCTGCCGTCCTCGTCGCCCGCCAGGTACATGCTCACGCTTTGCCCACGTACCGCCTTGAAGTCGAAGTAATCGACATCGCCGGCATTGTCGAGGTTGCCGCTGACCTTGTTCATCGAGTCGGGCAATACGAACGCGGTTTGCGCGCTGTCGTTGGGCTCGAACGCGTCGATGTTGCTGTCCACCGCCACGCCGAAACTGAACTGCGCGTTATCGGCGACCTTGGCCACCATGTACCAGTAGTAGTCACCTGCCGACAGTACACCGTTGAGGTATTCATCGGCATTGCCTGCGGCGTCCGAAGAACCCACCACACTCAGATTGCCCTGGCCGTCATCCTGGAACAGGGTCAGCGACATATCCGCGCCTGCACTCTGATTGACCAGTTGCACCAGCACCCGCGCGTTCTGCGCCAGATTGAAGTGGTAGGCAAACTCGTTACCGGCCTGCACGCCATCGACGGTGTAAAGCGTGTTGATATCCAGGGTGGGGAACAGCGGATCAAACGCTGCAACCGCCGCGCTTTTCAGTTGGCTTTGCGCCGGTTTCTTCAGCTCACCGACCACGCTGTCGAACGGCGCGGACTTGAGGGCTTTGGTCACCGTTTTAGACTGGCCGGACTTGGCCACTGAGAGTTTTTGCTTGAGCTCAGGCGACACCTTCGACGCGTCCAGCTTGCCGCCGGACTTGAGCGCCGTGTTCACGGCCTGCTTGACCGCTTCGGCACTGAGTTTCGAAGGCGCTTGATCAGCGAGGGCGCAGGCCGAGACGAAGCAGGAGGCCATCATGGCCGCGCCCAGCATAAGGGCTTTTTTCGATTTCATTTTTTATCCATCCATAGTTAAAAAATAGAAGCTCAGGTGATCGGCGACATCCGGTCACCTGGGATGGACTCTAGGACAATACTGGTTTTATGTACAGTAGTTTTTGAGAGTGGGTTGACCGTTCCGAGGGGGGCCAATCAATCAGCTAGTACCCCGTCATCTCCAGATACCCCACCCCACCGTCGAACTTCACCGGCCCTTCCCAATAGGGAATGCCCAGGTTCATCCACGCCTTCGAATTGACGGCCTCGGGAGTGATGTCCAGGTGCTTGCCGGGGATTTTCAGCGACCAGCGCGTGGGAATGCTGCGCCCGTCAATCTCGGTGGTGGTCAGCGGCGCCAGTTGGATATCCGCGTTGTGCAGCGTCTCGGTGTGTCCCTGGGCGTCGATCCAGGTGCCGGTGAGGTAGCCGCCGCCGTCCTTTTGCCGCACGCGAAACAGCATCAGTTGTTCGCCTCGGTCCAGGTGCAGGGAGAACCAGTCCCAGCCGGTCTGGTTGGCGGCCAGGGGCTGGCTGCTCCATTCGCGGTCGAGCCAGGCGTTGCCGCTGACCTGGTAGGTCTGGCCGTCGAGCGTGACGCTGCCGTTGGCGCTGAAGAACGGCTGGCTGTAGTAGTAGGACGCCTGGCCCTGGTCGGATTTGCGGCTGTAGCCGTGGTCGCCCTGCAGCACCAGCGGGCGACTGGAGGTCAGTTGCAGGTCGTAGGCGAACTGCGCGCCACTGGCCTTGAGTTGCATATCGGCCAGGGGGTTGGCGGCGCCAGGGCGGGTGGCGAAGTTCCAGTCATCGAGCCAGGCGTTGAACGGCAGCGCCTGCGCCCCGGCCTGGCCGACGCCGCCCCGGGCAAAGCGCTCGGCGGCGTAGTGGCGGCTGGCGGAGGTGACGGCGGCATGGCCGAGCCAGATCGTGGAGTCGCGCCAGCCCGATTGCGCTGGCCCGGACTTCACGGCATTGCGAAACAACGTCCACTGCACGCCGAAGGCATTGCCCTGGGCGTCCTTGAGGTTGGCGGTGACGTACCACCATTCGATGCGAAAGCCTGGATGTGG
Source organism: Pseudomonas sp. Wu6 (assembly GCF_019891515.1). Classification (NCBI taxonomy): domain Bacteria; kingdom Pseudomonadati; phylum Pseudomonadota; class Gammaproteobacteria; order Pseudomonadales; family Pseudomonadaceae; genus Pseudomonas; species Pseudomonas sp. Wu6. Next base: position 141,162 of record NZ_JAFLXH010000010.1, on the reverse strand, counting down.
GCCGTGGTCCTCGGGGAACGCGAACACTTTGCCGGGCACCACCTGGACGAAGTCGGCGGCATCGCTGCCAAGGCCGGCAAAGCTTTCCTGGGGTGCGGGGGCTTTATCGCATGCGCTCAGCAGCAGCAACAGCGCCAGCCCCAACGCTTTAATCTTCATGGGCAAACGTCCTCAACAAATCCGCCGGGCGGCTGCGGTACAGCTGCCACAATGGCCAGGCCGACGCCAGCAGCGTGGCAAGCATCGCCAGGCCCATCAACTGCGCCAGCTGCCCGGGGAACACCTGCAATGGCAGGCGCCAGCCAAAGGCTTGCACGTTGATCACTGCATCCAGGCACCACGCCAGCAGCAGCCCCAGGGGCAACGCCAGCACCAGGGTAAGCACCGCCAGCAGCCAGGTCTGGCCCAGGTTGAGCAGCATCAGTTGGCGGCGCGTGACCCCCAGTGCCCACAACGGCGCCAGTTGGCCGAGGCGACTCTGGCTCTGGGTCAACAGGCTGATGAACAGCGCCACACCCGCCACGCCAAGGGTCAGGCTGTTCAACGCGGCGGTGGCGGCGAAGGTGCGCTCGAAGACCTGGCTGGACCACCCCTTCAGTTGCTGTTGATCGATGATGCGGCTGTCTTCCAGGTCGAACTCACGCTGCACATCCCGCACCAGCGGCGGCACATCCTGGGGTGCCACGCGCAGGTTGAAACGCACCGGTGACAGCGTCGGCCAATGCGCCAGCAAGTGCTTGGCGTTGACCAATAGATGACCCTTGGGGTTGCCGTAGTCGGCGTAGATGCCGACGATTGTCGGTGCCCATGGGCCCTGGGGCGTGGGGACTTGAACGCTGTCGCCCAGGCGCACGTTCAAGCGTCGCGCCAATTGCTCGCTGAGCATCACGCTGTCGTCCTGCAGCAAGCGGTCCCAGGGCGCGCTTGCCGCCTCCAGCAGCGGCCAGTGCTGGCGATAGGTGGGGTCGTCGACCACGCCGAACACCTCCGCCGGCCAGCCTTGCAACTGCACCGCGACTTGCCAGCCGGGCAGCACCGCGCGCACCCGTGGTTGTTGCGCCAGCCAGGTTTGCAAGTGCTGCGCCTGGGCCGGATTTTGCGGGTTGAGGTACAGCTCGGCGGTGAGACGCTGCTCCAGCCAGTTATTGAACGTGCTGCGAAACCCCGACGTCATGGAGCCCGCACCGATATTCGCCGCCAGGGCCAGCAACAATGCCATCAGGGCCAGGCTCAGGGCCGGCAATTGCTGACGGCAGTCGGCGAGAAACCATTGGCCCAGCACCGAACGGCTGCGTCCCAGCACGCCCTTCAACACCCCATTGAGCAGCACCGGCAGGCCGAGTGCGGCGCCCAGCAGCAAGGCCGCCATCAGCACGAACCCGGCGGTCAGGCTGTTGCCCCAGACCAGCGCCAGCAGCGCAACGACCAGCGCCACGCCCGCCACCCAGCCCTGGCGTCGCAGCCAACGCCCGTGGGCTTCGTGCCAGGCCTGGGCGTTGGCCAGCGCCAGCAGCGGCAGGCGTGCCGCGCGCCACAGGCTGCTGGCCCCGGCGAGCAACGCCCCCAGCAGGCTCAAGCCCAGGCCTGCCAGCCACCACCAGGGGCTCAAGCTCAGTTGGCCGGCGACTTCGGCGCCGTAGAGGCCGCGCAAGCTGGCCGCTACATCCGGCAGCAACAGGCTGGCGAGCAGGTAACCGCTGGCAACGCCGAGCACGCCGCCGAGCAGCGCCAGAAATCCCAGCTCCACGCCCAGGCTCAGGATCAGCAGGCGTGCGCTGACCCCGCAGGCACGCAAGGTGCGCAGCAGGCCCCGGCGCTGCTCCAGGGCCAGGCCGATGGCCGCATGCACGATAAACAGCCCCACCACAAAGGACAAAAAGCCCAGGGCGTCGAGGTTCAGGTGAAAGCTTTCGGTGAGGCGCGAAAGGTTGTTGTCGTCGCCCTGCTTGAGTTGCAACCCGGCAGGTGGCGTGGGATGACGGGCGGCGAAGGTGTTGTCCAGCAGCAGGCGCGACAGCCGGCCCTGCATGTCGAGCAACGGTTGGGCAAAACCGATATCGGTGAGCAGCATGCCGGGGGCCATGTCCGGCTGCACTTGCAGCGGCGGCAGGCGTTGCCCGTTGGCCGTCAGCGGTTGCTCGCCTTCCTGCAGGCCGAGCGCCTGCAAGGTTTGCGCGGCAATCCAGGTGCGCCCCGGCGCGTCGAAAAACGCCAGTATCTGCGCCTGGCTCAAGCGTTGCCCCGCCACGCTGCCGCTGCCGGGCAACGACACCGGCTCGATGCCCATCAATTGCAGACGCTGCTCTTCATGTCCCTTGAGCACCACCCGCCCCTGCACCACCGGTGACACCGGCCACCCGGCACGGCGCAGTTCGGCGAACACGGCTTGCGCGAATCCGGCACCGTCCGGCGCACTCAGGCTGGCTTGCGGTTCGCCGCCGATCAATTGGCTGGCCCGCGCGTAGCCGTCCCGCGCCTGGCTGTTGAGGGCCTGCACCCCGGTCAATAACGCGGTGGCCAGCCACAGGCCGGTCAGCACGCTGAAAAACTGCACCGGGTGGCGCCGCCAATGGCTCAACAGCGCACGCAGCGCCCAATAGAACACTGCCATCTCAGCGCGGCTCCATCGGCACGACGCGGCCGTGATGCAACACCACCTGCTGATCCAGGCGTGCGGCCAGGCGCGGGCTGTGCGTGACCATCAACAGGCTGGTAGGGCTGTCGCGCAACAGGTCGAGCAACAGTTGCAGCACCTCATCGCTGGTGGTTTCGTCAAGATTGCCGGTGGGTTCATCGGCCAACAACAAGCCGGGGCGCGACGCCAGTGCACGCCCCACCGCCACCCGCTGTTGCTGGCCGCCGGAGAGCTGTTCCGGGTAACGCTTGAGCAAATCGCCCAGGCCCAGGCGCTCCACCAACTGCGCCTGCCACTGCGCATCGAACCGCCCGGCCAGGCGCGCCTGGAACGCCAGGTTGTCCTCCACACGCAAACTGCCGATCAGGTTGAACTGCTGGAACACCAGGCCGATTTCGGTGCGCCGCCACTGGGCCAGTTGCCCTTCGTTGAGGCGATCCAGGCGCTGGTCGCCGATCAGAATGCTGCCGCCATCCACCCGATCCAGCCCGGCCACCAGGTGCAGCAACGTGCTTTTGCCGCTGCCCGACTCGCCCATCAGCGCCAGGCTGCTGCGCGCCCCCAGGTGCAGGTCGACACCCGCAAGAACTGTCAGCGGGCCTTGGGGGGTGGCGTAATTTTTAACAACACCTTCTACCTGCAACATACGAACGCTCGGGTTAAGGACTGCAAACGAGAATAACGGCTGATGGACGTTCCCACGCAATTTTTTCACATTGATTTCACCGCCTGCCCACTCCGAACACTTTAAATTCCCCACCCTCGCAGCACTAACAGACAACTTTAAAGTTGCCCCACGCGTTGCTTCTTAATACCCATATGTTCAGCTGAAAGACAGCAGCCTTGTGACAGGCTTTTGCTCCACCAGGAACATCTGCCGTATGAGTTGCGCCGGTCTTTTAACAACAAAACAATTACGTGTACCTATGGTGAACAGCGTGGCAGACATTACCCTGACCAAACCCCGAAGGGCGAGGTTACAGCGCCTGAGAAAATTCCGCGTGCCGGTGGCGGGCGTCATCGTATTCGCCCTGCTGCTGAGCGCTTTTTTATTCTGGCCAAGGTCACCGCAGGATCTGGGCACAGGCAACCGCCTGGTCACTTCCGGGGTGCTGGCCGGATGGCGCAACGGCGACCTGATCGTGCTGGTGCGGCATGAAGAGCGTTGTGATCGCTCGGACAATCCCTGCTACGGACCCGCCGACGGCCTGACGATCAATGGCACGCAACGCGCGGCCGCCCTGGGCAGCGCCTTTCAAACACTGGGCATGGAGCGCACCGACGTGCTCAGCAGCCCCACCACGCGCACCGCGCAAACGTCGTTGTTCATGTTCGGCAAGACCGAGTTGTCCCCCGGCCCCCTCGCCATCTGCGGTGACGCCATGGGCGAAGAAGCCCTCAGCCATAAACAGGCGGGGCGCAACCTGATGCTGATCACCCACAGCGCCTGCATGAGTGACTTGCAGGAGGCCCTCGGCTATCCCCATGCACGGGCTGCCGAGTACGGCAGCGCCGTGTTCGTGCAGGTATTGCCCGACGGCAAACTCAAAGCCTTGGGCACTATGAAAAGTCAGGAATGGGCGGCCGCGCTGAAACAACTTTAAATACACTTTTTTACATATTGCCGAGTAGTGCGTTCAGCAAAACGACAGCCCGCGTCTGGCATTTTAAGCGCGCCTGTTAGTTCAGGACGCCCTAACTTTTCTGATGAATCAGTGATTATCTTAATGTTCGACGCCGTTGATTATTCAAACTTCGCGCCTGCCCCTGAACATCAAGCAGCGAGGTGTTCATGACCCGATTGAAGCCCTTGCCGGTGCTGGTGCTTGGCCTGGTGATTTTCCTGGTGCTGCCGTTGGGTTTGCACGGTTTGTGGACCCCGGATGAAACCCGCTACGCCCAGGTCAGCCAGGAAATGCTCATAAGCGGCAACTGGGTAGCACCGCACTTCATGGGGGTGCGTTATTTCGAGAAACCGGCTGCGGGCTATTGGCTGATCGCCCTGGGCCAGGCCGTGTTTGGCGAGAACCTGTTCGGCGTACGTATCGCCTCTGTCCTGACCTCGGCGTTGAGCGTGCTGCTGGCCTACCTGATGGCCCGACGCCTGTGGAACGACCCGCGCAAAAGTTTTGCCTGCGCGTTGCTCTACATGAGTTTTGGCCTGGTGGCCGGGCAAGCCGGGTATTCCAACCTCGATCCGCAATTCACGTTCTGGGTCAACCTGAGCCTGGTCGCCCTCTGGTTTGCGCTCGACGGCACCACGCCGCGCGCGCGCCTGGGGGCCTGGGCCGTACTGGGACTGGCCTGCGGCGTGGGCTTCATGACCAAGGGCTTTCTGGCGTGGCTGTTGCCGGTGCTGATCGCCCTGCCTTATATGATCTGGCAGCGCCGCGTCGGCGAGTTGCTGCGCTACGGCCCGTTGGCGATCCTCGTCGCGGTGCTGGTCTGCCTGCCGTGGGCGCTGGCGATCCATGGGCGCGAACCGGATTACTGGCGTTTCTTCTTCTGGCATGAACACATCCGCCGTTTCGCCTCGGACACTGCACAGCATGTGCGGCCAGGGTGGTTTTTCCTGCCGATCATGGTGGTGGCGTGTCTGCCCTGGTCCGGTCTGCTGCCCGCCACCCTGCTCAACGCCTGGAAACACAGGCGCGAGCCGGCCATAGCCTTTCTGGCCCTGTGGCTGTTGCTGCCCCTGGGCTTCTTCAGCCTGAGCAGCGGCAAGCTGCCCACCTACATCATGCCGTGCCTGTTACCCCTGGCGTTGCTGATGGGCCATGCCCTGATCGACCTGCTCAACCAGCGCAAAACCCGTGCGATCTTCATCAACGGCACGCTCAATTTCATCCTCGGCATGACGGCCATGGTGGCGCTGATTTACCTGCAGATCGCCAACCCGATCTACAGCAACAGCCACGCCGAAATGTTCAACCTGTCCCTGGCCTTTATCGTGCTGCTCGGCTGGATCCTGGCCAACCTGCTGCAAGCGATGCGCCCGTTGACGTTATGGGCGATGCCGGCCCTGGGTATCGGCCTGCTGGTGGCGCTGCTGCCGGCGAGCATGCCGCAGATCATTGCGGATAATGAAATGCCCGACCCGTTCGTGCTTGAGCATCTGGATGAACTGCAACACACCCGTGCTCTGCTGAGCAATGAACTGGGTTCGGCGGCGGCCCTGGCCTGGCGCCTGCGCCGGCCGCAGGTGGCGTTCTACAACACTGCGGGGGAACTGCGCTACGGCCTGGATTACCCGGATACGCAACAGCGCAAGGTCACCCTGGACAGCGTTCAGTCCTGGTTGAAAGATGCTCGAACGCAGGGTTCGGTCGGCGTGCTGATGCGCGTCAAGAACACCAGCGAACACCTTGAAGAAGGCCAACTGCCGAGCGGTGGCAAGCGCTACCGCAAGGGCAACCTGGTACTGACGATTTACCCTCAACAACCTTGATCACCCTCACAGGAAAAGCCCATGCGCTTGTGCAAAACCGAACGCGGCGCCCTCATTTTATTGCTCGGCGTCTCGGCCTTGCTCCTGCTGCTGGGCCTGGGCAGTCGCGACCTGTGGGGGCCGGAAACGCGCTGGGCGAACATCGCCCTGCAGATGCTGCAAAGCGGTGATTACTTCGATCCGTACCTGAAGGGCGCGCCCTATTACGACAAACCCCTGCCCTCCTACTGGCTGATCACCGGTCTGGCCAACATCATGGGCGGTCTCGGCCCTTGGTCACTGCGCCTGTCATCGGTGATCGCGGCCTGGCTGAGCATCTGGCTGGTGTACCTGATCGGCGAACAGCTGTTTCGCAAAGGCACCGGACTGATCGCCGGCTGGATGCTTGCCACCACCTTCTACTTCCTGTTCTGGGCCCGGGTGGCCACCGCCGATGTGCTGACCGTGTGCGGCGTGCTGGCGGCAGTCTGGTGGTATTGGCGCGGGCCGGACGACACCCGGCTGGGGCGCTATACCGTGTTCTTCCTGTTGCTGGCGGCAACATCGCTGTTCAAAGGCTTGATCGGGTTCGTGCTGCCGGGGCTGGTGCTGCTGCCGCATCTGCTCAGCCAGCAGCGCTACAAACGCCATCTCAACCCGAGGCTGGTACTGGCGCTGCTGATCGCCGGCGCGTTCTATGCGATTCCTTTCGTACTGTCCCATCTCTACGGCGCCCCCACCTACGGCGAGAGCGGCCTGCAACTGGTGTTTCGCGAAAACGTGGTGCGTTTCTTCGACCCCTTCGACCATATGGGCCCGATCTACACCTACCTGATCTACCTGCCGGCCTACACCCTGCCGTGGGCACCGTGCTGGGTGTTCGGCGCATGGCTCGCCATCCGTCACTGGCGCCATACACCGCCCAACGTGCGCTGGCTGGTGTGGGGCCTGGGCCTGTTGTTCGTCTTCTTCACCGCCAGCGGCAGCCGACGCAGCTACTACGTACTGCCCCTGGTGCCATTTGCCCAACTGCTCGGCGCCTGGTGGCTGAGCGAACGCCTGCACCAGCAACCGGCCCGGTGGCCGCGCTGGCAAAAAGGCTTCGGTATCGCCGCAGGCCTGCTGCTGTTGGTGCTGGGTGTGATCTACCCCTGGAGCACCGGCAACGGCGGCGTCACTCGCTTTGCCGAGGATGTAAAAGCCCAGGCCGTGAAAAGCGCACCCTGGAACCAATGGCAACTGGTGCTGGTGGAAGTGGACAACAAGCTGCCGATGTACCTGCAAAACGGCGGCAAGCCGTTCTACTACGTCAGCGAAAACCAAGACTTCCCGCGCCAGGGCGACAGCGCCGCGTTCATGGCCTGGCTGGAAAAAACCAGCGGCCAGGGGTTCGATCCGCAACACACGATTATCGTTGCGCAGTACTCCAGAGAAGACCCCCAGCCGTTGGCATTTTTGGCGGCTGATCATCAAGTGGTCACGACGCAGCCGGACAATGGCGAGCGGTTATTCAAGAGGCGGTCGGGGGGGAGCGTGGCGTTTATTCCCGACGGGCATTGAGTGGGAGGGGGCAAGCCCCAATGCCAGTCACTCAAGGCTTTTTGTAGGAGCGAGCTTGCTCGCGAAAAACGTCAACGATAACGCGTGCTTTCTGAATGAGCGCGGTGCCTGTGAGTTTTTCGCGAGCAAGCTCGCTCCTACAGACGGCGCTTTCAGTGCCTGGATTCGGCGGCGGTGGTTGAGATGCAAGGCTGACGGCGTTCGATGGCGGGGCAGGCAACACCGTTAAATGTGGGAGGGGGCTTGCCCCCGATGGCGGTGGGTCAGCTGATACATCCACTGCTGACACTCCGTCATCGGGGGCAAGCCCCTCCCACAGTGCGCCTAGATTCGGCGGCGGCGGTTGAGTTGGGGGATGGCGGTTTGCGCCACTTCCACCGGCGGCGCTTGCGGCAGCGTGCGCGCCGCCAGTTGCGCCAGTGTCGGCTGGCTGAACAGCGTCCGTGCATCCACCTCCAGCCCGGCCTTGCGCAGGCGGGCCACCAGATTGACTGCCAGCAACGAATGCCCGCCCAGTTCAAAGAAGTGGTCGTGCCGCCCTACCCGTTCCAGTTTCAGCACCTGCGCCCAGATGGTGGCCATCAGGTTTTCCACATCGCCCTGAGGCGCTTCATAGGCGCGGCTGATCACCGCTTCCAGCCCCGGCTCCGGCAAGGCCTTGCGGTCGAGTTTGCCGGCGGGGTTGAGGGGCAGGCTCTCGAGTTGCACGAAGGCAGCCGGCACCATGTATTCAGGCAGCTGTTCCAGCACATGGGCGCGCAACGCGTCCAGCCCGGGGGCCTGCTCGCGCAGGGTGAAGTAGGCCACCAGGCGCTCGTCGCGAATCAGCACCGCCACTTCGCGCAAGGCGGGATGAGCGGCCAGGCGCGCTTCGATCTCGCCCAGCTCCAGGCGCACGCCGCGCAGTTTGACCTGGAAGTCATTGCGCCCGAGGAATTCCAGGTTGCCGTCCGGCAGGTAGCGCACCAGGTCGCCGGTGCGATACAACCGGTCGCCGGCGACGAAGGGGCTGTCGATGAAGCGTTCGGCAGTCATCTCGGCCAGGCCCAGATACCCACGGGCGACCCCGACGCCGCCGATGTGCAGTTGGCCGCTGATGCCCATCGGCACCGGTCTGTCGTGGTCATCCAGTACATACAGGCGGGTGTTGTCGATCGCCCGGCCAATCGGCAGTTGCAGCGCGGGCACCGGCGCGCCCGGTTCCAGGGTCCACGCACTGCTGTCCACCGTGGCTTCGGTGGGCCCATACACGTTATGCAAGCGCACGCCAGGCAAGCGCGCCTGCACCCCGCGCGCCAGGGCCTCGGTCAGCTCGCCACCGCCGCACAATACGTCGGTCAGGCTGGTGCACAGGGCTGACGCTTCCAATTCGAGAAACTGCTGCAACATCGCCGGCACGAACTTGATCACGCTGATGCGCTGCTCGCGGATTACCTGCGCCAGGTACGCCGGCTCGCGATGCCCGTCGGGTCGCGCCAGCACCAGGCGCATGCCCTGGGTCAGCGGCCAGAACAGCTCCCACACCGAGCCGTCGAAGCTGAACGGCGCGCGTTGCAGCAACGCACCGCCCGCGGTCGGCGGGCACAGCCGGGAGCCCCAGTGCATGAGGTTGCCCAGGCCGCGATGCTCGATCATCACGCCCTTGGGGGTGCCGGTGGAGCCGGAGGTGTACATCACGTACGCCAGGTGGTCGACCGTCAAACCCGGCACCACCGGGTTGTCGGCCGGCGCCTGGTGCCAGGTGCAGTGGTCGAAATCGATCACCGGCACCGCCACATCCTGCACACAATCACGGGTGGCGGCCTGGAGCAGCAGCGCCACCGGTTGGCTGTCTTGCAGCATGTAGGCCAGGCGTTCGCGGGGATAGCCTGGGTCCAACGGCACATAAGCGCCACCGGCCTTGAGAATCCCCAGCAACCCCACCACCAGGTCCAGCCCGCGTTCGACGCACAGCGCCACCCGCGAATCGGGCTTTACACCCTGCTCGCGCAGGTGAAAGGCCAGCTGATTGGCGCGTTGGTTGAGTTCGCGATAGGTCAGTTGCTGCGTGCCTGCCTGCACCGCAACGGCATCCGGCAGTTGCCGCGCCTGGGCCTCGAACAGCGCTTGCACGGTGAGGGTTTCGGGATAGGCGGTGACGGTGGCGTTGAAGTCCACCAGCAGCTGTTGCAACTCGCTGGAGGGCAGTACCTGCACATCGCGCACAGGAGTCGCCGGCGCCTGTTCCAACGCCTCGACCAGAGCGCCAAGCGCGGTGGCGAGGTAACCCAGCACACGCTCGGCCCCCACTGTACGCGGCGCCTTGGCCTTGAGCCGAAAGCCGCTGGCGATGTCGTCCACCGTGAGCATCAGCGGATAACTGAGGATGTCCTCGCTGCTGAGCAAGGCGATGCCCGGCACCAGGTTCAACGCCGGCTCGGCGCTGGTGTGACGATAATTGAGCAGGCTGTTGAACAGCGGCGCGGCGCGGCTGCAACGCTGGGCCAGGGCCAACGAGGCTTGCTCATGCACGAGCAAGGCGCTCAGTTGCTGATGGGTGTCGGTCAATGCGTCTGCCACGCTTTGCCCGGCCAGGCGCACGCGCAGCGGCAAGGTGTTGATAAACATGCCCAGGGCACGATCCGCGCCCTCGCCCGCTTGCAGGCGACCGAGCAACACCGTGCCGAACACCACATCTTCGCGGCCGGCCACGCGGCTGAGCACCTGCGCCCACGCGAGGTGAAACAGGCTGGCGGCACTGACCCCAACCGCGCGAGCCTGGGCACGCAGGCGTTGGTTGAGTGATGCATCGAGCGCCTGCACGCACTCTTCGATTTCAGCGCGATCGGCCTGGCGCTCCTGCAAACCGAAGGCCAGCGTCGGTTCATCCACGTCCGCCAGGCGCTCACGAAAGAACGCCTCGTGGGCCGCTTGCCGCTGTGCTGAACGGGTCTGCGCGACCACGTTGCGGTACGGCACCGGCATCGGCAACTGCGCCTGTTGACCGAGCAGATGGGCACGAATTTCGTCCACCAGCACGGTGGTCGAGGTGGCGTCGTTGACCAAGTGGTGGAAGCGCAGCCTGGCCACCCAGCGCTGCTGGTGCGGTTCTTCGGCGTAATCCAGGGCCATCAGCGGCGCGTGGCGCAGGTCCAGCGGCCGGGCGGGGTCACGCAACGGTTCGAACGGCAACTGCGCGTGCCGCCACACCACCTGCATCGGCTGTTCAAGGGCATCCCACACCAGGCTGGTGCGCAGGATGTCGTGACGGTCGATCACCTGTTGCAGCGCCTGGGCAAACGCGTCCAACTGCTCGCGGCGCGCAAAACTGAACATCGCATGCTGCTGGTAGGGATCGCGCTCGTCGGTGATGTGGTGATAGAGCAAGCCTTCCTGCAACGGCGCCAGCGGGTAGATCTCCTGCACATTGCCGGCGCCACCGGGGATGCCGGCGACGATGCGGTCCAGGCTGGGCTGGTCGAGGTCGGCCAGGGCAAGCATGTCCGCCGTAATCTGCGTGCAACCGGCCGGGATGCGATTGGCCGGCACCGCCACTTCGCCGCCGTCACTGGCCGCCGCCAACGCGGCCAGGGTGGGCTGGCCGAACAACACCTGCACATCGGCCTGCAGGCCCGCCTCGCGCATGCGCTGCACCAGCTGCACCGCCAGCAGCGAGTGCCCGCCCAGTTCGAAGAAATGGTCATGCCTGCCGACCTGTTGCACCTGCAGCAACTCGGCCCAGATCTGCGCCAGGGTGGTTTCGACGCCCTCGCGGGGCGCCTCATAGCGGCGGGTGACAAAGGCCGCCTGGGTCGGCGCCGGCAACGCCTTGCGGTCGAGCTTGCCATTGGCGGTCAGGGGCAACGCGTCAAGATGAACGTAGGCCGCCGGCAGCATGTAATCGGGCAGCGAGACGTGCAGATGGGCGCGAAGGGTTTCGATGTCCACCGGGTGATGCGCGATGAACCAGGCCAGCAATTGCCCTTCGCGATATTCCACCACGGCGGTCTTGATCGACGGATGCGTCGCCAGGGCCGCTTCGATTTCCCCCAGCTCGATACGCACACCCCGGATCTTCACCTGGTCGTCATTGCGCCCCAGGTATTCCAGGCTGCCGTCCGGCAGCCAGCGCGCCAGGTCACCGCTGCGGTACATACGGCCGCCGTTGAAGGGGTCGTCAAGAAAGCGTTCGGCCGTCAATTCAGGACGGTTCAGGTAGCCGCGCGCCACGCCTTGGCCACCGACATACAGCTCCCCCACGACGCCAACCGGCACCGGCCGTTGTTGCGCATCCAGCAGATAGATAAGGGCATTGGTAATGGGCGCGCCGATGTGCAGCGGCTGGCCGGCGTCAACGCGCCCGGAGGTGGCGACCACGGTGGCTTCGGTCGGGCCGTAGTTGTTGATGACGTCGAAGCGTTGCGCGCGGTTGAACCCGCGCAGGCGGTCGCCGCCGATCAGCAAGGTGCGCAAGGTGGGGTGCGCCAGGTTCTGGCTGAACGCGTATTCGGCCACCGGCGTGGGCAGGAAACACACGTCCAATGGCTGGGCGCGCCACCACTGGAGCAGCGCATCGATATCTTCCGCACCGTCATGGGCGGGCGGCAGGTGCAGGGTCGCGCCGACGCACAGCGCCGGCCAGACTTCCCAGGCCATCGCATCGAAACCAAACCCGGCGACACTGGCGGTATGGCTGCCCGCGTGCAGGTCGAAGGCCTGGCAATGCCAGTCCACCAGGTTGGACACGCTGTGGTGCTCGACCATTACGCCCTTGGGCAAGCCCGTGGAGCCGGAGGTGTAAATCACATAGGCAAGGTGGGACGGCGTCACTGCGACCTGGGGGTTGCCGTCGGCGCCGGGGTCGCTGGAGGCGTCCAGCGCAAGCACCGGCACATCCAGCGTCGGCAGGCGATGCAGCAGGTCGCGCTGGGTCAGCACCGCCACGGGCGCGCTGTCGTGCAGCAGATAATTCAAGCGCTCGGCGGGATGGGCCGGGTCTATCGGCACATAGCAGGCGCCGGCCTTGAGCACCGCCAGCAACCCGGCCAGGGTCTCCAGGCCGCGTCGCGCCAGCACCGCGACGCGGTCATCCGGCTGCACGCCGTGGGCCAACAGTTGGTGGGCCAGCGCATTGGCCTGCCGGTTGAGTTGCGCGTACGTCAGTTGCCGTGCCTGGTACACCGCCGCAACCGCGTGCGGCGTGCGCTCGGCTTGAGCCTCGACACGCCCATGCAGGGTCTGCGGCGTGGTGTTGGGTTGCGCGGTGGCATTCCATTGCTGCAACCGGGCCTGGTCCTGTGGCGTGAGCAACGCAAACTCGCCCACCGTCAGCGTCGTGTCTGCCAGGCCCTGCTCCAGCAAGCCGGTGAGGCGCTCTGCCAAGGCCTGCATGTCGCCCTGCTCAAAGTACGCCTCGTTATAGACGCAATGCAGGCACGCCGTGTCCTGGTAGCGGTTGCTGCGCAAGTGAATCGCCAGCGGCAGCGGCTCATGGTGGTTGGACACCTTGACCGCACGGGCCTGCACCTGACCGTAGAGCAGGTCATGGTCGTCCTGCTCGAACGACACCGACAGGTCGAACAATTGCCCGCGATCCGTACGCCGCAGGCCCAGTTCGCGGTTCATCTCACTGAGGGGGAAGCGCTGGTGGCGCATGTCCTGCTTGAGCTGATCGCGCACACCGCGCACCAGTTCAGCGAAACTCAAGGCTTCGCTGAACTGCAACCGCACCGCGCTGACCTGGGCGAACAAGCCGACCGTGGCGCGAAAGCGCGCGTTGGAGCGGTTGAGCATCGGCAGGCCCACCACCCATTCATCGCGCTGGCCGGTACGGGTGAAATACACGTAAAGCGCCGCCAGCAACACATGGAACGCCGAAGCCTGGTAGCGGCTGGCCACGTGTTCCATGCGCTTGAGCAGCGCCACCGGGAAGGGTTGCACGCACGTGTTGCTCGCGGCCTTGGCGGTGTGCCTTGGCGTGAGCAGCGGCTCGGGCAGCACCTGGTATTTGTCCAGCCAATAGTCGCGATCGCGCGCGTAGCGGGCCGATTGCCGGTAGCGCTGGTCAGTGTCGATGTAGTCGATATACGACGGCGCCAACCCCTCCGGTTGCCGGCCGTGCTGCACGGCGGTGTACAGCTGGGCAAGGGACTGCAGCATCTGGCCGAAGCCCCAGCCGTCGAGGATCAGGTGGTGGGCCTGGGTGCCAAGGCGGTAATGATCGTCGTCGAGCTTGATCAGGAAAAAACCAAACAACGGTTCGCCGCTCATGGCGTAGGGCCGGGCCATCTGCGCCTGGATCAAGGACTGGGCGGCGGCCTCGGGGTCGGGCAAGCCGCAGAAGTCGTACTGCGGTACTTCCACCGTCCATTCGGCGGCGAAGGTTTGCCGGGGCAAGCCATCGGCGCCGCTGTGCAGTTGGGTGCGCAATGCGTCGTGCCGGGCCACCAGCAACTCGATCGCACGCTGGATCAACGCAGGTGCGACGGCGCCGGCCAGATCAACGTAGCCGCCGATGTTGTAAAGCGGCGAGTGACCCACGCGCAGTTGGTCGAGCCAGATGTCGTGTTGCGCGGCGGTAAGGGGGAAGCTGGCCGGCGGGCTGGAAAGTTGCGTCATAAGATCCTTCTCATGGGGGGTCAGGCACTGGCCGCGCAGGGTCGCCCATTACCACGAATTGAGCGGATTTGAGCATGGTCAAGCACAGGCGCCTGACACCCTAAACCCGGACATCCAAACGGATCGACAAGGGCTTGTCTGAGGGTTCATTGCTGAAACGATGAAAGCCATGTAGGAGATTGGCTATATCTGTCCGACGTTTAATTTGAAAAGTATTTTTAAATTTATGTATTTTCTTTATTTATCAGCATGTTAAGTATCTTTAAAGATTCGCCCTTCCTTTTCGTCTGCTGAATTATCTGCAGGAAACGTCGAATTAATGACGCGGATTTTATGGCAGCTTGTGTCCCTCGTTTCTGCTACATACGTAGGACAAATCGCTATGGCTAAATGAAATCTCGAACGCCGAGTTACGTTCAAGCAGTACGGAGCGCCCCGAACAGACCCAGGGCCTCCGTTGACGGTTTTCGACATCAAGGATGAGATGGCTATGAGTCTGACCCCTAGTATTACCGACACCCAGAACCCACAGTTCTACGCCGAAATGGGCAAGCTCATTTCCAGCAGTGGCCATGCCAATTTCGCCGCGAACATGCTGCATCTGGTGGACAAATGGATACCGGTTCATCTGGTGGACCTCAGCGAATGGAGCCTCGATGAACTGCGCGACAGGGTGCTGGATATCAAGCTGCTGGGCAGTGCCGGGCTGAACGAAGACCTGCCCGCGCCCCAGACACTGCACTCGCTTGACGACCATCCGCTGCTGCGCCAGATGCTGCGCATGCAGGACCCGCTGCTGATCCAGATGAAAGCCAAGGCCGACAGCGCGCACCCGCGCGGCAGTTCGCACCAGTGCAACCTGGTCTCGCGCCAGGGCCATCGGCGCTGTGTGATTTCGTTCTACCGCCCGCCTGCCGAGCGCGGGTTTTCCCTGGCGCAGCTGTCGTTTCTCAAGTGCCTGTCCGAAACCTTGCTGCCGTTGATGGAGCGCCACGTGCAGATCCTGCGCCAGGCGCCGCACACCGAGGCGGAGCCTGGGCCCATCGGGCTGGAGCAGTCGCAATTGCAGCGTGAGTTCTACAAGCGCCTGGCGCTGAGCGACATCACCCTCTCGGCCCGCGAGCAGGAAGTTTGCCTGGGCCTGTTGACCGGCGGCACCGTGCCGCAGATCGCGGAAAAACTCAGTGTGAAAAACAGCTCGATTGAAACCTACCTCAAGCGCGCCGCCGCCAAGCTCGGCGTGAGTGGCCGACACGGCCTGGCCAAATGGATGGTGGGCGCCTGATGCAAAAATTCACCCTTGCCGCCGTTGGCGCAGCCTGGATGCTCGGCGGGTGTTCGCTGATCCCCGAGTATCAGCGCCCCGACGCGCCCGTGCCGACCCACTACCCCCAGGACGGGGTGTACCGCCAGACGCAGGCCGGCACACTGCCCGGCACCGTGGACTGGCGCCACCTGTTCCACGACCCGGCGCTGGCGCCGTTGATCGACGCTGCATTGGCCAACAACCGCGACCTGCGGGTAGCCGCACTGAATGTGCAGGCCTTCCAGGCGCAGTACCGCATTCAGCGCGCCGACCTGTTCCCGGCGGTGTCGGCCACGGCCGCCGGCAAGCGTCAGAAATTGCCGGCGGGCGTGACCGGCACCGGCCAGTCGGCGATCACCGCCAACTACTCCGCCACCCTGGGCCTGAGTGCCTATGAACTCGACCTGTTCGGCCGCGTCCGCAGCCTCAGCGAACAGGCCATGCTGACTTACCTGGGCACCGAACAAGCGCGGCGCAGCGCACAGTTGAGCCTGGTGGCCAACGTCGCCAACGCCTACCTGACCTGGCGTGCCGACCAGGAGTTGCTGGCCCTGGCCGAGCAGACCCTGGCGGCCAACGATCGCAGCTGGCAACTGACCCGCCGCAGCAAAGCCGCCGGCAAGGCCTCGGCGCTCGACGTGGTGCAGGCGCGCACGGCGGTGGAAAGTACCCGTGCCAGCGTGGCCCGCTACGAACGCCAGGTTGCCCAGGACCTCAACAACCTCACGCTGCTGGTCGGCGGCCCGGTGGACGCCAACCTGCCCGCACGCGCCCTGGCCGACGACCTGGTAGCCCAGGTGCCTGCGGGGCTGCCTTCAGACTTGCTGCAACGGCGCCCGGATATCCTCCAGGCCGAATACCAGTTGCAGGCGGCCAACGCCAATATCGGCGCGGCCAGGGCGGCGTTCTTTCCGTCGATCACCCTGACGGCCAACGCCGGCAGCACCAGCACGCAGCTCTCCGGTTTGTTCAAGGGCGGCGCGGGCACCTGGACGTTCCAGCCGCAAATCAATCTGCCGATCTTCAACGCCGGCAGCCTGCGCGCCAGCCTTGATTACGCCAAGCTGCAGAAGGACATCACGGTGGCACAGTACGAAAAGTCCATCCAGACCGCCTTCCAGGAAGTCGCCGACGGCCTCGCCGCGCGCCAGACCTTCGACGACCAACTGAACGCGCAACGGGATTTCGTCGCCGCCAACCAGCACTACTATGACCTGGCCCAGCACCGCTACCGCAGCGGCGTCGACAGCAACCTGACCTTTCTCGATGCGCAGCGCGCGTTGTTCAATTCACAGCAGGCGCTGATTGTCGATCGCCTGGCGCAACTGGTGGCGCAGGTGAACCTGTACACCGCGCTCGGCGGCGCGTGGGATCAGCCCCCAAGCCTTGCAACTGCACGCTAGGGCCGCTTCAGACCGGCAGTTTGGGTATCACGGCCACGGGGGGCGTGTGCGGTGCGTTGTCGCTGTTCATCCAGGTTTTAAGCGTTGTCACCAGCGTGCACAGCAATTTCAACAGCTCGGCCATTTCCAGGTCACTGCGGTTGGATTTTAAAACCTGGCCAATAACATGATGGGCCGGCACCTGGCCAAAGCGCTCGAATGGATCAAGGGTTTTACCCGCCCGTGGAGAAGTTGCACCGTCAGCTGTGTTGAGCGTGACCATTGTGTATAGCCTCATTTAACGAAAGGATCGAAATCGCAGTGCGATCAAGGATGCATGACTTGCCCACCGTCACCGTCGGGCATTGAGTTCAACAAGCACTCATGCGTGGCCAGCCGGTGGGAAAGGTTCCTGATGCCAACGTGGGCGTGCGGTAACAACATCCTTCTACTTCAGCCGATTTCTATCGGAAAACTCCGCAAGCCCGTAATGTCGTTCAGTTAAGGCTTTTTGTAGGAGCGGGGGGCGCCTTGCTCTTGCTCGCGAAAAACCACAGGCGCCGCGTTCAATCAGGAAACACGCGTTATCGTTGACGTTTTTCGCGAGCAAGCTCGCTCCTACAGAGGGCGATGTACGCTTAACTGAACAGCGTGCTCCGCCGCCAAGGGTATTCAGCAAGCGGGAGACGCATCACGCTTGTCGGACCGCTCTTACGCAACTTTCGGGTTGCGTCCGATGAACCCCGCCGCTAACCTTCGCGGGTCGCTGCAAAATCAGCGAACGGGTGTGGTAGCCCAGTTCTTTCATAGACCCCAAAACGCTCGCGGGCGTTTTTTTGTGCGGGCTGCTTTGTGGCGGCTGTGCATGGGAGGCTTCGGCCTGCCGGGTTTCTATGACCGGTCTACCACCCCGTGTACAGTCGCCTCCTTACTTCGTGTGGTAGCGAAATGGAGGTGCTCATTCATAGGAGCCTCACCATGAAAAAAGTCACGCCCAACCCCCCGCCATCCCCCTCGGATGACAACCTGCAATTACCCCCCGATGTCATCTTCTCCATCCGGCCCGGCCTCAGCACTGAAGCCGCCTTGAGCAATGCCAGCGAAATGCTGGAGTCAGCGACTGTCTGCGCATATGACTGCGCCGAACACGTGGATGGCGCCAGTCGCAATCATGTATTGGCCGTGGTGCAGATGATCGAAATAGCGAAACTGCTGGTGGACGATGCGCTGAATCGGGAATGCCCGGTCGCCTGATCCGGAACGTGGGAGCTGCCGAGCTTCAGCGAGGCTGTGACAGCTCCCACATCGGATCTGCGACCGCGCCTGGCTACCCGATTCCCATCGCCAGGCTATAGGGTGAAAATCCCGCGAACTGCCAACGCAATGCCAAGGCCGCCGGACGCCGGATCACCTGTTCCACGGTCACCGTCCACAACCGCTGCGCCCCCTCGAACTCGGCCACCTGCGGCCCGCTGAGGGTCAGCGAGGTACGCCCCGCCACGTGCAGCACATCCCCCGACTCGAAATCGATGAACAACAACCCCGCCACCGGATTGGCTTGCAGATTGCCCAGTGTGTTGAAGAACAGGTTTCCGGCAAAATCGGGGATGGTCAGCACGTTGCCCTGCACCCGCACGAACCCAGTGTTCCCGCCCCGATGAGAGACGTCCACCGAACGCTCGCCGTGCAGGTCGACATAGCTGGCGACGAAGAAGGTGTCGGCGTTGCGGATCATGTGCTGCGCGGCGCCATCCAGGCTGTCGCTGCGCTCGGCCACGTCGGCGGGTTTGCGCGCAATCGTGTCGACCGGGCGCAGCTGGATATATTTGGGGCAGTTACCGAAGCTGTGCACCACGTCGACCGCGAAGCCTTCGTGATCCACTGCGCCAATACGGCCGTTCATACGATTGCGCCGGCGGGTGTTCAGGTCGATGCCAAGCACGCCAACGGCTGCGCCCGCCGTGATTCCCGCGCGTGCCGGATCGCTGTTGCAGGGCAGGCTGTCGATCTGCAACCGGTAAGGGTCAGGTGAATGCGCGAACCCGGGCGCGCCTTCGAGCATCGTCGCCCACGGGGTGCCCTGTTCATCCACCGCGCCCACCACCAGGTACGGCAGCAAGGGATAGAAATCGCGATGCTGCTCGGGCAGATGATCGCGTATCACCTTCGGGCCGATCACGGCCATGCGCTCGGCCGCGCCGGCACTGGCTTGCAGTTGCCGTTCGCCGGCATGCCAGGGGGATTGCTCGATTGCGTTCATGACGGCCACCTCTCGTTGGATAGCTGGATGCTGCGCCTAGGCTTACGCCGAGAGAATGACCAGCCCAGGCAATCCACTATTACGCCAGCTGAAATGCCGGGTGGCCGCGCAATGCCGTTACACACTCATCGACAAAACTGCGCACGCGCATCGATGCATGGCGACCTTCGCGATAGACCACCTGCACCGGCACCGCAGGCGGCTCAAAGCCTGGCAATACGCGACGCAGCCGGCCACTTGCCAGGTGCTCGTGCACCGGATAGTTCAAGCACCGCACCAGCCCCGCGCCCTGCACGGCCGCATTGATCGCACCTTGCACCGTGGCGCAGCGCAGGCGTGCGCGGGCCTTGAGCTGAGAGTGCGCGAAGTCCCACTGCACCGGGTCGGCATCGGCGATCAGATGGTGCTGCCTGAGTGCGTCGGGGTGCAGCGGTTCGCCGTGGGCGGCCAGGTAGCCGGGACTGGCGCAGAGGACATGCCGCACATGCCCCACCGGTCGCGCGATCAACGACGAGCTGGGCAATTCGCCCACCAGCACCGCCACGTCCAGCCCTTCCTCGTGCAGGTTCGGGTAGTAGTCGTGGTAGTGGGCGACCAGGCGCACCAGCGGGTAACGCTCCATGTACGCGGCCAGTACCGGCGCCATCACATAGCGGCTGAACAGCAACGGCATGAATACGCGCAGATTGCCCTGGGCCTGGCTATGCAACCCCTTGGCCGACGCTTCGGCCACCTCCACCGCCGCGAGCAAGCGCACGCAGTCCGCCATGTAGGCAGTGCCGGCGTCGGTGAGGCTGACCCCACGGGTGCTGCGCTGCAACAACGTCACCCGCAAGCGCGCTTCCAGACGCGCAAGCGCGCGCACCAGGGTCGGGCCCGAGACCTGCGCCAAGCGCGCCGCCGCCGCCAGGCTCGGTTGCCCGGCCAGCGACGCGAACAACTGCATATCGCGATAGCGCTCCATCAGCCGCGCGGCTTTTTCATCGGTTTCAGGGCCATGTCATGCCCCAGGCGCTCGGCCAGAAAATCGACGAATGTGCTGACCTTGGCCGGCACCCGCCCGTTGTTCTGGAACACCACTCGGATCGGCAGCGCGGCCGGCTCGAAATCCTGCAGGACAACCTCCAGCTCACCCGCCGCCACCGCTGCCGCGACCTGATAGGACAGCACCCGGGTCATGCCCCACCCCAGCCGCGCCAGGGCGACTGCGGCATTGTTTGCAGTGACCGCCAGGCGCGGTTCTATCGGCACCGTCAGCGGCAGGCCGTCGTCGACGAAGGCCCATTCATGCACGCGCTGACTGGCGGATGAGGCGACGATCTTCGCTTCGCGCAACTGTTCGGGCCGCAGGGGTCGCCCATGCCGCGCCAGGTAAGCGGGCGACGCGCACACGACCCGGCGCACTTCGCCCACTTCGATCGCCTGCTGCCCCGGCTCGGGCAGATGACCGATGCGCACGGCCACGTCGACACCTTCGTCATTCATATTGACGACGCGGTCGACCAGCAGCGCATTGATGTTCACTTGGGGAAAACGGTCGAGATACTCCCCCAACACGGGCGCCACGAACAACTCGCCGAACAGCACCGGGGCGGTCACGTTCAGTTGCCCGCAGGGGATCGAATAACTGCCCGCCGCCGCTTCCTCAGCCTCGCTCAGCTCGGCTAGGATACGCCGGCAGTCTTCCAGGTAACGCTGGCCGGCTTCGGTCAGGTGCAGGCTGCGGGTGGTGCGCGCCAGCAACTGGGTGCCGATGCGTTGTTCCATGGCGGCAATTGCCCGGGTCACGCTGGGCGGCGAGGTGTTCAGACGCCGCGCGGCGGCAGCAAAGCCTGCCTCTTCGGCCACCGCGACGAACACCTGCATTTCATGAAAACGGTCCATCGACACCCCTTGAGCATTACGCTGATTGCAGCCCCACCACCGTGCGCGGCATAGCGACGAAACCCGGCAATGCTTCAAGGCTGGCGAGCCAGGCGCGCACCTGAGGATAGTCGGCCAGCGACACTTTGCCTTCCGGCGCATGGGCCACGTAGGTGTAAAAGGCGATATCGGCAACGCTCGGCAGGTCGCCGGCCAGAAAGCGGCTCTCGCTCAATTGCTGCTCCAGCACGTTCAACAGGGCGTGAGCGTGGTTGATCGCAACGGTCGTGTCCACCTGGGCGCCAAACACCGTAGCCAGGCGCGCCGTGGCAGGCCCGGCATACAATTGACCGGCCGCCGCCGAGAGCCAACGCTGCACACGTGCCTGCCCGACCGGATCAGCGGGCAGCCACTGGCCGTTGCCATAGGTGTTGGCGAGGTACATCAGGATCGCGTTGGAGTCGGCCAGCACCGTGCCGCCGTCGTCAATCACCGGCACCTGGCCGAAGCGGTTGAGGCTGGCGAGGAATTCGGGTGTTTTGTGGGCGCCCTGCTTGAGGTCCACCAGGATAAATTCCATAGGCAGGCCCAGCAGGGACAGCATCAGTTCGACCCGGTGGGAGTGGCCGGACAGGGGGAAACCGTACAGTTTGATCGCAGGCATGACGAACTCCAGGGCGTGGTCGACCGAGTATTCGTGTCGATGGCTGCAATGTTCTTATGTGCCAACCGTCAATGGAATGGCCAGATTTCACAATCCAGCATTTCATAAAATGAAACAGTAACTCACTCCCCACTCTATGCCGCTACCTGGCAGCCAGATAAGCGCCCTGCAACTCAAGTGTGCGAATGCTGCGGTAATCCGCCTCGATCACTGCCGGGTCGGGGTGTACCAGATACACCGTGCCGGGTTGGCTGAACACATCCTGAGTCACGTCTATGCGCTGGCCGTTCTCAACGTAAAACACAGCCTCGAAGAACGACTCAAGTTTGAGCAGTTCCCTCAAAAATACGTCCTTTTCGAAATAGCCTTCCGAGCGGTTGATCAAGCAGACATTGTAGGTATGTTGCAGACGCTGGTAACCCACTTCACCCGCTGAACGCTGCTCAAATGCCGCAGGTTGCATAAGGGATAGAACCACAGCATCGATCTGACCCAGGCCAGTGGTCAGCTTTGAAACCCCGGGTCGAAGAATGCCGTCAGTGCGAGCAGCGATTTCCACCAGTTTCGGTCCGTCTTCGGTGAGCATGACCTCTGCATGGCTGGGACCGTTTCGAATGCCCAGGCACCGCACCACGGCTCGCGTGTAGTCGACAAGAATTGAATAAACCGGCGTGTCAGGCCCAATCAGTTCGTCAATATCGTAGAGAATGCCGCCGCTCGCCGTTCGCTGTTTTCGGTAACGTACGACCTCGGTGACAAGCTGTCGGCCGTTGAGTGAGACCATATTGACCACATACTCCCTCCCCGCCAGGTACTCCTGAATCAGCACCTGCGTGTTGGGAATATTCAACTTGTTGGTCGTCCCCAGCAAACGCTCGACAGCAGCCTTGCAGGCGTACATATCTTCACAGATGAACACACCATCGGCGCCTGCGCTTTCAAGCGGCTTGATGACCACAGGGAAGCGTCCGTGCTCATCGATCCAGTGTTGAACAGGCTCCCAGCCGTCAGCAATGAACTGCCGCGCCGCAGGCAGTTGCGCCTGGGTTATGCACTGAATCATTTCGTACTTGTTTCGACGTGCGTTGGTTTTATCGAAGCGATTGCGATAAGGCAGTTGCAATTGCTCGTTCAACCGGTCAGCCAGCAACACACCCGTTTCTGCACCTGCAAGAATGAACTGCGGTTTGAAACGCTGGAGTTGCGCCAAGGTCATTTCAACGTCGCGATTGACGATCATCCGCTCATAGAGCGCACAGTCAAAACCTTTGTAATAGTAGCTGTCCAACGTATCGGATGAGGCCACATGCACCAGTACACAACCTTCATCTTTTAATTGCTTGGCCAGGAATTTCCCGGATGAAAACCCATCGACCATCACCACTCTCATAACGCCTCCCTTTTCAAGGCATGCAGCGATCTACCCAGCAGCAGCACAACAATCACAATCACCGCGGCGACGCTGGCGACGGAGAATTCAACCCTCGCATCCAAGTACTGGAGCAACAGAACGAATACAGGAAGCGTCAGCAATACCAGGGAAACGTGAATAGGCGTGAGGTAATAGATAGTTTTCTGGATCAGGTAAATGGGCAGCAAATGCCCTAACACCACCAGCACCACCAAAGGCGGAACCCACTCACGTTCGAGTATGAAACTGCCTCCCGTGGCAGGAATTGCAACGGCACAAACGCCAACCATCGCGATGTTTCTGATACCCAGAATTTCGTATACGGTCCATTGACGAGCGAACATCTCCTTGGAAAAAACCGTGTACATGACCGTGCCCAATGCGCACGCCAACACGCTGGCGATACCCAGCACTCGCTGGCCATCGGTGGTAGTCACGACGCCGCTGTCCCCCACAAAGGAATTGAACAACATGACCGCCACCGAGACGAGCACGAGCCATGAAACCAGCGCGTCCGCAAGAGCGACCTTGACGCCACGTTTGTTGAACAACGAAATAATCAACGTCAGCGCGGGCCCACAGGCTACCGACGCTACGCCGACTACCGCAGGTTCGAGATAGCGCAGTGCGTAGAACAACCCGCCCCAATTGAGCAGTACCGCCAGATTGACGATAACGACTAATCGCCATTGAGCGCTTAGTTTCGAAAACAGTGAGCGCCTATTTCGATAGAGCGCCCAGGCACCAAAAAAACAGGCCGACGTCATGAAACAATAGAAGACAACGTTCAGCGTACTGATCGACTGTGTGATCAACGCAACGTAAACGTCGAACGCTGCGCTAATCAAGCAAAATACCAAGCCGATGATTATTCCTGTCCGCTGTATTAACATTTAGCCACCCACGCGTTGTCGATTGTCCTCATTCAATATCTTTCATACTCAAGCCTCTGCACCGTTCGCCGTAGTCTTAGACGCTAGCAAATCATGTGAAAAAATAATAGCTAGCAAAACGGATAGGTAGCAACAGCCAAAACGCCAACTTATCAATCCAGGAAATATACGTAGGAACTTTCCGTCAACACTCACTGGAACTACGTGGAAGTTAAATAACTAACACATAAAAAAAGAACTTTCCTACAAGCCTTTAACTTACAGGAGCAATTTCAGCCAATTCAGGTGAGTTCGTCCAAGCACATAAACGCGCGAATTTCTGCCCGTGCGCTGGCGGATGAGGTGCCTCTGTGACGGCAATGGCGCGGCAGGCACAGGAAGGCTGGATAAAAAAATTCAAACTATCGCCCCTCCCATCGTTCACACCTTCACGTGCAACGAAATGTAGGAGGCAACATGCAATACCGACAACTGGGCCATTCCGGCCTGCTGGTCTCGGAAATCATCCTGGGTACCGTGCCGTTTGGCGGTCGTGCCGAGTTCGAGAAATGCGGCGCGGTGGACGTGCCCCAGGCAAGGCGCATGTTCGATATCGCGTTCGACGCCGGGGTGAATATGATCGACACGGCCGACTTGTACTCCCATGGCCTGGCCGAGGAAGTGGTCGGCAATGCCCTGGGCGACAAGCGCAATGACATCTTGCTGGCGACCAAGGGCCGCAGCCCGGTGGACGAGAACCCGAACAATTCCGGCTCATCGCGCTACCACCTGATTCGCGCCTGTGAAGCCAGTTTGAAGCGCCTGGGCACCGACCATATTGACTTGTACCAACTGCACAACTGGGACGGTCTGACGCCCATCGAAGAAACCCTTGAAGCGCTGCGCCTGTTGGTGGGCTCGGGCAAGATC
This sequence comes from Pseudomonas sp. Wu6, assembly GCF_019891515.1. Classification (NCBI taxonomy): domain Bacteria; kingdom Pseudomonadati; phylum Pseudomonadota; class Gammaproteobacteria; order Pseudomonadales; family Pseudomonadaceae; genus Pseudomonas; species Pseudomonas sp. Wu6. Next base: position 116,255 of record NZ_JAFLXH010000010.1, on the reverse strand, counting down.
CGCTACTTCGGCACCAGCAATTTCACCGCCTGGCAAATGATGAAGGCCTTGGGCAAGGCCGAGTTGCACGGCATGCTCAAGCCGATCACCCAGCAGATCTACTACACCCCCGAATCCCGCGAGGCCGAGTACGAGCTGCTGCCTATGGCGCTGGACCAGAATATCGGCACGCTGGTGTGGGGACCGATGGGTGAAGGCCTGCTGACCGGCTCGACCCGGCGCGGGCATAAACCACCGGCCAATACCCGCCAGGGCAGCGGCTGGCCGGAACCCTACGTGCATGACCAGGAGCGGGCGCTGGATATCATCGAAACCCTGGCCGCCGTGGGCGACGAGCACGGTGTGTCGGTGGCGCGCACCTGCCTGGCGTGGCTCAAGGATCGCCCGGGGATCACCTCGCTGATTGTCGGCGCCCGCACCGAAGAGCATCTGCGCGACAACCTTGCGGCGACCGAGTTGAAACTGACCGAGGAACAATCCTCACGCATCGAGGCCGTGACGCGTCGGCAGCCGCTGTACCCGTACTGGCATCGCTTTACTGCGGGGATCGATCGCTTCGATCCGGCGGAACAGCCATTCCTTGCCGAGCATCAAAAAACTATGGATGCGCGCAAGGACAAATAGCCCTGCACGCAACAGCTCAACCGGTGGGAGAGGCTTGCGCCCTCTCACCTTTGGTAAGGGAAATCGCTTTGATCGCGCAGCTCATGATCGCCGCCCTCGGCGTCGTCGCTATCTGGTTCAGCCAAAGCAAACGCCTCAAGGTGCGCCGCTACGCCTGCCTGTTCGGCATGGCCGGGCAGCCGTTCTGGTTCTGGTCGTCGATCAATGCCGAGCAATGGGGCATTGTGCTGCTGAGCTGTTTCTACACGGTGGCCTGGGCCAAGGGCATCAAGACTCACTGGATTGATCGCAGGCCCGAAGAACCGGTCTGAGTTTGCAATCGGCCGCCACACTGCCTATATTTCCCGCCTGGCGCTCTCTACGCCACCTTCCGCGGAAAGGGCTGCGCCCAAGACATCACAGCTCGACCTCATTTCTACGACTCCCAACCTTAAAGCGGAAAAGGTTTGTACAAGGAGCTCGTATGTCACAACGCCCTGTTGCTTCCACTACCAACGGCCGCCTCAACCTTGAGCAGCAGCGCAAGCGCGCCAAGGAACTGTTGCCGCACCTCAAGCGCGAGGACCCCAACGCTACCTTGTCCCAGGCCCAATGGCAGATAGCCAGAGGATTGGGCTTCAGCAGTTGGCCCAAGCTCAAGGCCCATGTCGACGCCCTGGACTTCGCCGCACGCCACCCCGACTTTATCGCCAGCGACGAAGCCCGCACCACCCATTGGCGCTGTGGCAACGACATCGCCCACAGCCTGCAGGTGGCGGGGTTCACAGGGCAATTCCAGATGCTCACCGACCCGTTATGCATGGGCCCGGTGCGCGACCTGCCCGGCGATGACTACCAACCCCTGCGTGGCGCGTTCATCAGCCACGCGTTCGGTTTGAATGAAACCGAGGTGGCGCGGCGACTGGCCGACGAATATGCCCGGCTTGAACACCTGGCAACGGCGCAGCACAGCGTGTTGTGGTGCGAAGCGGATGCCTATGACCAGCTGTTTCTGATACGCGCACTGGCGGGTCTGGAGCGCCTACCGCCCAAACTTGAACTGATCGAAGTCGACCGCATTCCCGGTGTGGAGCGGTTTATCGGCATCGGCCAATTGGCGCCCGATGTACTCGCCTGGCTGTGGCCCCAGCGGCGCCTGGTGGATGAGGCAGCGATCCAACTGGCCAAACAGGCGTGGGGGGCGTATTGCGACCCCTCACCCGTGCGCTGGGCCGAACTGGCACACGGCAAGCACTGTGCCCTGCCCTTGCTCGCGCCGGCGCTGCTGCGCCAACTGCAGGAATTACCCGGCACCCGGGATGGCTTGTCCCTGACCGAACGCCTGGCCCTGGGCTATATCGCCGAAGCCGGGCCGGTGCAATTTGGCCGGGTATTTGCCGAACTGATGGCCAGGCGCGAACCGCTGCCGTTCCTGGGCGACATGATGTTTCATGCGCTGTTGCGACCGTTGATCGATGGCGACCAGCCGCTGCTGGTGGAAACCGAGACGCATCTGGAGTGGCCGCGCCGGGAATTGGCGCTGACGCCGCTCGGTCTTGAAGTGCTCGACGCAAACGCCTATTGGCCTGACCACAGTTCACATGCGCGCTGGGTAGGCGGGGTCTGTATTGAACCGGGTCGGGCTCATTGGACGGTAGACGGGGAGGCTCAGCCTGTTTGGCGAAGTGCCAGGGAATAGGCTTGCGCCCGTTCCTTTGCTGATCAGGCGATGATCCTGTACACATGCAGGCGTTGAAGCCCTTCGATTGCAAGGGCCGCCTGCGACTGCTTCCACTTGCGAGAACCCATCATGCGTAACCTGATTGTTGCCGGCGCCTGCCTGTTATCCATCACCTTGACCGGCTGCCAGCACACCCCACCGGCCAACGACCAACTGGACGCCGTGCTCTGGACCCAGACCTCCATCGAGCACGAGCTGATCTACCGTCAGCTCTTCGCCAACGCCACCCGTCAACTGGATGTCGCCCTGGCCGATTCCGGCTGGGACGCGCTGCCCTTTCCTGCGCGAGATATGACCGGGCTGCCGCCGGCCGTGGTGGTGGATATCGACGAAACCCTGTTGGACAATGTGCCGCTCAATGCCCGCGACATTCTGAACAACCAGGTCTATTCCTATGACCGCTGGAACACCTGGGTCGACCAGGCCAAGGCCCAGGCGCTGCCCGGTTCGGTGGCGTTCCTGCAGGCGGCCCGGCAAAAAGGCATCAAGGTCTATTACCTCACCAACCGCGAACACAGCCAGGTTGCGGCCACGGCCAGAAACCTGCGCCTGCGCGGTTTCCCGATTGAGAGCGATGACCAGATCCTGGCGGCCGGCACGCCTACCGGCCACTGCGAAAGCGCCGGCTATGGCAAGAACTGTCGTCGCCAATGGGTGGCCAGCCATGCGCGGGTGCTGTTGATGGCCGGTGATTCCCTGGGCGACTTCGTGCAGGCCGAGCACAACACGCTGGCGGCCCAGCGCAAGGCGGTCCAACCCTATGTGAACTGGCTGGGGCAGCGCTGGTTCCTGCTGCCCAACCCTTCCTATGGCAACTGGTACAGCGCGCCCTATGGGGATAATGAGAAGCTGCCGTTCGAGCAAAAGCGCAGGCTCAAGCAGCAGGCGTTGCAGCTGCAGGAGTAACGGCGCGCGCTACTCCCGCCGTGCGCGGACCGCTGCGCCGTCGTTGGACACGATCACTTCCACACGGCGGTTCAACTGGCGCGACGACGCGCTGAAGTTATCGGCCACCGGGTACTGCTTGCCGTAGCCCACCACGGTGATGCGCTCGCGGCCCACGCCGAACCGCTCCAGGCCGCGCGCCACGGCCTGGGCGCGACGCTCGGACAAGGTCTGGTTGAAAGCGTCGCCACCGGTGCTGTCGGTAAAGCCTTCTACGCGAAGCTGGCGCTCAGGGTTCTGCAACAGAAAATTCGCCAGGCCCTGGAGGTCGCGCTGGCTGCCCGGCTTCAGGTCGGCCTTGGCGGTATCGAACAGCACATCGCCAAAGGTAATCACCTGGCCGCGCTCCGACGGCTGCGCCTTCATGGCCTGCAAGGCCTTGAGCTGCGCGGTCCTGACGTCGAGCTGCACCTGGGTGCGGTCGACCGCGATGTTGTCGAGCCGGGCATCGATTTTGCGACCGGCGATGGTCTGTTCGGCCACCGCGATTCGCTGCGACGCCAGGTACGCCAACTGGTCGATCTGCGGGTCGGTGCGGTCATGCAGCGAGACCTGGTTGGCGCGGTCCAGCGCATTGGAGGCGATGCGCGTCTCGACCGCCGCCAGGGTGTTGGACTCAGGCTTTTGCTGCAAGCTGGAAAACTGGCTGCGCGCTTGCAGCAGTTGCGCGTTTTCCGGCGGCGTGGCGCAGCCGGCCACGGCCAGCGCCAGGGCGGACAGAACGGGAATGAAGTAAGTGGCACGCATGGGGGAAAATCCTCAGTGGGTAGTCGCGGGGGCGTTGAGCATTTCCTGCTTGAGCACCTGGATGCCCTCGCGTGCCTGCTGCAAGACCTGCTGTTTGCGCACCGTGTTGGCCTTGGTTTCGGCCAGGTTGGCGTCCACCTCGATCTGCTCGGCCAGCGCGTCCACCTCCACGTAGCGTTTTTCGCCGATGGCTTGCTCCATACGGGCCAGTTTGTCCTGAGCGGTCTTCATCTCCAGCGGTGCGAACTGCGTGGCTTGTGCCGCCAGCGCACGTCCCACCGAGTCGCGGGCCAGGGAGATTTTTTCCGTCGGTGGCAGCGGCGTGGCGCAGCCTGCCAATGTTGCCGCAACGATCACCGCCCAGGCCGAGCGGCGCAGGCGTTTGCTCACACGGGTGATCCTCATGTTTTGACTCCTAAGCCTATTCGTATGGCTGCAGGGCCTGATAGCCAGGCCCGTTGCCGTCTCGCTTGTGGTCAAGCGATGGCGCCATCCTAGGAGGAAAAACACGGGCGAGAAGAATGAAAACTCCCAGATACCTGTAGGGGTTTTCTCAGAGAAAAGGTGGCAGTCTGCCCTGCGCTCACACCGCTCCGGGCAATGGCAATGCCACCACCTGCACGGCCAGTCAGTGAGTGCATCAGTGACTGACACACTGCCATCGGGGGCAAGCCCCCTCCCACATTTGGATCGGGCTCGACACAAGAAATCGGTCAGCTCCAAGGCCGCGGCCGAATGCAGGCTTGAATCCGTGGCTAACCGCTTTTATGTGGGAGGGGGCTTGCCCCCGATGAGGCCCGGTCAGTGGGTGCATCAGTGACTGACACACTGCCATCGGGGGCAAGCCCCCTCCCACATTTGGATCGGGCTCGACACAAGCGATCGGTCGGCTCCAAGGCCGCGGCCGAATGCAGGCTTGAATCCGTGGCTAACCGTTATGTGGGAGGGGGCTTGCCCCCGATGAGGCCCGGTCAGTGAGTGCATCAGTGACTGACACACCACCATCGGGGGCAAGCCCCCTCGCACATTTTGTCGGGATAGACACGAGATCCCGGTCGGCGCCGGGTGCGGGCAAATTTACTGCGCAGGCCGCAACAGCTGCATCTGCTGGCGATAGTCATCCGTCACCTGCCGTGCCTGGCTGCTGCTGGTAATCACCCTGGGCGTGATCAGCACAATCAATTCGGTACGGTCCTTGGATTTGCTGGTGTTGCCGAACAACCAGCGCAAGCCGGGGATCTTGCCCAGGTACGGCACGGCACTGACGGAGTCCGCATTGTCCTGTTTGATCAATCCGCCCAACAACACGGTCTGCCCGCTCTGCACGGCGACCTGAGTCGACACCGACCGTGTGGAAATACGCGGATTATTCGGCGTGTCATTACTCGACGATGCCTGATCCTGCGCATCACTGACCTGTTGCTGAATATCCATATACACCAGGCCACCCGGATTAATCCGTGGCACCACATCCAGAATCACACCCGTCTGCACATACTCCACACTGCTCAAGGTAGTGTCGGAAGCCCCCGTGTTCACCGTGGTCTGGCTGATAGGAATGTTATCGCCCACCTGAATCTGCGCTGGCTGGTTGTTCATCACCACCAGCGACGGCGCCGACAGCACCTGGGTGCGGCCGTTGGTTTCCAGGGCGTGCAGGGCCACTTGCAGGTTGGAACTGACGAAGGAATAGAACAACGAATCCGCCGCGCCCAACCCGGCGCCGCCACCGCCCAACGCGCCCTGGCTGCCGGAGGCGTTCGCCACCGTGGTGCTGGTGGAATTGCCGGCCAGGCGGCCGAGGTACCACTGCACGCCCAGGTCCAGTTCACCGGTGAGTTTGACCTCAAGGATGCGCGTCTCGATCTGCACTTGCAGCGGCGGATTGTCGAGGCGTTTGATCGCCGATTCGATCTCTTTCCACTGCACCGGGCGCGTGCGCACCAGCAGTTGGTTACTGCTTTTTTGCGCGGTGATGCGCGTACCGGCGTCGAGGCTTTTGGCCGGCGCGCCTTCGGTGGTGTCTTGCTCGACAGTGTCCTCGGCTTGTGGCTCCTGTTCCTCATCCTCGGCGGCAGGCTGGTTGTTATTCAGGTTATTGCTCAAGCCGCCAGGCGTGCTGCCGGACGTGCTGTTGGTGCCGGGCGATGACAGGGTCGCGGTGCGCAAACCCGGCGCGACCTTGGCCGGGGCGTCGTCCTTGATCGCGCCGCTGCCGTAGATCTGCCGCAGGTACTTGGCCAGGTCGGTGGCCTTCATGTTGCGCACGTCGTACACATACATCTGCGGCTCGTTGCCGCCGCCTTCGTCGATGGTGTGAATCCAGTCACCGACTTCGCTGAGGTACTGCGGCTGCGACGAGATCGCGACCACCGAGTTGGTGCGCTCGATCGGCAAGAACCGCACCATGCCCGCCAACGGCATGCCACTGTCGGGCCCGAACATTTTTTGCAGCTCGGGCATCAGTTCGGCGACGGAGGCGCGTTGCAGGCCGAACACACCCACCGACATGCCCTTGAGCCAGTCCACGTCAAAGGTGTCGATGGTGTCCTGATAGTTGGCCAACTCCTCCGGGGTACCGGCCAGGCTCAGCACATTGCGCGCCGGGTCAACCAGCAGAAAGGCATTCTCGCGGGCAAACGGCTTGAGCAATTTCTGCATCTCGGTGGCCGAGATATAACGCAGTGGAAACAGTCGCGCCGACAGGCCGTTGGACGGTTGCGCCACGCGCATCTGCGGCACCAGCTTGCCCGCCACCGCCTGGTTGGCCGGCAAAATCACATAGCGGTTGCCCTGCTTGATCATGGCGTTGTCGGTCCACGACAACAGGGTTTCGAGAATCGACAGCGCCTGCTCCTTGTTCACCGGCTTGGAGGTGGAAAAGCTGACGTTACCCTTCACCCCCTGGGCAATGCTGTAGTTCTCATGCAGCAGGTCACCCATCACGCTGTTGATCACCGCCTCGATTGGCTGGTCGGCGAAGTTGAACACGATGTCGCCGCCCGCCTGCGCCTTGCCGGCCGGCGCCGCTGTGGGTTGGCGCACGAACTGCTGGTTGCCGCGAATCAATTGGCGCTGGGGCGGCGTCTTGGCCTGGGGCTGGCTGCTGTCGACCGGGGCCTGTTCGCTGGCCGGGTCCACGGGCGGGCGTTGCGCGCCGGTGCCCTGCATCGCCTCATGCAACAAGGCCTCGTCCGGGTCCAGATGCTCAGGGAATGTGCCGCAGCCACCGAGGGAAACGGCGGTGGCCAGGCAAAACACGGTGGTGCGCAAAGCGCCGGGGAATGTATCGATCAAGGGGCGGACTCGTGAGGAAGGGTAATCGGGGGTGTGGTCGACGGCGGCGGCAGACGCAGGCCTCGCAGGCTCAGGGTCTGCGTGCGGCCGTCGAGGACAAAGCGGGCTTCGCGGGGTGTCAGGTGTTCCAGGCGCCAGCCGTTGGGCAGGGTCTGGTCCTGGTGGACTTTCAAGGGCGGGCCGTCCGCGCGTTTGAGCAGTGCGACGCGCAGGTCGCCGTCCAGTACGATGCCGGTCAGCGTCAGGCTCGACAGGCTGGAAACGGCGGCTTGGCCAACCGCGCGGTCAGGGCTGCGGTCAGGGCTGAACAGCGGCGCCTGCCAGGTGCCGGCGAGGCTTTCCAGGGTTGCGCTCGGGGCCACCAGTACCTTGGCCGTGGCGTTGGCGCGCGCATCGGGTTCGGGCGCCGGCAACCACTCAGGCGCATCGCCGATGCTGCTGAGGATGCCGACCATCAACAGGCCCAACAGCCCGGCCACGCCGAGCAACAGCCACTCCAGGGGACGCAGTGCGTTGATCATCGGCGCACCTGCGCGGCGGAAGCCGGTTGCAGGTAGCCACGCACGAGCAGGTGCACCACCAGTTGACCGGCACCACCGCTGGCGGGCGCGTTCGGCCCACGGCGGATGCTCATCTCATCGACAAACAGAAACGGGCGCTGGTACTCCAGCTCATGCAGGATCGCGGTCAAGGGTTCGATGGCGCAGTTCAGGGTCAGGCTGACTTTGACTTGGCGGTAGGGTTCGCTGTCGTCCTGCTCGGGGGTGATCGGCATGCGCTGCGTGAGGCTGCAGCCGCCACCGAGGCCGGCGCGGCTGTTGATCAGGTCGGCGATGCGTTGCATCAGGTCCGCCGCCACGGCGCTGGGGTCATCGCCGGGCAGCAGGCTGGTGCTGCTGGCCGGGTCCTGGCGGGCCTCCTCGAGTTGCTGACGCAGGGAATCACCCTGGCGCAATATGCCGGCGTAGCGTTGCTGCTGTTCGCGCAGCTGCTCGGCCTGCTCGCCCATCTCGCGCAAGGGGCCGGCGAACCAGCTGTCGACCAATAGCCAATACGCGGCGCCGAGCACCAGGGCCAGGCCGATCAGGGCTGCGCCACGGCGCTCACGGGGTGTCAGTGGTCGGCGCATCGGCGGCCTCCTGGTGCAGGTGGGCGCGCAAGGAAAATTGATCCTTGCCGGTTTGCGCATCGGGTTGGATCACCCCTTCGAACTGGGCATTTTCCAGGCTGTGGCAGCCCTTGATGCGGGTGATCAGGGCACTGGCCTTGGCGCTTTGCCCGGAGAATGAAACGTCGGCGCCGTCGTTGACTTCCAACTGGTCGATCCAGGTGTCGGACGGCAGGCAGGCGGTCAGTTCGTTGAGCAGCCCGGCCAGCGGCGGTTGGGCGGTCTTGCGGCGAATCAGGTACTGCGCGGCGCCACGGGTATTGAGCAGTTGCTGGCGCAGGGCCTGGATTTCGGCGACCTGGGCTTTTTGCGCGCGCACGCTTTGCTGCATGCTGTCGAGCACGCGCTGGCGGTCGTTGAGCCAGAGCAGCATGGCGGCAATCAGCAAGGCGCCGCACAGCCACGGCAGGCTGCGTTGCAGGCCTTTGCCCGCCGGGCGCTGGCGTGGACGCAGCGGTACCGGCAGCAGGTCGATGCCCATCGGGACGCCCGCCGCGTCCACCACATCCACCGCGTGTGGCTGCAAGCCGAGGGCGGCGCACTCCGTGAGGATCTGGTCGAGGCGCTCGCGCAGGATCGCCACCAGCGTCACGTGCACGTGGGTCGGAGTGCGCCGCTCCTGGCGCGCGACGAAGTACAACTGCGCCGCATCGAACGGGGTAAAACGGTCCAGTTCATACCCCACCACCGTCGCCAGGTTGCGCGCCGCCGCCGGGGGCAACTGCAAGGCTTGCACCAGCACCGCCGAGGGCGCCAACAACAGCACCTGGCGCGCCTCGCCGGCCACGGGCGACACGGGCGCGGTCAGCGGCCATGGGTACACATGCTCGGGGATGTCCTGCAGCGACAGCCAGGCCGGCAGGCAGCCACGCAGCTCCTTGAGCCACAGCCGCCAGCCCATTTGCAACAGGCTGCCGCGCCAGCGCTGGGTGATGGGCTCCGTCAGCAGGTGCAGCCGTGCGGATAAGTGTTCGTTCATTCTTGCCAACGTAAGACTCGATAAGGTTGTGCGCTGCCTTGCGCGGGGCTCAATAACACGGTGGCTTGCAACTGGGCGTGGTAGCCGCCGGGGCGTTGCGCGCGGCTGTCGATCACCAGCACCTCACCGGGGTCGGCGCCCACCGCACTCAGGTGCGGCAGGTTCAAGGCGCGGCGCATCAGCGTGCTGGCGAAGGCCGGATCGGGCCTGTCCAGGCCACTCCACAGGCTGATCTCGGGAACCAGCGCGCTGTACAGCGCCTGGGTCATGCCCGGCAATTGCCGCACTTCTTCTATGACCCTGAACGGCGCCAGGCCCTGGTGGCGTCGTACCTCGAGGTCCTTGGCGAGTTGGCCGGCCTGGGCCTGGGTCGCACCGCAGGCCAGGGCCAGCCGCGCGAAATCGCCGACCTCGGCGCTGTTCAAGTACAACTTGCCGCGCTCACTGCGCAGGCTGACGTGCAACTGTGCATCATCGAACAGCAACGGGATTTCACGCCCATCGGCGATCCACTGTTTGCGCTGCAACGGGTCGGCCAGGCCCTGCAGCGCCAGCGCCACGCCCGCCTCGGCGGCCAACACCGCCTGGGTGTGCTGGCGGTGCCACGCCGCCTGGCGGATTTCCAGTTGCACCCAGCCGGCCAGGCCGCCGAGCAGCAGGCTGAGCAACGCCAGCACCCACAGCACCAGCAGCAGCGCGACACCGCGCTGATGCCGGATCATTCGGGGCCCCCACTCGACAGGTTCAAGCGCAGCGCGATCACCTGGGTGACCCAGGGCACCGGCCCATTGACGCGCGCCGCAATCCGCACCGCCGAGGGCAAACGCCGGGTCCACGGCCACTCGCTGATCCAGCCGGTGGCGTTGCCCTTGGGCGACACGCCGCGATAGCTGAACTGCAGATCTTCGACCCCTTTCAATAACACCTGTGGCTCACTGCGCGACGCCGGTACGCTGACCTGCGCTTGAGGCTCAAACCGCGCGAACGCCACCTGCAAATCGCGCTGCGCCTCGGCGCCGGTCAACTCCAGGGTGAAGCGCTGAATCCCGCCACCGAGCACGCCCGGCAGGGTCGCGACAAACTGCATGCGCTGTGGGCTGCCGGCGAAAAACCCGTCGGTCTGGCTGTCGTCCTCGGTCACGTCCAGGGGCAGCGCCTCGCTGATCGCCGTGCGCAAAAACTGCTGCGCAGCCCGCATTTCATCCAGGCTGACCGTGTAGCGCTGCGCCTTGAGCACCGCGCGATTGGCCCCCAGCAGCGCGCCACCGACCAGGGTCAGTAATACACCGAGCAGGCTCAGCACGATCATGATTTCGAGCAGGGTGAAGCCCTGCTGACGGCGCGTCACAAACCGGCCCCTGCCGCACGCAGTTTCAAGGTGCTGAAACTGGCGTGGCGCGGCCCCTCGCTGACCGTCAGGTCGAGGCGAAACAACTGCGGCTGGCCGATCCGCGTGGGCTGTTGGGCGATGCGCAGTTGCCAGGCGATGCCGTCCAGATCGCCTTGGCGCACGCCATTGGCCAGGGGACCTGCTGCTTCCTGGTCCATCACGCTGACGGCAGCATGACTCAGGCGATCGCTGTGGGCGACGTGCAACAACGAGCGCGCACTCTGGCCGAAGGCGACCAGCAGCACCGTGCTGCAGATCGCCATGAGCGTCAGCGCGGCGAGCATTTCCAGCAGGGTGAACCCGGCTTGCCGCTTCATGGCAGCGCCCTGGACTGCACGCTGCCGGTCAGCCAGCCAATATCTATGCGCCAGCGCCGGCTGCCATTGGCCAACAACAGGTTGCCGCCGGTGGAACTGCCATCGGGGTAGAACTCCACCGCCGAGCCTGCATGTTCGGCCGTGTGCAAGGTGACTTGCAGGTCGGCCGGCCAGTGTTTTTTCGGGCGGCCCGGGGCCTGGAAGCTGAGGCTGCGCAAGTCGAACGACGTGCTTTGCGGGGTGCCGCTGACAATCGCCCGCGCCCGCGTGCTGCGCAACGCCTCGACCATCTGCCCGACCGCCTGGCGCTCCTTGGCGGCGCGCAAACCTTGTTGCAGGCCAAAACCCACCAGGCCGGCCGCGATGCTGATCAAGACGATCACCACCAGCATCTCCAGCAAGGTAAAACCACGTTGGGCGTTGGCCATGTTCAGCCGTTATTCCCAGTTGCCCAGGTCGGCGCTGTAGCCTTCGCCACCGGGCTGGCCGTCCTGACCGTAAAAGATCAGGTCGAACGCGCCGTGCTCACCGGGGAAGCGATAGCCGAAGGCATGGCCGAACGGGTCCTTGAGGTCCGACGGCTTGGCATACGGGCCGGCCCAGCCGGCGCTGTTGCCCGGCTTGTCGACCAGTTGCTGCAGGGACTTGGGCGGCGAGCCGACGTCCAGGCCGTAGCTTTCGATTTTCATGCTCAGGCTGGCCAGTTGCGCCTTGCCGGCGCCGTACTTGCCCTTGTCCACGTTACCGCCAACCTGGCGCACAACGATGGTCGCGACGATGCCCAGCAGCACGATCACGGCGAGCATTTCCAGCAGGGTAAAACCGCCCTGGCGGCGGGCGGGCTTGAATCGGGTATGGCGCATAGGTGTGGATCCTTGAGGGTTCATATATTGCTGGTCAGGCTCATCAGCGGCAGCATGATCGCGAGCATGATCACCGCCACCAGCACCGCCATGACCACGGTCAGCGACGGCACCAGCGCGGCAAGCAGGCGGTCGATGCCGCGCTTGGCTTCAACGTCGAACACATCGGCGACCTTGAGCAGCATGCTGTCGAGTTCGCCGGCCTGTTCGCCGACTTCAATCATTTGCAGCGCCAGGTCGGGCAGCAGCGGCTGCGCGCCGAAGGCACTGGCCAGGGTGCCGCCGCCCTTGACGGATTCGGCGGCCTGGGCGACTTGCGCTTGCAGCGCGCGATTGGTGCAGACCTGCCGGGCGATCACCAGCGCCTGCAGCAGCGCCACGCCGTTGCTGAGCAAGGTGCCGAGGGTGCGCGTCAACCGCGCCGCTTCGACCCGTTGCAGCAGCGGGCCGATCACGCGGATGCCGAGCACACGCCGGTCATAGCGTTCACGACGCTGCGGGTCGCGCAGGCGTGCAGCGAGCGTCCAGATGATCACGATCAACCCGGCAAACACTGCCAGGCCGTAAGCCCCTAGAAACTGGCCGAGCCCGAGGATCACTTCGGTGATCAACGGAATGGGCACGCCCAGATCCTTGAAGATCGGCACAAACTGCGGCACCACGTAGGCCAGCAGCAGCGCCAGCGAGCCGAGTACGCCGACCACCAGGAAGGCCGGGTAGATCAGCGCATTGATCACCTCGCCGCGCAGTAATTGGCTGCGCTCCAGGTAGTCACTGAGCTGGCGCAGGGTGTTTTCCAGGGCGCCGCCCGCCTCGCCCGCGCGCACCATGCTCAGGTACAGCGGCGAGAACTGGCGGCCCTCTTCCTCCAGCGCTTTGGATAACGGCTGGCCGGCCTTGACCTGTTCGCGGATACGCTCGATGAGTGCGCGGGTCTGCGGCTGGCCAGGTTGCTTGAGCAGGATGCCCAGCGAGCGCTCCAGCGGCTGGCCGGCGCCCAACAGAGTGGCCAGTTGCTGGGTGAAACTGACCAGCGCCGCGCCGCTCAACTGACCACGGCCAAGGGCATTGCGCAGCCCCTGGGCACCGGCGACGTCAACCTGCAACACCAGCAGGCCGCGCTTGTGCAACAGGGCGACGGCGGCGTCGTGGTCCTTGGCGTCGAGCGTGCCGTGTTGCGCGGCGCCCTGGCTGTCGAGGGCGCGGTATTTGAACAGGCTCACGTGCCCTCCCCTCGGGTCACACGCAATACTTCTTCCAACGACGTCACGCCGGCGACGGCCTGGCGCAGGCCCTCTTCATGCAAGGTGCGCAGGCCGCCACGGCGGGCGGCGGCTTCCAGGGTGGCGGCATCGGCCTGGCGCATCAGCAGGCTGCGCAGTTCTTCATTCATCACCAGCAGCTCGGTGATTGCACTGCGGCCGTGGTAACCACGGCCCGGCGTGTCGGCGCGGGGCCGATAAAGCATGATCGGGCGCTCATCGGTAAAGCGGTCCAGGCCATGCTCGGCGATCAGCTCGGGCGGTGCTTCGAAGGCTTCCCGGGTGGCCGGGTCGAGGCGGCGCACCAGGCGCTGGGCGAGGATGCCGTTGACGGTCGAGGCAATCAGGTAGCTTTCGACGCCCATGTCGAGCAGCCGCGTGATACTCGCCGCCGCACTGTTGGTGTGCAACGTGGACAGCACCAAATGCCCGGTCAGCGAAGATTGAATAGCGATGCGGCAGGTTTCCAGGTCGCGGATTTCGCCGATCATAATCACGTCCGGGTCCTGACGCACGATGGAGCGCAGCGCGCCGGCAAAGTCCAGGCCGATGGCCGGCTTGACCTGAATCTGGTTGATGCCTTCCAGTTGATATTCGACCGGGTCTTCAACCGTGATGATCTTGCGCTCGGCGGTGTTGAGCCGTGACAGCGCGGTGTACAGCGTGGTGGTCTTGCCCGAGCCGGTCGGGCCGGTGACCAGCAGAATCCCGTGGGGTCGTTCCAGCACTTCGAGGAAGGTTTCCAGGCGCTGGCCATCAAAACCCAGGCTCTGGAAATCGAACTGCACGGTCTGCCGATCAAGCAGACGCATCACCACCGACTCGCCAAAACTGGTAGGCACCGTGGACACCCGCAGGTCGAGTTCCTTGCCCTGGATGCGCAGCATGATCCGGCCGTCCTGGGGCAGACGCCGCTCGGCGATGTCCAGGCGCGCCATGATTTTCACCCGCGAAATCACGGCGGCGGATGAGCTCGACGGTGGCGCCTCGGCCTCGTGCAACACGCCGTCGATGCGGTAGCGCACCTTGAGCTGGTTTTCGAAGGGTTCGATATGGATGTCCGAGGCGCGATGTTCCACCGCGCGCTGCAGGATCAGGTTGACCAGGCGAATCACCGGCGCCTCGGAGGCCATGTCCTTGAGGTGTTCGATGTCTTCCAGCGCGCCGCTGTGCTCGTCGAGATTTTCGATCAGCGTGCCCATGGCCGAGCGTCCCTGGCCGTAGTAGCGCTCGATCAGGGTTTCGACCTCGTTGCGCGGGCCGACCGCCAGCCACACCGGCACGCCGCAGGCATAGGCCAGGGCCTGGAACGGGTAGACCAGCGACGGGTTGGCCGCCAGCACGCGCAGGCCACCCTGGCTCCAGCCCACGGGCACCACCTGGTAGTGACGCATAAAGCGCTCGGTCAGGCTCGGTAACGGGTCAAGCAAGGGTGGCGCGGCGTCGGCCAGCAGCAGCGGCGCGCCGAGCAAGTCGGCCCAGGCGCGGGCCAGTTCGACTTCGGAGACCAGCCCCAGGCGGGTCAGCAGGCCAAGTAATTCAGAGTCGCCGCCTTCTTGGGACAGGCGACGGGCGCGCTCCAGGTCCACGGTTTTCAACCCGGCCTGTTGCATCAGCCACGCGCAGACCTGTTCGGTATCCGGGACGTGCATCTGGCAGGCATCGATGGGCGTTGAGGGACTGAGCATGGGTAAAAATCTGAAGGGCTGTAAAAACCTCCTGTAGGAGCGAGCTTGCTCGCGAAGGACTCAAGGACACCGCGCTCATCCAGAATGTCCGCGTCATCGTTGACGTTCTTCGCGAGCAAGCTCGCTCCTACAGGGTCAGGCTTACTTGGTGGGGGTGGCCGTTGTATTCAACGGGCGGCCACCCTTGGTGGTTTCGGCTTTCTGCTTTTTCGCCGCCTTGGCGTCGTGGGTCTGGGTCAGCACGGTGGAATCGGTAGCACCCGACGTCGCATCCGCGTCGGTTGATTCAGCGGCCATGGCCGCGCCACTCAGTGCAACGCCCAGCACGAGGCCGGCACCCAACAGGGACATTTTCATAAACATTCTCCAGTTCAAAAACAGCGGACAGCTCAAGTGGCGCCTTGAATTCGATCAAGACCCTACACCAAAGCGTTGTGTATGACAGCTTGTATAAAACATGGCCTTTTAGAACTACCGGGCAACGCCACTAGTTTGCCATGCCGCCATATATTTTCTTAAACCAATCGACTGGTAGGTTTATGCTTAGTTCCGAAAGGTAAGGAAATATTTCTTATTTAACGCAAAAATTAGCTTTTGTTTGACTTATAACCGCAAGAATTGCCTTAATTATGCCGTTTTAGCGGTTCAAAACGCCATCGCGTGATGCCACTTAGACACTACCCATAACAACAACTCATACAATTATTAAACTTTTAATACTGCGGAACCTGCCAAGTAGTCGCAATTAGCCATCGGTTAAACATTGCGCTCAAGGCGGACTATTGCCCGTAAAAAAGTGACGAGCGCGCTGTGTAAAACGCGCGTTTTGGCGCCCTATTTCAATAAACAGTTGTCGGAGAATTCCATGAACAAACGCAAGATGATCGGTGCGCAGTCGGCCTTTGCCCTGCTGGCACTGGCCGTGTCCCAGGTGCATGCGGCCACCAGCCCGGCCCTGGATGAGGGCCGGGTGAGCCGCGCAGAAAAGGCCGCGGATAAAACCCTGGCGAAGATGACCATGGAAGAGAAACTCGCCTACATCGGCGGCACTGGCGGTTGGGACGTCAAGCCGTTGACCCAATACGGCATCCCGCAAATCCACGGTGCCGACGGCGGTGTCGGCGTGCGCTACACCAGTGAAGGCAACGCCCAGGGCGTGGTGTACCCGTCCGGGCCGAACCTGGCAGCCAGCTGGAACCCGCGTCGCGCCATCGACCTGGGCCGTGCCCTGGGCTACGACACCGCCAGCGGCGGTTATCAGTTCGTCACCGGCCCCGGCGTCAACCTGTACCGCATGCCGTACAGCGGCCGTGCGTTCGAGTATCTGTCGGGTGAAGACCCCTTCCTCGGCGCCAGCCTGGGGCCGGCCGTGATCAACGGGATTCAGTCGCGCGGCGTGTGGGCCAACGCCAAGCATTTCGCCGCCAATGACCAAGAAAGCAACCGCTTCCACCTCAACGAAACCATCAGCGAGCGCGTGCTGCGCGAAATGACCCTGCCGCCTTTCGAGTCCGCCTCGAAGAACAGCAAAGTCGCGATGATGATGTGTGCATTCCAGAAAGTGAACGGCGAGTTCGCGTGCCAGAACAAGCACCTGATGCGCGACATCCTGAAAACCGAATGGGGCTATCCGGGCTTCGTCCAGAGTGACTACAACGCCGTGGTCGACGGCTTGCCGGCAGCACAGGCCGGTACTGACCTGGACATGATGGGCTACCAGATGAACAGCACCGTCCTCAAGCCGTACCTGGACAGTGGCGAGCTGAGCAGCGCGACCATCGATGACAAGGTGCGCCGCATCCTCAAGCAGATCTACCTGTACAAGTTCGACAGCAAAGCCCCGCTGACCAGCCACAACATGAACAGCGCCACCAGCAACCGCACGGCGCTCAATGCCGCGCGCGAAGGCATCGTGCTGCTGAAAAACCAGAACAGCCTGCTGCCGCTGGACGCGAAGAAGGTCAAGCGCATCGCGGTGGTCGGCACCCTGGCCAAGTACGCGCCGCCTACCGGTTTCGGCAGCGCCAACGTGATGGCCGCCAACTACATCAGTGAGCTGAGCGGCTTGCAGCAACTGGCCCCAGGCGCCAAGGTCGAGTTCATCGACGGGCTGTCGCTGGACCCGGCCGCTTCCAGCTGGACCCATGCCGACAGCAACGGCAATAGCGTCAAAGGCCTGAAGACCGAGTTCTTCAGCAACACCAACTGGTCCGGTGACCCGGCCGCCACCCGCACCGACGCGCACGTCAACCTCGACTGGTCCACCGACAGCCTGCCAGTCAATGGCGACACTGCCGCCACGTCGATTCGCTACAGCGGCCAGATCACCCCGACCGTCAGCGGCGAACAGGTGTTCAAGGTCCGCGCCGACGGTGCGGTACGCCTCTACGTCAACGGCAAGAAAGTCCTCGACAACGGCGACGGCAAGCCGCTGCCGAACAACAGCATTCCACCGACCATCCCGGTGTTCGCCAAGGTCAATCTTGAAGCCGGCAAACCGGTCGACATCAAGCTCGAATACTCGCGCCGCAACGGCTACCTCTCCACCATGGGCGGCCTGGTTGGCGTGCAGATGAGCTGGGCATCGCTGGTTGCGCCACAGGACCTGGCGCAGTACGACGCCGTACTGGTAGCAGCCGGCAACAGCAATGAATACGAGGGCGAAGGCTTCGACCACAGCTTCGACCTGCCGGAATACCAGAACCTGCTGATCCAGAGCATCGCCAAGGTCAACCCGAACACCGTGGTCACCCTGCATGGCGGCACCGGCTTGAAGATGAGCGACTGGATCGACCAGGTGCCGGCCGCACTGCACGCCTTCTACCCTGGGCAGAACGGCGGCCAGGCCCTGGCAGAGATCCTGCTGGGCAAGGTCAACCCGTCGGCCAAGCTGCCGATCAGTATCGAACGCAACATCGAAGACAACCCGATCTACGCGACTTTCCCCACGTTCGACAATCAGGAAACCCTGAGCGAGATGAGCTACAAGGACGACCTGTTCCTGGGCTATCGCGGCTACGAGAAGAAGGGCATCAAGCCGCTGTATCCCTTCGGTTATGGCTTGTCGTACACCACGTTCGGCTACAGCAACATCAGCGTCAGCCCTGGCGTCGCCGTGGCCGGTGCGCCGATCAAGGTGTCGTTCGATCTGGCCAACACCGGCAAGGTCGCCGGCGCCGAAGTGGCCGAGCTGTACGTGGGCCAGAACAACCCGAAAGTCGAACGCGCGATCAAGGAACTCAAGGGCTACAAGAAAGTGTTCCTCAAGCCTGGCCAGAGCAAGCGCGTGACCATCGAGCTCAACGACCGCTCGCTGGCCTACTACGATGTGGCCAGCAAGCAGTGGGTGGTGGATGCCGACAGCTTCAACTTGTCGGTGGGCGCTTCGTCCCAGGACATCCGCCTGAACGCCAAGCTGGTCAACCCGTTCCGCCAGGAACTGTCGACCACCACCAGCAACCCGCTGCCGCGTTCGGCGCTGAACTCGACGTTGCGTGAATCGACGGTGAAGACCGGCGGCGTACTGCATCAAAATGAAGGGGACAGCGGCACCAGCGACGGTGATGGCTATGACATGAGCGATGACAGCAGCCAGGGCAGTGCTGCGGGCAACTGATCCCCTCCCAGATGATCGTTCCCACGCTCTGCGTGGGAATGCCGCCTGGGACGCTCCGCGTTCCGCCGGCAACTCAATGCGTACAGGTGACGCAGAGCGTCACGGGATGCATTACCACGCGGAGCGTGGGAACGATCAATCGGGTATCCACGATGCGAAGCGAGCCGCTCTTGATCTTGATCTGCTTTTGATCTTGATCTCAGGCGCCCCGTTAAACCACGCTGGCCGAACGCAGGCTTGAATCCGTGGGTAACCCGGCAGGACGCCGGGTTAGCCGCCCCGCGCCATGGATGGCGCGTGGCGGCGGCCCACGGATTCAAGCCTGCGTTCGGGCACACCGAGCCTGGGCGAGGTGCCGAGTGGTGGGGCAAGAGCGTTTTGCTTACTTTTGCGCTTTTCAAAAGTGAGCCGCCGTAAGGGCGGAACCCTAAGCAGCCGTGACCGCAGAACCGGATATGTACTCGGTCTGATCCAGCATCCTGGTCGGCCCAGAGGCCGCCATCGGGGGCAAGCCCCCTCCCACATTTGGACCGGGATCGACTCAGGCTCTAATGGCCGCTTCGACCCGCGCAATGTAGGCATCGAACCGCGCCACCAGGTCCACCTGCTCCGGAAAGCGCAGCCACTGGATCTGCAGGCCATCCATCATGGCCAAAATTTCTTCCACCAGCCCGGCAATGTCCACGTCACTGCGTACCTCCCCCGCCGCCACCAGGTCGGCAAACTGCCCCTGCAGTCGTCGCTGGATCCCCGCATAGCGCTCCTGAAACCAGCCCCACGCCGGTTGCGTATCAAGCAGACTTTCCGCATTCAAAATGGTAAATGCGCGCACCACACCAGGCGCGGTGGCATTCGAGCGGTTGATCGCGCGCAGGCTGCCAAGCAACCCGCTCAACGACTTCTCGGCGCGTACTTCATCGGCAATCCGTTGGTTGACTTCGTCGCGGCGTTGCAGCACGCCCATCAACAACGAGATCTTGCTGGGAAAGTGATGCAGCAGGCCCGCCACGGAAATACCGACAATCGCCGCCACCTGGGCCACGGAGGCGCCGCTGTAGCCCTCCAGGGAGAACACCTGCAAGGCCGCGTCCAGCAGCTCTTCGCGGCGTTTTTCACCCTTGGGTGCGCGGCGGGTTTTAGGGGCAGGTTCAGTCATGGGAACGTCCTTGTGGGCAGGCTTGCACCCTATCCAAATTGCCCCTGGGCCGCAAATAAAGCTCAGGCGCTTTCGCGTTCGATCAGGCGGCAGTCCAACAGGTTCAAGCGCTGTACCTCATCCACCACCGGCAGTACGCCAAGGCTTTCCAGTATCCGCGTGGCCGCCAGCACACCGATGTCCAACGCCGGCGGCTTGATGGTGCTCAGGCTCGGCAACAGCATTTCGGCAAACGGGTAATCGCCGAAACCGAGTACCGCGCAGTCCTGGGGGATTTTCAACCCGGCACGCTGCCCTGCCAGCAAGCCGCCGGCGGCCAGGTTGTCATTGGCGAAGAAGATCGCGTCGGGCGGTGTGGCATGGCTCATCAGGCTTTCCATCGCCTGCTTGCCCGCCTCAAAGGGCGCGCGGTCGGCGTCGGGAGCGAAGACCCAGGGCTGCACGCCCAGTTCGATCAGGGTCGCAGCAAACCCCTCGCCCCGCTCGCGCGCGCTCAGGTCCCCCGCGGCGCTGTTGTGCACGAAAGCAATGCGTCGGTAGCCCTTGGCGTGCAAGTAACGCGCGGCCGTCACGCCGACTTCATAGTGGGAAAACCCGATCTGCAACGGCTTGCGCTCGGGCACGTAGTCCCAGGTTTCGACCACGGGGATGTCGGCATCGGCGATCATCTTTTCGGTGCCCGCACTGTGAAAACGGCTGGTCAGCACCAGCGCAGCCGGCGACCAGCCGAGAAAGGCACGCACCGCACTTTCTTCCTGCTCGGCGCTGAAATAACTGGACGCCAGCAACAGCTGGTAGCCATGCCGGCTGAGGGTATCGCTGAAACCCTGGAGGGTATTGGCGAAGATCGGCCCCGAGATATTCGGGATCACCATCGCCACGATGCGGCCCCGTGCGGAGGCCAGGCCACCGGCCACCAGATTCGGCACATAGCCCAGTGCGGCGACCACCTCGGCAATACGTTCGCGGCGCTCGGGCGAGACTTGCTCCGGCTGATTGAAATACCGCGACACGGTGATCGCCGACACCCCGGCCTGGCGCGCGACGGTGCTCAGGGTGACGCGGCCGGCGCCACGGCGTTTGCGCGGTTTTGCTTCAGTCACGGAGGACATCCAGTAAAAAACCAAAAAGAATATAAAACTAATTTTTTAGTATTTGACGCTCTAAACGCGAGCCTTCAATAATGCCGATGTTAGCGCTAACAACGCGCATTGTCTGCTACTCGCTCGAGCGAATGCCCAAGACATCCACACAGGCGCTGGCGGTCGCAGAACCGCAGCGGACCAGGGCACTTTTCGAGCGGGCATCGCATGCACATTTTTCCACGGCACACCCATTTACTGCTTCTGGCTGGCCTGAGCGCCCTTCCCGTCGCCGGCGCTTTTGCCGGCGACGAACCGGAACTCACGCTCAAAGCCGTTACCGTCACCGCGACCCGCCGCGAAGCGTCGCTGCAGAAAGTCCCGGTGGCGGTCTCGGTGCTCGACGGCGAACAACTGGAACGCGACAACCGCAATGGCGTGGCGAGCATCGCGCAGCAAGTGCCGTCGCTGAATTTCCGCACCGGCGCTTCGAACAAGGACACCTCGTTGTTCGTACGCGGCGTGGGCACCATTTCCACCTCCCCCGGCGTCGAACCGACGGTGGCCACGGTCATCGATGGCGTGGTGTACGCACGCCCCGGCCAGGCCACCCTCGACCTGCTGGACCTGGAGCGCATCGAAGTGTTGCGCGGCCCGCAAGGCACGTTGTTCGGCAAGAACGCCTCGGCCGGGGTACTGAACATCACCAGCAAGGCGCCGACTGAGCAGACCCATGGTTTTATCGACCAGTCGTTCTACAGCGGCAACGAAAGCCGCACCCGCTTCGGTATCGGCGGCAGCCTGGTGCCGGAGGTACTCAAGGGTTCGATCAGTACCTTGTTCGGCAGCTACGACGGCAACGTCGACAACCGCCACAATGGCCAGGAGGTCAACGGTTACAACCACAAGGGCATCCGCGGCAAACTGGAATTCACGCCCGATGACGACGTGAAGCTGACCCTGATCGCCGACTACATGCAGTCCCACGATGACGCACCCAATGGCGTGGTCAGCCAGCCCCTGAGCCCGGCGTTCGGCAATGCGTTGAGCCCGGTTCGCGCCTCCAGTGACAACCGCGACATCAACACCGATACCCGCAGCCATGTGCAAGACACCAACAAGGGCCTGTCGGCCCAACTGGACTGGAACCTGGGCGACTACACCCTGACGTCGATCACCGCCTGGCGCGGCTGGGACAACACCCAGTATCAGGACGGCGACCGCCTCGGCACGGTCAGCGCCGCCTTCCCCGGCACCGCCGACAAGGGCGACCTGGCGTTCGACCAATACTCCCAGGAACTGCGCCTGGCCTCCCCCAAGGGCGAGTTCCTCGAGTACGTCGGTGGCCTGTTCTACATGCATGGCAAGGACGAGGAAACCTACCGGCGCACCCTCACCACCACTACGCGCACCGACCGGGGCATCGCCGACTACAGCACCACCAGCGACAGCTACGCGGCGTTCGGCGAGACCACCCTCAACTTCACCTCGCGCTTTCGCGGTATCGCCGGGTTGCGCTATACCCATGACGACTTGAAGTACGACCACCGTCGCGTGTCCACCTCGTCCACCACCGTCAGCGGCATTCAACCGGCCACCGCAAGTTCCGGCTCGGTGGACGAGGACGGGTGGTCGGGCCGCCTCGGTGTACAGTACGACCTGAGCGACAGCGTCACCAGCTACCTGACTTACTCGCGTGGCTACAAAGGCCCGGCGTACAACGTGTTCTTCAACATGCAGCCGCGTGACACCGAGGCGTTAAAACCGGAAACCTCCAACACCTGGGAAGCCGGGATCAAGGCCAGCGCGTGGAACAACCGCCTGACCACCAACCTGGCGGTGTTCCACAGCGCCTACGACAATTACCAGGCCAACTTTTTCGACACCGTCGCCGGCCAGGTGGTGACGCGCCTGATCAACGCCGGCAGCGTCAGCACCGAAGGAGTCGAGCTCGATTACGCGCTGCAGGCCACCCAGCAACTCAAGCTCTCCGGCGCCCTGGCCTATACCCGTGCGCGCATCGACCAATTCGCCTGCCCGCCGGGCGCGGCGGCCACCTGCAACGTGAATGGAAAACCCCTGCCGTACAGCCCGGACTGGAAAAGCTACGTGCGCGCCGACTACAGCATCCCCCTGGATAACGGCCTGGATATCGAACTGGGCACCGACTACAGCTGGCAGAGCGAAGTGCAGTACGACATCAGCCAGAACCTTGATACCCAGCAAGGTGCGTATGGCATCTGGAACGCCAGCGTGGCCCTGGCCGACTACACCCACGGCTGGCGCGTGGCACTGCTGGCGAAGAACCTGGCCGACAAGTCCTACTCACCGCTGCTGGCCAGCGGCGGCAACTACATCTACCGCGCCGTGCCCCGTGACGATGAACGTTACGTCGGCGTGCAACTGCGCAAGGATTTCTAGCATGAGCCGTCAACTCAAACTCGGCGCGTTCCTGATGGCCACCGGGCACCATGTGGCCGCGTGGCGCCACCCGGATGTGCCGGCCAATGCCGGGCTGGATTTCGCCCACTACAAGCACCTGGCACAGGTAGCGGAAGCGGCGAAGTTCGACGCCCTGTTCGTGGCCGACAGCATTGCCGCCGCCACCGGTGAGGTCGCCAGCCGGATGGCGCGGTCGGATCATTTCGAACCGCTCACCCTGCTCTCGGCGCTCAGCGCCGTGACCGAGCATATCGGCCTGATCGCCACCGCCACCACCAGCTACAACGAGCCCTACCACGTGGCGCGCAAATTCGCCTCGCTGGATCACCTGTCCGGCGGCCGCGCAGGCTGGAACCTGGTGACCTCGGACAACGCCGCCGAAGCGCTGAACTTCGGCCGCGATGAGCATCTGGGCCATGCCGAACGCTACCGCCGCGCGCGCGAGTTTCATCAAGTGGTGACGGGGTTGTGGGACAGCTGGGACGACGACGCCTTCGTGCGCGACAAGGCCAGCGGGCGCTATTACGACCCGCTCAAATGCCATGTACTGGACCATGTGGGCGAGCATTTCCAGGTCAAAGGCCCGCTGAACGTGGCGCGCTCCCCCCAGGGCCAGCCGGTGATCGTGCAGGCCGGCTCTTCGGAAACCGGCCGTGAACTGGCGGCGCAGACCGCCGAGGTGGTGTTTACCGCGCAGACCTCATTGGCCAATGCCCAGGCGTTTTACCGCGACCTCAAGGGACGTATGGGCCGCTATGGGCGCGAGACGGACTCGCTGAAAATCATGCCGGGCGTGTTGGTGGTGGTCGGGCAGACCGAAGCCGAGGCCCGGGCGAAATTCGACACGTTTCAGGAACTGGTCGAGCCCCAGGTGGGCGTGGCGTTGCTGGGACGCATGCTGGGTAATTTCGACCTGTCCGGCTACCCGCTGGATGGACCGTTGCCGGCGCTGCCCTTGACCGACAGCGGGCAACGCAGCCGCCAGCAACTGTTGAGCGAGCTGGCCCATCGTGAACAACTGACACTGGCGCAACTGGGGCGGCGGATTGCCGGCGGACGCGGTCACTACAGCCTGATCGGCACGCCGGAGCAGATTGCCGATGAACTGCAGCACTGGTTCGAAAACGGCGCGGCGGATGGTTTCAATATCCTGGTGCCGCACCTGCCGGGCGGGCTGGAGGACGTGGCCCGCTGGGTGGTGCCGGAACTGCAACGGCGCGGCGTGTTTCGTCGCGAATACAGCGGCACCACACTGCGGGAAAACCTTGGTTTGGCACGGCCCGCAAATCGTCTTGGCACTACTCGATCCCGGGCGCTATGAGATCAAATGTGGGAGGGGGCTTGCCCCCGATGGCGGTGTGTCAGCCACATAATTCATACCTGACAGAAAGCCATCGGGGGCAAGCCCCCTCCCACAGGTTGATATGTGTTTACATCCCTCAGAAATCGACGGTGGCCGACAACAGGTAGGTACGCGGTGTCGACAGGGTCAATCCCGGCTCGCTGTCATCCGAGGCGCCGGCCGAACTCCAGTAGCGCTTGTCGGCGACGTTCTCCACATTGGCGCGCAGGGTGATGTGCTTGTCATCGACCTTGAACGCGTAGCGCGCGCCCACGTCGATGCGGTTCCAGGCGTCAATCTGCTTGACGTTGGACTGGTCCAGGTACTGTGAGCTGGAGTAAATGCCGCGACTGGTCAGGGTCAGGCCTTCCAGCGTCGGCACGTCCCACTCGGCGCCCAGGTTGACGTTGTATTTGGGCGTGGCGGGCGCGCGATTGCCGTCGAACGTGCCGTTGGTGGTGTGGGTCAATTCGCTGTCGATGACCATCACCCCGCCGAGCAGGCGGAACCCCTTCAGCGGTTCGCCGAACACGCTCAATTCCATCCCATTGTTCTGGCGTTTGCCGTTGGGGCCGAACACCCGCGAGGTGGCGTTGGTCTCATACGCCGGTTGCCTGATACGGAACACCGCGGCGGTCACGGCAAAGGCACCGGCGTCGTACTTGGCGCCTGCTTCGATCTGGCGGCTGATGAAGGGCGGGAAGATTTCGTCCTCGTTGATCGAGGTGGACGGTGCGACCTTGCCCTGGCTCAGACCTTCCATATAGTTGGCGTACAACGACAGCTTGTCGGTGGCCTTGAACAGCACGCCACCCGAGGGCGAGATCTTTTCTTCATCGTAGGCGGTGGCGCCTTTGACGTTGTCGGTCCAGTCATCCACCTGCACCCGCTGCCAGCGCGCGCCAAGGGTCAACAGCAAGCGGTCGTCGAAAAAGCCCAGGGTGTCGGACAAGGCCACGCCGCTGAAGGTGTTTTCGGTATAGACCTTGGAATCAAAGCGCGTCGGCCGCGAGGGCACCCGGGTCTGGACCGGGTTGTAGAGGTTGCTCGGCGCCGCGGCATACCGCGCGCCGCCGTTTTCAAAGTCCATGTAGAAGTAGCTGGCCGCCAGGTTGACTTCATGACTGACCGGCCCGGTGTGGAACCAGCTGCGCACGCCGGCAGTGGCGGTGCGCACGTTCTCATCGCGGGTAAAATCACGCGGCAGCACGCTGAAATCCCCAGCGTTATTGGTGACCGACACCGCGTGGCGCAGGAAGTCATGGTTGCTCTTGCGTGCGCCTACCCCGCCGTACAGCATCACACTGTCGCTGAGGTCGAACTCGCCGTTGACCGTGCCAAAGGTGTCTTTGGTACTGGCCTTGCTCCAGGACTGCGCGTAGTTGCGTCGCACGTCATTGGCGCTCGGCACCCTGGCATTGGCGCCGACCTGCACACGCTCCTGGGGCGCGTCGGTGTCGCGCTCGGTACGGCCGATATCGGTGGAAAGGCGCAGGCGCTCGCCGCGAAAGTCCAGGCCAAGCACCGCCATTTCGCGGTCGACCGACTGATGGTCCCACTCTGTGTCCCCGGCCTGCTTCACCCCGTTGAAACGGATGCCGAATTTGTTGTCCTCGCCAAACCGACGCCCGATATCCACCGCGCCACCGGCCTGGCTGTCGGAAGCCCAACTGCCGGTGAACGAATTGATGTCCTTGTCGGTAGCCCGCTTGGGCACCACGTTGATCCCGCCGCCGACACTGCCGCGTGGGGAGATGCCATTGATCAACTGCGTCGGGCCCTTGAGGATATCGACGCGGTCGGCCATTTCCATGTCGATGGTGTAAGTCGGCAACACACCGTACAGGCCGTTGTAGGCCACATCGCTGTTGAACAGGCTGAACCCACGGATGGTGAACTGCTCATAACGCCCACCGGCCGGGTTGGTGGCGCGTACCGAAGGGTCGCTGGCGATCAGATCGCCGAGGGTGCGCGCCTGCTGGTTCTTCACCGCATCGGCGGTGTAGGTGGTCATGCTGAACGGCGTCTCCATGAAGTCCCGCGCGCCCAGCAGCCCTTGCGAACCACGACGCGCCACCTGACCACCGGCATAGGTGTCGCCGTCGGCCAGCCCCGTGGTGCCCACGATCGACGTCGGCGCCAATTGCAGGCTCGCGCCCTCCGGCACCGCCACCAGCACATACGCCTGCTCCCCCATCGGTTGCAATTGCAGGCCGGAGCCTTGCAGCAACCGCGCGAAGCCTTCCTCCACGGCGTAATCGCCAGACAGGCCACTGCTGCTGCGGCCGCTGACCAACGCCGGATCGACCGACAGGTTGACCCCCGCCAGCCCGGCGAAACGCGTCAGCGCCGCGCTCAAGCTGCCGGCGGGTACCTGGTAGCTGCGACGGGCGGCGGTGTCTTCGGCGTAACTGAACGGGACGAACAGCGGGCTGGTGCTGAGGCTGAGCATCAGGCTCAGTTTCAGTAAGGGACGCAAGGACAGGTTGGGGACTGCGGGCATGGGAAGGCTCTCGATTTTATTCACTGCCTGGAATGACAGGCGAGGTGAAAAAAAGGGACAGCCTGCAGTTGAATAATTATTCCTGGGCGCGATTGGATAGCCACCCAGGTATCGCCGTCGCCTCCATCGGCCTTGCGATCAAATATCCCTGAACCTCATGACAGCCCCACCCGCTGACAAGCTCATACGTTTGAAGGGTCTCAACACCCTCAGCCACCACGCGGTACCCCAACGAATGGGCAAGTTTGATAATTGTGCGTACCAGACGCTGACTCCTGGACTGCTGAACCAGGTTTTCAATCAGTGAACGATCCAACTTAACGACACTGGCGGGCAGCCGTTGCAGGTGGGACCAGTTACTGTAGCCGGTTCCGAAGTCATCAATGGCAATCTCGATACCCAACGCACGCAGCTGATTGAGATGGAGCAGCACGCTGTCGAAATCACCGATGCGGGCGCTTTCAGTCAACTCCACTTCCAGTAACCGAGGATCGAAATCAACCTGTCGAACCCTATGGGCCAGCGCGCTTATGAATATTGAAGACTCAATATCCTGCACCGTGACATTGATCGACACCTTGAAATTCAAACCCTCACGCTGCCACTGAGCCGCCTGGTCGATCGTGTTGCGCAAGACCCACAGACTGATCTGCCCCATCAACGCTGTTTTTTCAGCCAGCGGGATGAACTCCGAAGGTCCGATTGCCCCCAGAAGCGGGTGCTCCCAGCGCAGTAGCGCCTCGACCGACGTGCATGTTCCGCTGCCTATATCAATACGAGGCTGGTAGACCATTCGAAATTGTTCATCACTGGCTATAGCCGTTGCCAGCGAGCTCAGGATAATAAAAGTGCGCTGCTGCGCGGCGTCCAGTTTATCTTCGTAGTAACCCCAGCCAACCATTCGATCCCGGGCATCATCGGCGGCGCTGATCGCCAGGCGCAGACACTCATGCGGCGACTTGCCTGCCCTCTCAAGTTTCAACAAGCCCACGCCGACGGTCATCTGCAAAGGAATGTCGTGGCACAGTACCGGCGTGATGTAGTCATTGATAATGGCTTTGCTGACAGCTTCTGCAATGGGGTACGGCAAAATAAGGCCGAACCGTGTAGGGCTGATTTTGTAAAGCCGCGATTCGGATGGGACAATCCCTAACAGGCGCTCCTTGATAGCCAGCATCAATTCCAGGGAAAACTCATAGCCCAACGTCTTGACTATCTCGTTCAAAAAGTCGGGAGAGATCACATCAATCACGACGATACTGCAGACTTCTGCGCGATTCTGAGCATTGCCGATGTCGCTCTCAAGCCGAGCGCGGTTGTACAGGCCTGTGGCCGGGTCAACATAGTTTTCCGATCTGAGCGCAATGATTCGACTCATCACCAGTCCAGCCAGATGCCTGAGCATTGAGGCATCTTGCTCGCTCATCATTGGCCTAGTGACGGTGTCGATCACGCACAGAGCGCCAAGACCCAAACCGTCGTCAGTGGTCAGGGGCGCGCCCGCGTAATAGCGGATGCCTGGAAGCCCGGTGACCAGGGGATTGTCCTGGAAACGCAGATCGAGCGTCGCGTCCAGCACCTCGAGAAGCTCATGGGAGTACAAGGTATAAGCACAGAAAGATTCGCTGCGGGGCGTTTCATTGATGCTCACGCCGACCTTGGCGCGGAACCACTGTTTGTGTTCATCCACAATTGAAATGAGCACGATGGGTGCCCGGAAGTATTCAGCACAGAGCGCAACGATTTGATCAAACGTACCATCGCGCTGATCGTCGAGCAGACATAGCTCTCGAATACGCAGAAGACGACGTTGCTCAAGGGTTGACAGATCTTCAGCGTGTTCCATCAGACTCTCAACGAAGGTAATGAGATAGAGGACGATTGTTCGACGTCCAATGCATACGCAGTGCGACCGACGATTCCTGCGCGACCTAAGCCACTTGAGTCGCGAACCTGCCCACCGCCTCGACGACTCTCTTGGCGCCATCCTGAATTTCAACAATGACCTGGCCTGCCTGCGTGGCAAGTTCAAGGCCTTGCTCCGCCTGGGACTTACTGTTTGCCATCTCAGCGACGGTTTGTTCCACCAGCTTCTGGTTCTGCAACACAACCGATGCGATTTCTTCAGTCGCGGTACTGGTGCGGCCGGCCAGTTGTCGAACCTCATCGGCTACCACAGCGAAGCCTCGCCCCTGCTCACCTGCGCGAGCAGCTTCAATCGCCGCATTCAATGCCAGCAAGTTGGTTTGCTGCGCAATGCTGCTGATCGTCTGAATGATCGAGCTGATCAACAACGACTGCTTGCCGAGCGCCTCTACCCCGCCGGAGGCCGCCTGCATATCACCCGCGACTTTACGCATGGTGTGCATCGTATCGTTGACTACGACGGCTCCGCGCTGAGCAGTCACATCCGTCTGCTGGGAGATCTCAAATGCCGTTTGGGCTGCTTCACTGACGTCCTGTTCACGCGCAACCTGGTCGGTGATAACCGTCGCAAACTTGACGACTTTGCAGAGCGTTCCTTCGGTGTCATAAACCGGGTTATACGTCGCTTCCAGCCATACCGTCCTACCGCTGCTGTCAACACGCTCAAATCGCCCGGCGACAAACTCACCCTTATTCAAGGTAGACCAGAACTCCTTGTATTTCTGCGACGACGCTTCATCCGGCCTGCAGAAAATACGGTGGTGACTGCCCTTTGCCTGGTTCAGGTTGTAGCCCATCGCTTTCAAGAACTGCTCATTGGCCATGAGTACATGCCCGGAAAGATCGAACTCGATCACGGCCGTCGAACGAAGTAATGCATCGATGAAGGATGTATTTTCCGACGCTTGTTCCACGCGCGAAGTGATGTTCGTGGCATGGCAGGTCACATGGCTCAACTTGCCATTTTCATCCTTTACCGGTTGCCAATGTGCGTGAAGCCACACCAGGGAACCGTCGGCGTGCAGGTATCGGTATTCATCAGAGATGGACTTACCCGCCGCTACCGCTGCTCGAAAGTTGTGGAAGCATGGGAGCTTGGATACGTACTGCGGAACAACATCAGCCATGGCGCGACCCAGGAGCCGATCCTGGTCGTAGCCCAAGGCGCCTGCGAAATGTTCGTTGCAGGCGATAATTTTGAATGCCGGGTCGATACTCATCGTCAGCATTTCGCGGTTCAGGCCATCGCGCAGTTGGCGCAGCTCCAACAGCTCTGCCGTTTGAGCGTGAAGCTGGTTCTTGAGTTTGGTATTGAACATGGAAAACCGCCTATAGGGTCATAACAAGTCTATCGGCACCGCCTGCATGATATTGAGGCCGTTCGACGCAGATAAATGATGGGAGGTTAAAGTACCGACCTGCGCCCCCGACGTGTCAACGACGCCGTCCTGCGCCAACCTGGCGCCCTAAGCGGCCGTGAAGAAAGCCACTTTCGCCGTAAGGCGATCCGCCAGCTGCGAGAGTTCCATGCTGGCGGTTGCAACCTGATGCGAACCAGTGGCTGATTGCACGGTGGAGCCGTGAATACGGTTGATGTTTTGAGCGACATCATCGGCCACGCCACTCTGCTGTACGGAAGCGCTGGCAATCTGGGCATTCATATGACTGATGGCGCCAACCTGCTCGCTGATCCTGGCCAGCGCACTCTGCGCGCTGCGGGTTTGTGTGACGGTTTGGCTTGCCAGCTCGCAACTGTTGCGCATGGTTTGCGAAGCGGCTTCCGTCCCCAATTGCAGCGTGCTGATCATCTCCCGAATTTCCTCGGTGGACTGCTGAGTACGGTTGGCCAGCGAGCGCACTTCATCAGCGACCACCGCAAATCCGCGCCCGTGCTCTCCTGCCCTCGCCGCTTCAATAGCAGCGTTCAGTGCCAGCAGGTTGGTTTGAGAAGCGATGGAGTTGATGACATCGATCACTGACCCGATATTTTCACTGTATTTGGATACCTGATTTACGGTACCCGTGGTTTGATCCAGCATTATTGCCAGTTGCTCAATGGCAACGGCAGTGCTGGCAACCAATCGATTACCGTTTTCCACTTCGATGTCGGCCAGGCGGGAAGCATCAGCCGCCTGCGCGGCATAGCCGGATACTTCGCTGACCGTCGCGGCCATTTGCGTGATGGCCGTAGCCACCTGCTCGGCTTCATGGGTTTGCAGGTTGATCTGGTCATTGTTGGTTGACGAGGTGGCCGACAATTGGATGGAGGAATGATTGACCTCCTGGGCTGCCCCGCGCACTTGTTGAATAGTCTGCGCCAAGTGCACAAGCGCGTCTTTGAGCACCCCCATCACGCTCTTGGGGTAATCAGTGGAAATCGTCTGGTTCAGATCACCCGCCGCCAGACGCTCAATGGCCAACGCCACCTCAGTGGGCTCCGCGCCCAATGTCGATTTAACGAAGCGAATAATCACCGCCGATAACGTGACGCTCAGCAGCAGGGCAATGCCGGTCGCGATCAACATCAGGGTACTGAACTGGCTGGCCGTTTCCTGCACCGCGCCGAGCTTGGCCTTGATGGATGCCTCTTCATAGTCAATCAGCGCATTCACGCGTTTTAACCACTCGCTGTAATCCAAAGACGTTTGACGCATCAGCAGCGCCTGGGCTGCGGGAATGTCCCCCGCTCGGCGCAGTGAAATGACCGCCTGGGTGGATGTGAGGGTTTGTTGTTCAATCTCTTTGATTGCGGTCAGCAGTCGAAGCTCTTCGCCCGTCACGCTTGCGCGTGTGAACAACTGATCCATCGGCGCCGCCGAGTCGGCGTAGGCTTGCTCCAGGGCTTTGATCTGCGACAAGTATGTGTCCAGATCATGGTCGCTGGTCACGAGCACCGCATCCCGGATAGCAATGGCGCGGTTATGCACGCTGCCACGGAAGTTGATGGCGTAGCGCTGCACCTTTGCCGCGTTTTCACCGACATCGCCCAACGTGGCATCGATGAAGCCAACACGCTGAATGCCGATGGCTGTGATCATCGTCAGAAGCGCCAGGATGGCTGCGAAACTCAGCCCTATGCGTGTGGCCAACGAAAGCGTTTTCTTCATGGCTTACTCTGAAATATGCCCGTCATGGGACTGGATTGATGCGGATGACGCGAGGGGCGCGGTGAGCCAATCACGCTGGGTGGGTTGAAGATACGTCGATGCCGGATAACCAATCCATTGAGTATTACGCACTGCATTGATAGCTCAGTGCTATCACGCGGGCATGGGTCAGGTTGGAAAAGAGCGAGCTTGCAGAAAACAAATGAATTTATTTTCGGTATGGCCCCTGGGATCAAAGGCGTCGGCCGCGAGGGCAGCGGGGTCTGGAGTCACTCCGGTTATACCCCCTTGAATGCAAAAGCTGTAACACAGTTAACCCATGCCTCCGCGACTTTGCTGTTACAACAATGCCAAAACCTCTTCACCAGTGACGCTCACGATGAATCAAACTCCCTCCTCCCATTCAACAAACGCAGGGTACTGGGTGGGCAAGCTGACGCCGCCGCAGGTGTTGCCGACATCTGTTGCGCGAGAAACGCTGTTGGCTTCCCTGAAGCAGAACGCGCCTGTCCCGCTGACGTTGCTGACGGCTCCGGCGGGCTATGGCAAAACCACCTTGCTGATGCAATGGCATGCAGCTGTGCGGCAACAAGCGCCCGATACGGTATCGGCCTGGCTGTCGCTGGATGAGGCTGATGTCGAACCCAACCGTTTTCTGGCCTACCTGATCCTGTCCCTGGACCAGGCTGGGGTTGAACTGGCGCACTTGCCCTCTCTGGCGGCCTCACAGGCGATGGACGTGCAGCCACGACGCACACTCAATGCCTTGTTGCAGGCACTTGCCCGGGAAAACCGGGTAGTCACCCTGTTTCTGGATGATTACCATCTCGCTGCCAGTGCCGAGGTCAGCGCCATTTTGAGCCATTTGCTGGAGCATGCGGCGCCTTGGCTGCACTGGGTGGTGGCCAGCCGCGCACAACCGGACTGGCCATTGTCACGTTGGAAAGCCAAGGGTTGGGTACACGAAGTCTGTGCACAGGCGTTGACCCTGTCCCTTGAAGAAACCCGTGGCATTCTCGGCGCTGATCTGGACGCCGCTGCCTTGTGCCAGGTACACAAGGCCACCGAAGGGTGGGCCGTGGCAGTGCAACTGGCCCGCTTATGGCGCACGAGTAACGACGGTTCGATTTATGGTCTGACCGCCTTCTCCGGCGGTGTGGCGGATGTCGCCAACTACCTCACCACGCACATATTCACTAGCCTGTCCGAAGACTGCCAGTCACTGCTGCTGCAGACGAGCCTGCTGCAACGCTTCAATGCCGACCTGGCAGATGCGGTGGGTGGTCGTCATGACAGTGCCGAACGGCTGCAACAACTTGCCCACCTGGACACCTTGCTGATTCCGCTGGATCCGGAGCGCCAATGGTTTCGCTACCACACCCTTTTGCGGGATTTCCTGCGACTGCGCGTCAACAGCCGGCAGCGCCAGTCTATTCATTGCGCTGCGGCACACTGGCTCGCGGGCCAGAAGGATTGGAGCCAGGCCGTTCACCATGCGCTCAAGGCTGACGACATCCCATTGGCGGTGAGCCTGGTGGTCAGCGCCGGGGGGTGGGAGCTGGTATTGCACCATGGCATCCGCTACGCCCAAGGTCTGCTGCAACAGTTCGATGCCGCCACATGCAACAGCCATCCCGATCTCCTGCTGCTCCAGGCCTATCTGCACGCCAAGCTGGGCGATCACGCGCTGTCGACGCAGTTGCTGCAACGCGCCAGCGGCAAGGTCGCCGCAGACGCGCGACTGGCCCGCGACTTTCACGTCATCCAGACCCTCGCAGCGGCCTATCACGACCACCTGGACACTCTTGACGCCGACACCCTGAGCGTCCATGCCGGCCCCTCCGCCCTCGACCAGACACTCGCGCAAGCCACCCTGGAGTGCGTGCTGGCCCTGGCCGCCCTGACACGCGGCGAACTGGAATCGAGCTTGCGCACCATCAGAGATGCACACGTCAAAATGCGCGTCATTGCCAGCCCACGCGGCGAAAACTATTGCCGTATTCACGAGGCGCAAGCCCTGGCACTCGCTGGACGTATCGATGAAGCCAGTGTGCTGCTGGAGCAGGCCCTGACGTTTGCCACCCGGCAATTCGGCCAGGAAAGTTCATTGCGGGCGCTGGTGGGCTGTTTCAAGGCCAGGCATCTGTATTGGCAAAGTGAATGGGCGCAGACCCGGCCTTGGCTCGAGGACGGCTGGGCCGCGCTGGAGCATGCCGACGGTTGGCTGGATATTGTCGCCGTAACGGCTGAACTCACCTGGCGCACGCGGTTGCGTAGCCATGGCCTGCACGCGGCTCTATTGGAACTGAACCATGTCGACCAACTGGCTGATGCCCGCCAATGGCCACGTTTATCAAGGTTGGTGCAGGCCTGGCGTATCGATGCGTGGGTGCAGGGAGGGCAACTGCCTATCGCCCGCCAGGCGCTTTTACAGATGGACCTGGAGCGCATCGCCAACTGTGCCCAGGATTGGCGTGGTCAAGAAGCCGCCACGCTGGCATTGGCCCGTCTGCAGTTGCAGAGCGGCCTCTCGGCTGCCGCGCTGACCCGCCTGCAACGTGTCGCCGCGCAGATGGAGACAAAAGCGTTGCTCCTGCCGGCGTGGCGCTTGAGGTTGATGGCCTTGGCCGCCAGCGGCAAGGTGCGCACGCTTCATGCCGAGGACACCGAACAGACCCTGGCCCCGATCATCCAGCATGGCCTGCCAGGATTGCTCCTGGAAGTCGGGCCGAGCCTGCTGCCCGCGTTGTTGGACTATCCGGCGCCACCACCGATGCTCACCTCGGTGATCAAGCGATTGCGCGGCTGGCGGGCACATCCCATGCCCGCACACAGCGTGTTGAGTGCAAAGGAACGCCAGGTGCTGAGCCTGCTGTCTCAGGGTCAATCCAACAAAGCGATCGCGATCGCATTGGATATCTCCGAAAACACCGTGAAATTTCACCTCAAGCACCTGTTCGCCAAACTGGGAGTGGACAACCGCACAGCCGCCATCAGCGCGGCACTGCGCGAAGGCTATCTCGACACCTCGCTCTGAGCCGCAAACCTACCCACCTGGGTAGGGGCAACGCGCGATTGCCCGCCCCTTACCCGCCCCGCCCGTAGCAACCTGCCCGAGGCCCTGCCTAGCATCGTGACCATCCGCAGAGGAGGGTCGCGACGGCGGCCATCTCCTGTGCCTGACAAGAACAACAAACCTCAGGAGATGCACTGTGCAATCAAACCGCAAGACTGTGCGCGTCGCGACCGATGTGGGGGGCACCTTCACCGATCTGGTGTACTTCGAGAACGATCCCGTCACCGGTCAACAGACGATCCGTACCGCCAAGGTCGATACCACCCCGCCGAACTTTGCCCAGGGCATTCTCAATGTGATCCGCAAGGCTCGGGTCACCCTGTCGCAGGTTGATTTTCTCGCCCATGGCACCACGGTGGTCATCAACGCCTTGACCGAACGCCGTGGGGTCAAAACCGCCCTGATTACCACACGAGGTTTTCGCGACATCCTGGAAATCGCACGCGCCAACCGGCCCGACTATTTCAACCTGAAGTGGGTCAAGCCCGCCCCGTTCGTGCCGCGCTACCTACGCCTGGAAGTTGCCGGACGCCTGTGCACCGATGGGCGCGAACGCGAGCCGTTGGCGCTGGATGAACTGCCGGCCATGATTGAGGGCTTGCGTGCCGATGGCGTTGAAGCGATCGCCATCTGCCTGCTGCATGCCTATGCCAACCCCAGCCACGAACAGGCGGTGTTGAACGAGGTAAAACGCTTGTGGCCCGAGGTCTCGGT
Organism: Pseudomonas sp. Wu6; assembly: GCF_019891515.1. NCBI lineage: Bacteria > Pseudomonadati > Pseudomonadota > Gammaproteobacteria > Pseudomonadales > Pseudomonadaceae > Pseudomonas > Pseudomonas sp. Wu6. The sequence continues at coordinate 80,291 of NZ_JAFLXH010000010.1, read as the reverse complement.
GGTTGCCTCGCACCAGATCACCCGCGAGTGGCGCGAATACGAGCGCACCAGTACGACGGCCCTCTCGGCCTATGTGCAACCGATCGCCGCCCGCTACCTGGATGAGCTGGAGGCTGGCCTGCGCAGCGAGGGCTATCAGGCGCCGCTGTACATCATGCAGTCCAATTGCGGTGTGGACAGCGTGGCCCATGCCCGCGATATCCCTATCACCATGGTCGAGTCCGGGCCGGCCAGTGGCTTCTGGGCAGCGGCCGAATTGGGCCGGTTGATCGATGAGCCCAACCTGCTCGGGCTGGACATCGGCGGCACCACGGCCAAATGCGCGCTGATCCGCAACGGTCAGGTTGCGATCAAGACGGACTATTGGATCGAGCGCGACCGAATCAATGCGGGCTACCCGATCATGGTGCCGGTGGTGGACCTGGTGGAAATCGGCAATGGTGGAGGCTCCATCGCCTGGGTCGACGCATTCGACAAGCTGCATGTCGGCCCACAGTCCGCCGGCGCCGTGCCCGGCCCGGCCGCCTATGGCCAAGGTGGCACCGAGATCACCACCACCGACGCCAATCTGGCGCTGGGCCGCATCAATGCGCAGTACTTCTGCGGCGGCGAAGTGAGCGCCGACGTCAAGGCCGTCGCCCAGGGTTTCAACGCGCTGAGCGAGCGCCTGCAACTGCCTGCCGATGAGATCGCACGCGGCGTAATACGCCTGGCCAACAACAATATGGTCAACGCCTTGAAGCTGGTGTCATTGAGCCGTGGCCACGACCCACGCGAGCTGACCTTGATGGCCTTTGGCGGTGGAGGTGCACTGCATGCAGTGGCCCTGGCCCAGGAACTGGGGGTTAAAAAGGTCATCGTCCCCCGTGGGGCCTCGGTGTTCTCGGCATGGGGCATGACGCTTTCGGATCTGCGTCGTGACTTGTTCATCAATCGCTTTGTTGACACCACGCAGTCACAGGCCCTGGAGCACACCCAAGCGTTCCTGGAGGAACTGGTGGCCAGCGCCCGCGAGCAGTTCACGGCCGAGGCTGTGCCCCCGGAGCGGGTCGAACTTCAGGTGCATTGCAAGCTGCGTTACCAGAACCAGGAGCATTCGGTGGAAGTACCGCTGGGCCTTGATGAACGCCTGGACAGTGACTGGAAACACATCGCACAGCGCTTCCACACGCTTTATGAACAGCACTACACCTATCGCCTCGAGGCGCCGCTGGAGATTGTCGGTTTCCATCTGGTCGCTGTCGCCCAAATCGACAAGTTGATCCCCCAGGCCCTCCCCGTCACCGGGCGCACGATTGACGCCGCCCGCAAGGGCCAACGCCAAGTCGACTACGCCACGGACGGCATTCACGAAGCGGCCATTTATGACTACGCCCTGCTGGAGCCGTACATGTGCTTTGACGGCCCCGCCGTGATTGAAGACGCCGGCACCACCGTCGTGGTTCACCCGCACAACCACGTGCTCGTGGACCGCCTCGGCAACCTGCACATCACGCTCAACGGCTGACGGGGATATCACCATGCATACACTCGACATCTTCACCCGCGACATTATCCAGAACTCGCTGCAAGCCATTGCCGACGAGATGTTCGCCGCCATGCGCAAGGCGGCGATGAGCCCGGTGATCTACGAGGTGCTGGACATGGGCACCGGCATCACCGACACCCACGGTGACATCGCCAGTTCCGGGGCCGGGATCCCGGCCTTTGTCGGCGTGCTGGACAAGGCGGTCAAACAGATCCTGCTGCACCATACCGGCCCCGACGATATCCAGGACGGCGATGTCTTCATTTGCAACGACCCTCACAGCGGCGCTGTGACCCACCTCAATGATGTGGTGCTGGCCATGCCGGTGTTCGCCGACGGGCGGCGTGTGGCCTGGACCGCCAACATTGCCCATTGGAACGATGTCGGCGGCATGGTGCCTGGGTCGCTGTCGACCCAGGCCACCGATATCTTCCAGGAAGGTTTGCGCCTGTGCTCGGTCAAGCTGATCAGCCGCGGCCAACCGATTCGCTCCGTGTTGCAGATCCTTCGCGCCAACACGCGCATGCCGGACTTCATGGAGGGCGACCTGTGGGCGGGCGTGGCAGCGGTGCGCAGTGGAGCCTTGCGCCTGCGTGAGCTGACCGCCAAATACGGCACGGACCTGTTCCTGATGGCCATGCAGGACTTCATGGACTTGGGCGAAAAGGTTTCGCGCAAGGCCCTGATGGAGCTGCCCAATGCCAGCCTGTTTCTGGAGGAACCGCAGGACGACGGCAGCCTCTTCAAGGTCACCGTACACATTCATGACCACACCTTGACTATCGACTTGCGCGACAACCCCGACCAGTGCGCAGGGCCAACCAACCTGAGCCGGGACGGCGCCGTGGTGGCGGCGCAGATGGTCTTCAAGGCGCTGACGGCACCGCAGGGCATCACCAACGGCGGCACCTTCCGTCCGCTGACGGTGCTGACGCGTCCGGGCTCGCTGTTCGATGCCCAGTCACCGGCGGCTGAAGGCTTCTATTTCGAGAACCTGATCCGCGTGCATGACCTGATCCTGCGCTGTCTGGCCCAGCGGTTCCCCAATCGGCTGCCCGCCGGCAACTTCGCTTCGGTCTGCGCCACCATTATCGGCGGTCGGCATCCGGACACCGGCCGCGTTTTTACCCTGGTGGAGCCAGAGATTGGTGGTTGGGGCGCTGAGCCCGGACGCGATGGCAACAACGCCGTTTATTCCGGGCTGCACGGCGAAACCTACAACTGTCCGGTTGAGGTGTGCGAGGCCCGCTACGGCCTGTACGTGGAACGCATGGCGTTGAACGACGAACCGGGCGGGCATGGGCAGTTCCGGGGCGGTCGCGGCATTTGCATCGACTACCGCGTGCGGGCCGACGGCAGCTTCCTGACCTGCGGCTACACCCGCTCGGTCGTACCACCATGGGGCTTGCAAGAGGGTCTGGACGGCACGCCCAACTACGTCGAAGTCCTGCGCGGTGACCAGCCGCCGCAACGCTACGCCATGGCCAGCGCAGTGCCGCTCAATGCCGGCGACCTGGTACGCGTACGCACCGGTGCCGGCGGGGGCTACGGACCGCCGGCCGCACGCGACCCCGCCGCCGTGCGCAACGACCTGAAGAATGGCTACCTCGACGAACAAACGGCCTACGCCGTGTACGGCGTCATGCCCTGACCCCAACCCGCCGCCAAGCGGCGGCCTTCCCATGCGTTCACCTACACAATAAGAGGGAATCGTCATGTTGCAACATCCGTTGACGCGCTTCGGCGCTGTGGTTTCGCTGGCGCTGGTGCTGGGCAACAGCCCTTCGGCCCACGCCGAACAGTTCATTGGCTTTGGACAACCCGGGTTGCCCGGGCGCTGGGCCCTGGAAACCTTTCCCGTGTTCAACCGCGACGCCGAAGGCAATGTACGTGCTGGCGGCAACACGGTGCTGGCGTACTTTTCCGAAACCGGCTTTACCGACACCACCCGCGATCAATTGCAGTTCTGGGTGGGCGCCGTCCCGGGTTACGCCAGTACCCAAGGTGCGAAGAACACCAGCCCATGGGGAATTGCCTCCCCCAATCTCGGCCTCGCCTACTACTACAACGTGCTTGAACCCACCAGTGCCTACGGCGCTGCGGACTACACCACGTTCTGGGTCAACCCGACACTGATGGTCGAGTTTCCCAACGGCAACAACGAGGTCGCCGGCTACGGTGCCTTTGCCAACCGTTACGCGGTCAGTTTCAGCGTGGCCAACTATTGGCGGCAGGGCAAATTCGCCGCCACTTTCACCCCCGCCGGCGTGCATTACGCCGCACGCAATCGCAACTCCACCGACCTGGGGGACGGCGACCTGCGCCAGCTGCGTGGCGGCATCAGCTACTGGTTCGCCGACATTGCCGCAGGCTACCTGGTGCGCGATGACCTCTGGCTGGGCGTGCATCACGTCTACCACGTCAATAACCGCGCGGCCGCAAGCTTTGCATCGTCGCGTGTGGGAAAGATCGGCCCCTCCATGACCTACACCGGGTTTGCCCAACAAGAGCTCTTCCTGTCCGCCAATATGAATTTCGATTACTACCGCAGCGCCAATCTGCCGCGCTCCACTGAACTGACCATGGCGCTGGTGAAGTTCTTCTAGCCCTGGCACCCCTTTGATGTGAGGACATCGCGCATGGATACTGCAACAACCCCTCCCCTCCAGCCCCACGATGTAGCGGTTTCGGTACGCTGGCTCAATCCGATTGGCTGCCCCACCTTTGATGCACCGATTGCCGACTTACTGCACGGCATTAAACAACCGTCGACCCACGTTGAAGTGGTGTCCTTTGACATGGCGCCCAGTCCGACGCACCTGGAATACCGGACCTATGAGGCACTGACCTATGAACGCACCGTTCGCATTGCGCGTGATTGCGCCCAGCAGCACATCGACGCCTTGGTGATCGGCTGCTTCTACGATCCGGCGCTGGAGGACGCGCGAGAAATTTCCGGCAACTGCCTGGTTGTCGCGCCCTGCCAGTCGAGCCTGCAGGTGGCCGCACAACTGGCCAACCGCTACTCGATTATTGTCGGGCGTGACAAGTGGATGGAGCAGATGCGTGGGCGCGTTCGTGGCTATGGCGCGGGAGATCGACTTGCTTCGATGCGCGCACTCGCAATGGGCGTCGATGAATTCCAGAAAGACCCTGCCCTCACCCGGCGCCGCATTATTGAACAAGCCATTCGGGCCGTCGAAGAAGACGGCGCCGAAGCCATTATCCTGGGTTGCACCATTGAGTTCGGCTTCTTTGAGCAAGTGCAGCGTGAGGTGGGCGTGCCGGTCATCGATCCCGTCGTGGCCGCGTTCAAGATGGCCGAGGCGCTGGCCGGCATGAAGCAACGCTTCGGCTGGTCTCCAAGTCGCGTTGGCAGCTGCGAGCCACCGCCTGAAAGCGAGATCACAACCTTTGGCCTGTTCCAGGGCCCCGTGCCCATCGGCAATCGCGTGGACGCCTAGCGTCTCAACCTTGAGATGGCCGAGCGGCCATCTCCCTTAAAGGGACCTCACCCTCATGAGCGAATCCATTGCAATGCCCAAGCACGAAGCACGCTCCACCCGGCAAGTGGGCGACGTTTTCCGCGATGTGCCCCTGACCCGCGAGCACCTCAAGTGTTGCCTTGCGTTGTTCTTCGTCTTCGCCATCGAGGCGTGGGAGATGATGATCATTGTCTACACCGCGCCGCTGATCGCCCAGGACTTTGCGCTGGACGCTTTAGCCGTCGGCCACCTGATTGGCGCCATGTTCATCGGCATGCTGCTGGGCTCGTTGATCTGGGGCAAGCTGGCCGAACGCATCGGACGCAAGGGGGCGGTGATCTGGAGCCTGGCCAGTTACGGCGTGATCTCGCTGGCCAGCGCCTTCGCGCCGGACTACATCACCCTGTACGTACTGCGACTGCTCTCCGGCGTCGCGGCCGTGGGCATGATGGTGGTCACCTTCGCCCACTACCAGGAGTTGTTGCCTGTGCGCCAGCGAGGCGCCTTGACGGTATACCTGGCGTCGGGCTGGCCAATCGGCATGCTCCTGGCGCTGGGAGCTACGGTGTGGCTAATGCCCTATGGCTGGCGCACGGTCATTGCGGTGAGTTCACTCGGTGGCCTGTGGGCACTGGTGGTCGCGCGCTGGGTGCCGGAGTCGCCGTACTGGCTGGCCAGTGTGGGGCGCCAGCCGCAGGCCCGCGCCGTGCTCGCCCGCCTGAGCCGAGGTGCCGTGCAGGTGCCGCAGGACTGCCAACTGCAGGTGGACACGGTCAACCGCGGTCGGCAACGGGAGCTGTTCGCCCCGGCGTTGTTGAAAGTCAGCGCGTTGCAGATCCTGGTCAATTTCACGTTTTCCTGGGGCTATTGGGGCCTGCAAACCTGGCTGCCGACGTTGCTGCAACAACGCGGCCTGACCCTGCCGCAGAGCTATGGCTTCATCGCGCTGTCAGCGCTGTGCATGATCCCCGGCTACATAGCCGCGTCATGGTTGACCCATCGCTATGGTCGCAAGAAGATCATCGTCGGTTTTATCAGCGCCTCGGTGATCGCCGGCTATGGTTTTGCCAACTCACAAACACTGGAGATGCTGTACCTGAGCAACTTCGCGCTGGCGTTCTTCAGCCTGGGTGCCTGGGGCGTCTGGGGCACCTGGATCGCCGAGTTGTACCCCACCCGGCTACGCACCATCGGTTACGCCTGGGCGATTCTGGCCCAACGCATCGCCAACATCCTCGCCCCCTCCTTGATCGGTGCGCTGGTGGCCTATGGCACCTCGTTCAACATCACCACCACCTTCATCAACGCCTTCATGCTGGTCACCGTGGTGCTGACGCTGTTCATTCCCGAAACCGAAGGCAAGACACTGGACTGACGTGCAACACATCGCGCTTTCACACGCGCCCCTCGGCGGTCACCGACATCCGCCCGTCAGTGACTGCGTTTGAATAGCAGCACGCCGCGAGCTTAACGGATCGCTTCCACGGGTCCGCTACAGCCGCGTCGATCACGACTACCAGAAACGGAATTCACCATGAACAATGAACATCGAGTGCAAGGCATTACCCTCGCCATGCGTCGTGCCCCCTACCAGAACAACGGTGCCACACCTTGGTACTCAACCCTGCACCTCGGCACCCCGGGGCAACCGTTGAAATTCTCGCTGGACACGGGCACCAACATCACCTGGGTCACCTCCAGCCTCTGCGCAGCGGATCGGTGCCAGCACTACAGCGCAGGCCGGTTTGACTGTCAGGCGTCCAGCAGCTTCACCTTCACGGACTGCCTGCAACGGCCCTACAGCTTTGGTCCATGGGGAACCATGCAGGTCGAGTCGGGCGCGGACGTATTGCACATCGACCAGACGCCGCTACCCACCCAACTGCTACTGGCGGCGGACTACGACGGTGTGCAGTTTCGCCAATTGGATTGGGACGGCGGCATTGGCTTGCCCAGCAGCAGCGCCTATGTCGACGGCCGTAGCGCGTTCGTGTTTCAGGCGTTAATGAACAGCGGCAAGGTTGATCCCACGCACCCCTTCATCGCCTTCGATTGGGATGCCGCATCACGGCGCGGCAGCAGTCAGTTGGGCGGCGTTGATGCCAGCAAGACCCGCGGCCCGCACCTATTTCTGCCGTGGTCGCTCTACAACAAGGTCGCTGGGGTGGAATACATCTGGTCCACGCCACTCACCTCCTACGCCGTCGGCGGCCAGGTGCTGGCCACAGACCTGAGCTTTGCCCTGGACTCCGGTTCCTCTCGGTTCAAGGGAGACGACCGGCTGATGCGCCAGACCCTGGCGTGCATCGCTCAAGGTGGCTCCCCTGACGTGGTCCTTGGTTTTGCCGATGGCGAGATTACACTCGGGGCCAACCTCTACAACGTACTGATTGAGGAAGGCCCCGGCAAAGGCAAAACCCTGCCTCAATTTGAGCCACTCGGCCTGGCCGACCTGATACTGGTGGGCGCATTGGTGATGGAACATTGCTACACCGTCTATGAGTACCGCGTGGTCCAATGCCGTCCGGGTGCGTACTCATTGGCGCCCGCCGGCGTGTGGCTCTTCAATCGCCCAGGCGGTCCGCAGATCATCACGCGTTCGTCCTCGCAACCGTTCGACACGGCCCCCAGACCACTCAGCCATGGAAAGCTCAGCTTCAACGCCGAAGCGCCTTCGCGGCCGATGTCGGCCGCAGGCACCTGGCAGAATGACTATGGTTCGGTCATGACGCTGACGCTTGAAGGGAACCGGATCAGCGGCACATACCAATCCTCGACGGGTTCGACAGGCAAATATGCGGTGGCGGGCTATCAAGCACCCGCCACCAACAACGCAGAACAAGGCCTTCCAATAGCGCTGGCCATCGAATGGCATTCCTTGGGTGATGACCCCGCTGATCCCAGCTGGCACTGGTCTTCCGGGCTCAGCGGACAAATGCTGCGCGTGAAGGACCAGGACAGGCTGGCACTCTCGCACCTGCTGGTGGCCACCCGTGACTTCCCGGGGCTTGCTGACCAGGGCACCTACGTCGACAAGTTGCTGTATCACAGAGTCGCCTGCGAGCCGCAAAAACCACCGGTTAGCGCGCCCACATCAAAGCCGGACATTGCAGACCCCCTGAGCGGTACCTGGGCCGCCGTTGATGGAAGCCGCTTGAGCCTACGTGTGCATGCAAGCCAGCACCATGCGTTTGGCTATGTCAGCGGCACACTGTCGGCCAGCACCGGCGAATCCGAGGTATCCGGGTTCACCGACATCAATGCCCGGGGCAACGGCCTACCCTTGCAATCGGTCAGCCTGACGACAACAGCACGCGAAGGCGACACCGCGCTGTGCCTATCCGGCTCGGTCGACTTGATGGATCACAGCTTGACGGTCCTGGTCATGGCCAGCTCGCCAACCAGCGTTGTGCACAGCTATGTGCAGACGCAGGTGAAGTCCCTGACGTTTTATCGGCAAGATGCGCAGCGGATACTCACGAGGCAGCGCGCCGAATGCCTGCCATCGCTCGGAACCTAAGTAAAACGGCGACTGAGGACCCCGCCAAGGGCTCACGCAATAGCCCTGTATGTCACCGGCCTTGGCCTGATTGGGTAGTTTCAGCCAATCAATGACTTCCTTGCCGAGGCCCCTTATGGCACCGACTCACATCGCTTGCGCCTTTCTGTATGTCCTATTGCTGAGTACTGTCTGGCCTGGCCACGCCAGAGACCTGGCCGAGGGCCTTACTGAACAGTCACCTTCGGTGGCACTTGAAAATAAAAACCAACGGTACCCGCAATGGACCGGCATCGGTTCACTGAAAAACGCCTTGGGCCAGACCTGCAATGCCGTTCTGCTGGACACGCGCAATCGCCGGGGTAAGGCCGTCGGCCCGGCGTATGTGCTGACCAGCGGGCATTGTGTGTTCTACAGCTACGGTACAGCGCGCATCCGCCAGGCGTTCAACGCCGATGTGACCTTCAATTACTTTCATGACACCCCCGAACGGCATGCCACCTACGCCGTCAAGACAGCACATTGGAGCAGCATGGCGGGCACTGACCTGGCCGTACTCGAACTGGATACGTCACTGGCCGTGCTGGTGGCCAGCGCGATCATGCCACTCAAGCTGGCTTCTCATCGTCAGACATCGGATCGAGAAGTGATCAACGTGGGCGCGCCGACCGGTTTTCTGAAAAAGGGCCTGCGCATGAGTGTCTGCGTGGAGTCGCCCCTGAACAGTTTTGCCGAACACCCCGGCGTGTTTCCCAGCGCCTTGCACAACCGCTGCAACGGTCTGCGCCCAGGCAGCTCCGGCAGCCCGATGCTGGACCGCAACACCAATGAAATCACCAGCATCATCAGCAAGGTCGCGTCTGCCATTCAGAAGGACATTCTCAACAGCTGCCAGAACAACTCGGCGTGCGAAGCGGCCAAATTCAATTACAGCTATCCCGCCAACGACGTGTACTACTGCTTTGTAGACGGTGTTTTCCGTAACGACACCCCAACCTGCCAGCTCAAGGCCGTTGACATCACGCTGGACGAGCCGTGGGATCTGAAACCGTATGTGCACTTGCAACGTGACGCCGCCGACCAAATTACCCGTCCGACCTGGAACCTGAGGTTCTCGATCCAGGAGCCGTTCTACCGATTCAAGGCCGTGAATGACATCAGCGATTGCGCACGCACGCACGGCTACCAAGTCGCTGCCGGCTCTGACGAGGCCTATATCGACCAGCCCATCGGCCCAGTGCTGGGGCCGCATGTGCTATGCATACTCGGCGTGCAAAAGGCCGAGCAGCCGCTGACCCAAGCATTGCTGCGCAATGTGTTCACCCATTCGGTATTCCTGACCAACCCGGCACCGGCCCCGCAGCTCAAACACCGCTATCACATCGCCTGGGAAAGCCAGCACAACGGTTTTAACCGGCATTACTACTACAGCGTGAACCCGGCGATCAGCACCCTCTGCGGCGATATTGACGACGATCGCTACATCCTGGCCACGGATGGCATTTTTCTTGATATAGCCGAGCTGCCGATCACGCTATGCAGCTATGCGCGTAACAGCGCCGGGCAACCGTCGGCCATTCGTACAGACGTGATCAAAGGTGCGACGGTTCACTCGCAGCGTCATGCGAGGTGAGGCAGCTGGCCACGGCCTGTCAGCCCACCGGCAACGCTGGGGAGGGGGGGTGTTTGCCAGGCTGAGGCGCATCACTACTCCTCCAATCCCTCAGTTGCGCATGGCCTAGGCCACGGCGATCTGGCCGGCCAGTCCTTTGCCGCGAGCCTCCCCCATAACGTGCGCGCCAGGATGTCCAGGCCTTTTTCGGTTGCGTTCATACTTCTCTCCCAGCGAAAAAGCGCGGCACAGTGGCCGGGCGGAAAACTGCTCTGAGTATATTCACTGACACAAAGATGCGTTGGCCTGTAGACTCCGCCCCGCTATCAATTTACCCCGGTCACCCCGGGGAAAGGGAGGTCATACAAGTCAAAACTCAAGCCTATAGGCCAGACATTGACGGCCTTCGTGCCATCGCTGTGCTGCTAGTTGTCCTCTACCATGCAAAATTCCCCGTACTGGGCGGGTTCGTCGGCGTAGACGTGTTCTTTGTTATTTCAGGCTACTTGATTACGTCGATTCTGCGCCGGGAAATACTGGCGGATAAGTTTTCGTTCAAGTCGTTTTACATTCGTCGCATCAAGCGCTTGTTGCCAGCCTATGCGTTCATGATGTTGTGTCTTACTATTTACTGCTACAACTACCTTATGCCGGACGACCTTATATCGTTTGCAAAGAGCGCTGTGTACTCATTGGTAGCCGTCAGCAATATTTATTTCTTCTCTGGTACAGGATACTTTGGATCGGCCAGCACCGAGCCTCTGCTGCATACCTGGTCAATTGCAGTCGAAGAACAGTTCTATATCGTTTGGCCGGTAATCATGCTGGGGCTAGCTTGGATCAGCAATAACAAGATCGCTCGCCACATCATTGCAGGCCTGTTCGTTGTGTCGCTGGTCGCATCCGAGTATTACGCAGTAAGCTCTAAAAACGCTGCTTACATGCTGCTGCCGTTCCGGTTCTTCGAACTTATGATTGGCTGCATGCTGGCTCTGTACCAACATCGCATCACCCGATACGCCAAGTTGCCAGGCACCATGTCCGTCGCGGGTGTCGCGCTCATCATCGGCAGCGCCTTGTTGCTGGATGAGTCGTTCGCATTCCCTGGTCTGAATGCACTACCAGTCTGTCTGGGTGCCGCCCTAGTAATTGCTGCGGGCTTTCGGTCTCAATCCGGAATAGGAACCAGGCTACTGGGGTTCGCCACTATTCGCTACGTGGGTAAAGTGTCCTATTCCTTTTACCTGTGGCACTGGCCCGTGCTGGTGCTCGCAGCCTATCGCGGCATAGAACTAACCCACACCAACGCAGCAATCCTGATGATCATTGCCTTTGCTGCGTCTGCGATCAGCTACCACTTAGTGGAAACCCCGTTTCGGAACGTTCGTCAAAAACGTTTCGCTCCGATCTTCGCCGGCATGTATCTGGTGCCTTTGACTGTCATTGCTGTCTTCGCCTACGTGATCATCGAGAACGACGGCTACCGCGCCCAGTCTGGCGCATTGGTGGCCGAACTGGATGAAGCCAACACGTCGCACGTACAGCGCTCGCAATGCATCAGTTTGATGCTGGTTGGCAACGTGGAGGAATGCCATCTTGGCGTTGATAAGCCCACGATGGATGGCATGTTGGTGGGCGACTCCTTTGCTAATGCCTACGCCCCATTCGTTGGTGAGCTGGCCAAAGATGCCGGCTTGATGATCCACGACACGACGGCAGGCTCAACCCCAGCCATACCCGGTGTGTTCATGATGGACATGCAAAATAAGTTGTCTACCGTAGAAGCAATAAAGATCGCCAATTACAACACCGAGCGGTTCGAACTGGCGAAAAAGCAGAAGATAGTGATCTTGTCCAACTTCTGGAATAACTACGCTAGCTGGCAAGTCAGGTTCAGAATCCAAAATGAGAAAATGGAGGACGTCACAAACGAAGTCGATAGCCTGCAAATGCAAACAGTCAAAGCGTATCTTGATGCTGGCGTAAAGGTGGTGGTGATCGTTCAGCCATTTGCTGAAATTGGCAGAACCACAGTCAACAAGCTACGCGGCATGAAATTGAGACACGCGGACGCATCGGAAGTAATGCTGCCGCCAGTTGAAAAAAATGCAGACCGCATTGAATACAAGATAAAAAAGGCTTACCCGCAAGTTGTACTGATTGATCCCAATGAGGTGATTTGTAACGAGACGTGCACTTCGGTGGTGGCCGGAAAAATTATATTCAGGCTTGATGGTTCTCATCTAAACGCGTCTGGCGCCGCCGCCCTTGGCGCTGAGTACAAAAAGCTCAAAGGCAACCCCCTGAAAACTCTGTAATGAAAGGGGGCGTATGCGCCCTCGATCAGGGTTTCTTTTAATCAGGATTAAAGATTTGGCTCTTGGCCCGAATTGTGTAAATACGCGGAGTCGACATCGGGCCGGAGCCCTTTACCGTTCACCGCCCTGCTCGACTCCCGCTCAAGATTGATGGCGAGGCTGGGCCTGCCCGGCGAAAGCCATGGGCGATTTGTTTACGGTTCCCGGCACCCACTCCTGGTGTGCTGGTCAAGGGGACCTTCACGGCCCCCTTTGTTTCTCGTTACTCCGCCATTTGACGTATGGCTCTCTCAATGCGCTGACGTCCCGCATGAGCAAGCTTGCTTACACCAGCTTCTTTCGCGACCGCGTATATCAAGCCCTCCCCCGCATGCCCCCGCTGCACCATCTCATCGACCAAAGACCGTAGTTCCGGCAGGCAGATTTCAGATAGCCCTCTTGTAGTGTCTTCGTCGCCGGGCTTCCGGAAGACCACACTGGCGTCCGATTCGATATGAGCCGGCCAGAAAAAGACTCCTGTCTGCTCCTCTTCATGTGAGCGGAATCGAGCACGGGCAATTTGGTCAACGCGATCACGTATCCGTGAGCCGGTTCGTACCCAGCCATGAGCACGGGCAATGCGCCTTGCGAGTGCCGTGTCCAGAACCGGCCCCTCTTGCGTTACGACATGAGCAATCATCTGCTCCAACGTTTCCGTGTAACTCGCCTCAAAGAACTGATCTGGATCGACCAACCCTACTGCCTGACGAGGGTCGGCTTCTTTATAAATCAGATATGCAGAGGGACGAGCAAAATCCAAGACATCCTCATCTGGTGTGATAGATGCAGCCTTGGCGTACTTCAAATCAGGCAACGCGCCTGACGGGTCATTGGATTCGGCCACACTGTCCACTGTGGCAACCACAGCAACCTGACTTACTACCTCAATGACCTCAGCCATAGCTGCGTCGATTTTCAGTCGCTCTGCCTCTTGAGCGGCATCGATGACAGCCTGCTTGGCTCGGGACTCAGCAAGGAGTTCGTTCAGACGTAGATGTACCTTTTCGGCAGTTCCAATTGCATCAACCCACCAGTCTGTCGACCATATCCTAACGATCTCCCAACCAAGTCCACGCAGTACAAACTCACGGAGCTTGTCACGATCACGAGCTGTCGCACTGCGGTGATAAGTAGCACCGTCGCATTCAATCCCGGCAAGGTACCGTCCAGGTGAGTCAGGGTGAACAACCCCAAGGTCTATTCGAAAGGAGGAAACGCCAATCTGGGTAAATATCTGCCATCCCTTTTTAGCCAAGGCCGCTGCAACCGCCTCTTCGAATGGGCTGTCGAAACTACCCACGCTACCAAAGTCAGCCTCTGCGAGAGCCCGTGGGCCACGCTCTGCAAACTCCAAGAAGTGCTTAAGATCTCGAACCCCGATCGCTTGCGTACGAGCTAGATCAATATGCTCTGGGCGCAAGGTCGAAAACACCACAAGCTCCTGGCGAGCACGGGTTATTGCCACGTTCAGTCGACGCTCACCACCAGGGCGGTTCATCGGACCGAAGTTCATGGAAAGCACACCGGCAGCGTCTTTTCCGTAGGTGGTCGAGAAATAGATGATGTCTCGCTCATCGCCTTGAACGCTCTCAAGGTTCTTGACGAACACAGGTTCCAGCTCGGACTCAGCGAAATACGAATCGAGTGATGGGTCTTTCCGGCAAGCCTCATCCAGCATGTCCATGATGAGCTTCTGTTGCTCGCCGTTAAAGGTTACGACCCCCACGGTCCGCCCGCTTTCGCGGAAGGCCGGAGACTGTAGGCGGGCAACCAAATCAGCAACTAAATATCTTGCTTCAATTAAGTTTGTTCGCGACCCACCCTTGTCATATACACCCGGGACTGGGCATAACCGTACTGCTTTGTCGGCCGTAAACGGTGATGGGAAAGTCACCAGCTTCGACTGGTAGTATCGCTGGTTCGAGAAAGCGATCAGACTTTCGTGGCGGCTACGGTAGTGCCAGTTCAGATTACGCATTGGCAGATTGGCACTGATGCACTCGTCCAGAATACTCTCGAGGTCAGCCTCTACATCCTCATCTTCAGCGGTCGACTCAGCTCGGTTAAAGAACGAAGTCGGAGGGAGCTGTTTGGGGTCGCCCACCATCACCACTTGCTTCCCTCGGGCCATTGCGCCGATGGCATCCCAGACAGGTATTTGAGATGCCTCATCGAAGATAACGAGATCGAACGGCGTCGAGGCAGGAGGCAGATACTGAGCAATGGATAGAGGGCTCATGAGCAAACATGGAGTCAGCTTGGTTAGCGCTTCTGGCGCACGACTCATTAGCTCCCGCAATGGGATGTGCTTGGTCTTCTTGCCCATCTCATGTCGCAGAACGCCCCACTCTGAAGAGCGACTTACACTGTCTTGGCTTGGTAGGTCGGAACATAGCCGAGCCCGGAGCCAGTCCTTGGTCAACTCGGTGAACTTGTCATCCAAAGCCCGGAAATCGCGAATTCGTTGCTCATGCTCCACGCTGACGAACGTCCGGATCACCTCTTCATTATCGACCGTCGTATTCAGCCACCAGCGGGCGTAATTTACTTCCAATACACGACGGACTTTTCCAGAGCTGATGGCTCCTGTTTCCATCGATTGAACAATCGGCGCCAGGCCGACAGCGTAGGCTTCATCGCGAACCTTCCGCCAAGCGCACCATGCCTTAAGGCGCGATTCAGACGAGACGACAGTTTCGCAGTTTGTCTTGATATCACTTAGCGCCAGGTGAGCAGTTTCGATGACGCCCATTTCGGTGAAATGACCGACAGCCGTCAGGTGCGCCGCTCGCGCCTGTAGCAACTCAAGCTTTTCTCGAAGAGCAACACCGGCATTGGCTATAGCAGCCTCCGGTTCAAGTAGTGCGTTACCATCCCCCAACAGAGTTTGAAGCGGTGTTTTGTAGGCCGCGACCTGCTCAGGATTGAGTGCCAGCTTCGCCACCGCGGTAGCCATCTCCCCCTGAAACGCTGCCGCACTACGCACGACATCAACTTTCGTTTTCAAGTCATTCCAGACAGGAACGATTTCTCGCAGATCGGCCAGATCCACCAACTCTCGCTCAACTGCTGCTCTGTTCTTGAGCAACTCAAAATCAGCTTTTAACGACGAGCCACAACGCCCCTCCTCTACATGAGGATGGTCGTCGACAAGCCGACCGCGTTCTTCTATGCCACGTCGTTCAGCCTGGAAGCGCAGAGCTGCAGTCAGCACGTCAATATCCGTGGTCAAACCGCTCCAGAGAGAGCTAGTTGCTGAGCTGAGATCAACCAGCTCATCTAACCCAGCATCGAGACGAGTCAGCGCACGCAGCCGGCGGAGTTCCTCCTTCAGGCCATCACCTAGCTGGCCCTGCTCAACCAACTGCAAGCCGTCATCGATCCAGGCAGAATTACTTTTCTGAAGCCGCATAGCCTCTTGCAGCTTGATCGCTGTCGCGAGATGCGTTGCTTCGGATTTGGCACCTTGCCAAACAGCAACACACTCATGACCTGGCTCCAGCTCATCGATTGCTCGACGCACCGACCGAATCTCTACCCAAGTAGCGAGATCCTTGCCATTGTCGACTTCACCTGTTGACGTCTGCGTCGGAGCCAATAGCCCAGCGATGCGGCGTTTTCCGAACCAAGACTTAGGCCAGAAAGACTCCTCCGCGTCTTTCCACTCGCGCAGCAGGAGTTCGGTATCAAGTACTTCAATCGCATCAACGTAGGACGCCGTTAGCTGGTGCTTGAGGTCGTCTATCTGACACAGCAATGTGACAGCTTGCCCGAGAACGTCAGTGACATTTTCTGGCCAGGCCGAGCCTAGATCAACGAACGTAGCGCGGCGTTGCTGCAGCAAATCAATGCCTTGTTTAGCTTCAGCAATAATACGAGAGGACCAGAGGGATGAGAGTCTGGAGTTAATGTCCCGGTGTTCGTCGACCCAAGTGCAGCCGTCACTCAGACGTTTAGAAATCGAGCGAGCATCGGGGCGCAGTGCGAAACGCCAATCATGCCCAGCGGCAGCAGGAAGTGCTCGAGAAAGGATCGATAGCCCCTCAAGCGCTGTTGGGGTGTACTCCGTAACAGGAAGCCCAGACAGCTCAACAAAGCGATCGGCAGCTCTCTGGACTTCAAGCACAGCGGGAAGCACGTCACGAGCCGCCTGCACGAATTGTTGCTGCCAATGAGGCGACCACTCTGCTTGGCCTACCCCGGACAAAGCGTTGCCTGCCAGCTGACTGTAACCCACAGCCTGTGCGTTCACTTCAAGGCGGTCGCCCAGCTCTCGAAGTTCAAGCATGGCCTTCTGATCATGCGTTTCCGGAGATGGCCAACCAAGTGGAGCTACTGCCTCATCAACACCCGATGTCACCGTCCCGATGGCATCGTAGATGGTGTAGCCGTTGCGGTGCCGGCGATGCAGACGCTCGACATAAATATTGAGGCTGTCACGCAGGGACGCGAGCCGCTGCGCTTCCACCTCCCATGCGGCAGCATCTACCTGCCCTTTCGCTTCCCAAGCCGACTGTAACTGAGCAAGGACATCCGTTTTCCGAGCTTTGCTGGAGTGAAGTTCAAGGCAGAACTCACCCAGACCGATTTCACGCAAGCGCCGGTACACGACGTCCAGGGCAGCAATTTTCTCAGACACGAACAGCACCCGGCGCCCTTGAGCGATCGACTGGGCGATCATGTTGGAAATCGTTTGGCTTTTACCCGTGCCAGGTGGGCCGATGAGAACGAAGTCTTTACCCTTGGCTGCGGCCATCACAGCCGCAAGCTGAGATGAATCAGATGGCAATGGGCAAAACACATCAGTCGGGCCGTAATCACGGTCCAGTGACTCCGCCTCCGGAAACGGGGTATCGGAGATGAACGAATCACGTGGCGTATCCAGAAGGTGCTGGACTACAGGGCTCTGTCGAAGGTGCTCTGCATTCTCGGCAAGATCCTTCCACATAAGATACTTGGCAAACGAGAACATCGAGAGCACAACGTCCTCGTTAAGCTCCCAGCCTGCGATGTCCTTGATCGCATGACCAACCTTGTTCCAAATACCGGCGATATCCAGACCGGAGTCGTCCCGAGGCAGCTCCTGCTCCAGTGAACCCAAGCCCAGTTCAAAGTCTTGACGCAGCATCTCGATCAGAGTCGGGTTAAAACGAGGCTCATCATCGTGCAGCACCATGGTGAATCCAGAACGCGCACTCTTACGCTCCAAAGTGACAGGAACCAAGACCAGTGGCGCTTTGTACTTTTGTCCGGCCCTATCCTCGCGCGTCCAGCTAAGAAAACCGATGGCCAGGAAAAGCGTGTTGGAGCCACCTTCCTGCAAAGCAGTACGAGCGCTTCGATATAACTCAGTTAACCGGACATCCATTTCGGTTGACGTCAGCGCAACGAATACTTCCCTACGTTTGAGAGCATCTTCAGCATGACGGCGGCGAACATCTTCTCGCTCACGCTGCTCATAGAGTGCGCGCTCACGCGGATCTGCGCCATCCATCAGGTCAGGCCTAGTAAGCAGCTTCAGAGACTGTCCACTCGCAAGAATGTCCTCGAGAGCACCAGGATCAGGCGATTCAAGCTTCAGCGCTCGCTTACCCATTTTGAAATTGAGCAAGTTATTTCGAAGCGACAGATCCAGAAGCTTCCGCTGCCACCGGCCCAAGCGATCTGCTGGGTCTAGCTTGGACAGATCTTCAACCTGTACCTTATTATTGTCATCAGCGAGGCCGATCCCTTCCTCCACAAGAAGCGATGGAGCTTCATCAGTCTCAGCAACGGCGACACGTGCGATCTGAGCCTCTGAGCTGGCGAGCGGTTTGATACGCTGCAAACGGGCGCGACGGATATCTAGCAGCATCTCGAAAACACTTTCAGCGTCTTCGGCTACTTGTTTCGTGCCCATCTCTACCGCATAAGAGAATGGCGGTATCGAGGCGTGGGTAATAAGAGTGGTCTCAAATAGCACGAGTTCCTGAAGCTTCACCCGCTTACGCACTGCAGTGACATCATCCACCACTGCAGTCGTGAACTCTTCTGGCTTAAGCCACAAACCAGCAAAAGCGTGACCATGGGTGAATACGATCACAGGGTTAAGACCGATCTGCTCCAATGCTGCGCAGAAAAGCAGAGTCAGATCGAGACAAGTAGCCAACCCGGAGTCAGCAATCTGACTGGGGCTACGAGTCTTCTGTCCTGATTGTTCAAAGCTGGCCGGCGGCAACGCATAGTCGAGCTTCATGCGCGCCACCGCGCCCCACACTGCCGACGCCAACTGCCAAGCTCTTTTGGGGCCACCCTCATATCCATCAAGTGCCGACGGCTTATCGCTAAGACGAAGCAACTCGGCCGCCTGCTTGAGCAACCGCTCAACCGCTGCATCATTCGGCTGAACAAAAGCCGCAGTCATATCTGGTATATGCCGCAATCCGCCCCACTGGTTTCTGGGCAAAAGGTCTACGACCTGTTCAAGCCGAGCAACTTCCTTGCGACCGCTCTCCGCCTCCTTGTCATCGGCTTCGAGGACAAATGTAAAGGTCGACATTTCTGACTCTGTCAGGCGACTCAACAACGGGCCGTCCAAGACAAGATCAAGCCCAGGTATGACCCGGAAGCTATCTGCAGCGATCTCGTCGATCCGCCAGATCTTGGACTTAAATACCTCGGGGGCAGAGCTAAGCGTAAGAGTGGCATTGACGAAACGATTATTCGTTTCGTTCGAGATACGAAGCTCGCGAATCACAGGGATAGCGTTCTGGAAATCTGCAAGATTTAGCTTTGCTACCAAGGTGGCAAGGACCTTTACTTCCTTAGGCGGGGCTTCTTCTTGGGGTGTGAGGGGCTGAACGATATCGTCCATGCGCAACAATCCTTGTCGTTATGCTCAAGGGAGTGCCGAAACTGACCGGCCAGGGAGCCCCTCTTGAGCTGATGGCGGGATGATATCTCTTATAGTCACAGCCGTAATGTGCCTTTGGTCGTCACTGTTCTCCCAGGCCATCATCGAACGTCAGATACTACGACCGACACAGCTCAATATCGAAAAAGGACGGAAGTCCATCGGGCAAATTTCGATAGTGGTATCACATCGAAAAATCCATCAAGAGCCGGGTGTTCTGTGGGGTAAAAACACTTAAAAACAAAAAGGGGTTGCGAGATAAAATCTCGCAACCCCTTGAATTGTATGGTCGGGACGGAGTGATTCGAACACTCGACCCCTAGCACCCCATGCTAGTGCGCTACCGGACTGCGCTACGCCCCGACTAGGCGTGTTACTGGGTTTGCTTCTTAACGAAGCGAATCGGAATATACCGCAAGCTTTTGAAATGTGGAAGTATTTTAAAAGCCTGAATCACTTTTTCAACACCACCAGCACATCTTCGAGTTCGGAGATCATCTGGCGGATCAGTTGCTTGTATTGGGTGGTGTCGTCTTTGGCTTCATCACCGGACATGCGCTGGCGCGCGCCGCTGATGGTGAACCCCTGGTCGTACAGCAACGCGCGGATCTGTCGGATCATCAGCACGTCCTGTCGCTGATAATACCGACGGTTCCCGGTGCGTTTGACGGGGTTGAGTTGAGGAAACTCCTGCTCCCAATAGCGCAGCACGTGCGGTTTTACCGCACACAGCTCGCTGACTTCACCGATGGTGAAGTAGCGTTTGCCTGGGATGACGGGTAGTTCGTCGTTATGACTTGGTTCCAGCATAAGCCTCAACTCGGGCCTTCAACTTCTGCCCTGGACGAAAGGTGACCACACGGCGAGCCGTGATCGGGATTTCTTCTCCCGTTTTTGGATTGCGGCCAGGCCGCTGGCGTTTGTCCCGCAGGTCAAAATTGCCGAAACCGGACAATTTGACCTGTTCGTTGTCTTCCAGAGCGTGCCTGATCTCTTCAAAAAACAGCTCGACCAATTCCTTGGCCTCGCGCTTGTTCAGACCCAACTCTTCGTACAGACGTTCCGCCATCTCAGCTTTCGTCAAAGCCCCCATACGTCACTTCCTTAACGTGGCGTTCAACCTTTGTTCGAGCGAGGTGAGGATATTTTGTGTCGTGGTATTCACCTCATCGTCATTAAGAGTGCGCGATGGATGCTGCCAGGTCAAGCCAACTGCAAGGCTTTTTCTATGCGGATCAATGCCTTTACCCTGATAGACGTCAAATAGCCTGAGGTCCGTCAGCCATTCCCCTGCATTTTCTCGAATTACTTCCAGAACGGCAGTGGCGGCGACTTCACGATCGGCGATCAGGGCCAGGTCACGACGCACTTCAGGGAAGCGCGACAACTCGCTGAATTTCGGCATCTTGCCCGACGCAACTTCAGCCAGTACCAGTTCAAAAACGAAGACTGGACGGTCCAGACCCAGGGTTTTCGACAGTTCCGGGTGAATGGCGCCGACAAAGCCGACCAAGCGACCCTCGCGCTCGATGCGCGCGGTCTGGCCTGGGTGCAGCGCCGGGTGTTTGCCTGGCAGGAACGTGAATGCATCCAGCGCACCGGCAAAGCCCAGTACCGCTTCCACGTCGGCCTTGACGTCGAAGAAGTCCACGGGGTCGCGGCCCTGTGCCCAGCCTTCCGGCAGGCGGCTGCCGCAGACCACACCGGCCAGCATCGG
The DNA here is from genome assembly GCF_019891515.1 of Pseudomonas sp. Wu6. Lineage (NCBI taxonomy): Bacteria > Pseudomonadati > Pseudomonadota > Gammaproteobacteria > Pseudomonadales > Pseudomonadaceae > Pseudomonas > Pseudomonas sp. Wu6. The sequence goes on along the minus strand of NZ_JAFLXH010000010.1, from coordinate 59,201 downwards.
CTCTTGCTTCAGGCCATCGAGCTGACCGACGAAACGCAGGCCGCTTTCGAACATGCGCACGCGATCCTGCTGACGGTTCAGGTTGTGAGACAGCGCCTTGACCAGGCCTGGCCACAGTGACGAACGCATGGCCGCCATGTCATTGGAAATCGGATTGGCCAGCAACAGCGGCTCGACGCCCGGGTTGAACAGCTCGAATTGCTTTGGATCGATGAAGCTGTAGGTCACCGCTTCCTGATAACCACGAGCCACCAGCAGGCGACGCAACTCAGGCAGGTGCGCACGCGCCTCGGCCTTCGGTTGTGGCGCAAGGCGCGCTTGCGGGTAGCGCACCGGCAGACGGTTGTAGCCGTACAGGCGGGCCAGTTCTTCGATCAGGTCGACTTCCAGACTGATATCGAAGCGATGGCTTGGCACTTCAACGTGCCACTGCCCTTCCCCACCCGCAGAGATGGCGAGGCCGAGGGCCGACAGCAGTTGCTCGATCTCGGCAGGCTCAATCACCAGGCCGAGCATTTGCTCGACGCTTTTGGCACGCAGGGTGATGGGCGCAATGGACGGTAGGTACTGTTGGTTGACGGTCTCGGTGATCGGACCGGCTTCGCCACCGGTGATGTCCAGCAGCAGGCCAGTGGCGCGCTCCATGGCTTCACGGGCCAGCTTCCAGTCCACGCCACGCTCATAGCGGTGCGACGCATCGGTGTGCAGGCCGTAGGAACGGGCCTTGCCGGCGATGGCGATCTGGTCGAAGAACGCGCTTTCAAGGAATACGTCACGCGTGGTCGCGGAGACACCGCTGTGCTCGCCACCCATCACGCCAGCAATCGCCAAGGCGCGGGAGTGGTCGGCAATGACCAGGGTGTCGGCGCGCAGGCTGACTTCCTGGCCGTCGAGCAGTACCAGCTTCTCGCCTTCCTCTGCCATACGCACGCGGATGCCGCCTTGGATTTCGGCAAGGTCAAACGCGTGCAGCGGCTGGCCCAGCTCCAACATCACATAGTTGGTGATGTCGACGGCCGCATCGATGCTGCGCACATCAGCGCGGCGCAGGCGTTCAACCATCCACAGCGGGGTTGGCCTGGACAGGTCGACATTACGGATCACGCGACCCAGGTAACGTGGGCAGGCGTTTGGCGCCGACACTTCAATCGAGCGCACTTCGTCGTGCACGGCTGGCACGCTGGCAACCACTGGACGAGTGACGGGCACGTTGTACAGCGCACCCACTTCACGGGCCAGGCCGGCCAGGGACAGGCAGTCGCCACGGTTCGGGGTCAGGTCGACCTCGATGCTGGCGTCTTCCAATTCCAGGTAAGCACGAATGTCCTGGCCAACCGGCGCATCGGCCGGCAGCTCCATCAAGCCGTCGTTGCCTTCGCCCACCTGCAGCTCAGCCTGGGAGCACAGCATGCCGTTGGACTCGACGCCGCGCAGCTTGGCCTTCTTGATCTTGAAGTCACCCGGCAGTTCGGCACCGATCATGGCGAACGGGATCTTCAGGCCCGGGCGCACGTTGGGCGCTCCGCACACGACCTGGAAGGTCTCTGCGCCGTTACTGACCTGGCACACACGCAATTTATCGGCATCCGGGTGCTGCTCGGTGCTCAGCACCTCGCCCACCACCACGCCACTGAATACACCGGCGGCCGGGGTGACGCTATCGACCTCAAGACCGGCCATCGACAGACGCGCAACCAGCGCGTCGCGATCCACCTGCGGGCTTACCCAGCCGCGCAGCCATTGTTCACTGAATTTCATCCTGCTCTCCTAAAGATTCGTTACGACTAGCGAAATTGCGCGAGGAACCGCAAGTCGTTGTCGAAGAACAGACGCAAGTCGTTCACGCCGTAACGCAGCATGGCCAGACGCTCAACGCCCATGCCGAAGGCAAAGCCCGAAAACTCTTCCGGGTCGATCCCGGACATGCGCAGCACGTTAGGGTGGACCATGCCGCACCCCATCACTTCCAGCCAGCCGGTCTGCTTGCAGACGCGGCAGCCTTTGCCGCTGCACATCACGCATTCCATATCGACTTCAGCCGATGGTTCGGTGAACGGGAAGAAGGATGGACGGAAACGCACCGCCAGCTCTTTCTCGAAGAACACCCGCAGGAATTCTTCGATAGTGCCTTTGAGGTCGGCGAAATTGATATCGCGATCGACCAGCAGGCCTTCGACCTGGTGGAACATCGGCGAATGGGTGATATCCGAGTCGCTACGGTACACACGGCCCGGGCAGACGATGCGGATCGGCGGCTTGTTCGCTTCCATGGTGCGGACCTGTACCGGCGAGGTATGGGTGCGCAACAACATGTTTGCGTTGAAATAGAAGGTGTCGTGCATCGACCGGGCCGGGTGATGGCCTGGGATGTTGAGCGCCTCGAAGTTGTGGTAGTCGTCTTCAACCTCGGGGCCTTCGGCAATGCCGTAGCCGATATGGGTAAAGAACTGCTCGATACGTTCCAGAGTCCGGGTGATCGGATGCAGACCGCCCGAGGCCTGGCCACGGCCAGGCAAGGTCACGTCAATGGACTCGGCGGCGAGCTTGGCCGCAAGATCGGCCTCCTCGAGCGACGCCTTGCGCGCATTGAGAACCTCGGTGACGCGCTCCTTGGCAACGTTGATCAGCGCACCGACCTGCGGACGCTCCTCAGCCGGCAAATTCCCCAGGGTCTTCATCACCTGAGTCAATTCACCCTTTTTACCAAGGTAGTGAACCCGGATTTGCTCCAGGGCATTTACATCTTCAGCGCTTTGCACAGCCTCAAGGGCTTGGGCGACGAGCGCGTCCAGGTTTTCCATGTACAGACTCCAGATACAAAATAGGGGAAGAGCTTGAAGGCTCTTCCCCTATTTATGACGTTTACCACCTTGGGCTACAGGAGTAGCCCAGGGTGACTGTCGGGGGTACTTAAGCCAAGGAGGCTTTAGCTTTCTCGACAATCGCAGCAAACACCGCTTTTTCGTTCACGGCCAGTTCAGCCAGAACCTTACGGTCGATTTCGATGGACGCTTTCTTCAGGCCAGCGATGAAACGGCTGTAGGACAGACCGTTAACACGTGCACCAGCGTTGATACGAGCGATCCACAGAGCGCGGAACTGACGTTTTTTCTGACGACGGTCACGGTAGGCGTATTGGCCTGCCTTGATTACCGCTTGCTTGGCAACACGGAATACGCGTGAACGCGCGCCGTAGTAGCCTTTAGCAAGTTTCAGAATTTTTTTGTGACGCTTACGGGCCATGACGCCACGCTTAACACGAGCCATGAGTTACTTCCTCTATTCTTGAACCAAAATTAACGAAGGCGCAGCATGCGCTCGACTTTTGCCACGTCAGACGGATGCAGCAAGCTGCTACCGCGCAGTTGACGCTTACGCTTGGTCGACATTTTGGTCAGGATGTGGCTCTTGAAAGCGTGCTTGTGCTTGATGCCGTTAGCAGTTTTCAGAAACCGCTTAGCAGCACCACTTTTAGTTTTCATCTTTGGCATGTTCGGTACTCCGCATTCAGTTGATAAACATAATCAGAAGGCCTGCCGTGCCCTGTTGATTACTTCTTCTTTTTCGGGGCGATGACCATGATCAGCTGGCGTCCTTCCATCTTAGGATGCTGTTCGACCGAACCGTACTCGAGCAGGTCAGCTTCAACCCGCTTGAGGAGTTCCATCCCCAGCTCCTGGTGGGCCATCTCACGGCCGCGGAATCGCAAGGATACCTTGGCCCTGTCCCCATCACTCAGGAAACGTACCAGGTTGCGCAGTTTTACCTGGTAATCCCCTTCCTCCGTCCCTGGACGAAACTTGATTTCTTTAACCTGGATCTGCTTCTGGTTTTTCTTGGCTGCGGCAACCTGCTTCTTCTTCTCGAAGATCGATTTGCCGTAGTCCATCAGCTTGCAGACAGGTGGTACAGCATCGGCGGAAATTTCCACCAAATCGAGCTTGGCTTCTTCAGCCTTAAGAAGCGCGTCTTCAATTGACACAATCCCAAGCTGCTCACCTTCAGCCCCAATTAACCGAACCTCGCGTGCCGAGATATTCTCGTTGATCGGGGCTTTCGGTGCAGCTCGTTTATCTTGTCTCATTTCACGCTTAATAGTAATTACTCCGAATCTGGGCGACCACGCCGGGAAACCGCTTGCGCGAGGAACTCAGCGAACTGGGCGACGGGCATCGAGCCCAGGTCAGCACCTTCACGAGTACGCACAGCGACAGTCTGCATCTCGACTTCCCGATCTCCGATAACCAAAAGATAGGGAACCTTGAGCAAAGTATGCTCACGGATTTTAAAGCCGATCTTTTCATTTCTCAAGTCGGACTTGGCACGAAATCCGCTTTCGTTGAGTGTTTTTTCAACTTCAGCGGCAAAATCTGCCTGTTTATCAGTGATATTCATGATCACTGCCTGGGTCGGAGCCAGCCACGCCGGGAACGCGCCCTCGTAGTGCTCGATCAGGATGCCGACGAACCGTTCGAACGAGCCGAGGATCGCCCGGTGCAGCATAACCGGGTGTTTACGGCTGTTGTCTTCGGAGACGTATTCGGCTCCCAGACGGATCGGCAGGTTAAAATCGAGCTGCAGGGTACCACACTGCCAGACACGGCCAAGGCAATCTTTCAGCGAGAACTCGATCTTGGGACCGTAGAACGCGCCCTCGCCCGGCTGCAGGTCGTACGCAAGGCCCGCGCTGTCGAGTGCTGCGGCCAGTGCAGCTTCGGCGCGATCCCAGAGTTCGTCGGAGCCGACGCGTTTTTCCGGACGAGTGGACAGCTTCATCTCGACTTCGGTAAAGCCGAAATCGCGGTAAACGTCCATGGTCAGCTTGATGAACGCGGCCGATTCAGCCTGCATCTGCTCTTCGGTGCAGAAGATATGGGCGTCGTCCTGGGTAAAGCCGCGCACACGCATGATGCCGTGCAGCGCACCCGATGGCTCGTTGCGGTGGCAGGCACCGAACTCGGCCAGGCGCATCGGCAACTCGCGGTAGCTCTTCAGGCCTTGATTGAACACCTGCACGTGGCAAGGGCAGTTCATCGGCTTGATGGCGTAGTCGCGGTTTTCCGACTGGGTGGTGAACATGTTGTCGGCGTAGTTGGCCCAGTGCCCGGATTTCTCCCACAGGCTGCGATCGACGACCTGCGGGGTCTTGATCTCGAGGTAGCCATTCTCGCGCTGAACCTTGCGCATGTACTGCTCGAGCACCTGGTACAGGGTCCAACCGTTCGGATGCCAGAACACCATGCCCGGCGCTTCTTCCTGGAGATGGAACAGGTTCAGGCGCTTGCCGATCTTGCGGTGGTCGCGTTTCTCGGCCTCTTCAATGCGCTGGATATAGGCGGCCAGCTGCTTCTTGTCGGCCCAGGCGGTGCCGTAGATACGTTGCAGTTGCTCATTCTTCGCGTCGCCGCGCCAGTAGGCGCCGGACAGTTTGGTCAGCTTGAACGACTTGAGAAAGCGCGTGTTCGGCACGTGCGGGCCACGGCACATGTCCACGTATTCTTCGTGGTAGTACAGACCCATGGCCTGCTCGTCCGGCATGTCTTCCACCAGGCGCAGCTTGTAGTCTTCGCCACGGGCGGTAAACACGTCGATAACTTCGGCGCGCGGGGTGACCTTTTTGATCACGTCGTAATCTTTTTCGATCAGCGCGTGCATGCGCTGCTCGATGGCGGCCAGGTCGTCCGGAGTGAAAGGACGCTCATAGGCGATGTCGTAATAGAAGCCTTCTTCGATTACCGGACCGATCACCATCCTGGCGGTTGGGTACAGCTGCTTGACCGCATGGCCGATCAGGTGCGCGCAAGAGTGGCGAATAATCTCGAGCCCCTCTTGATCCTTGGGCGTGATGATCTGCAGGCTGGCGTCGGAGGTGATCAGGTCACTGGCATCGACCAGCTTGCCGTCGACCTTGCCGGCCACGGTGGCCTTGGCAAGGCCGGCACCAATGGATGCGGCGACCTCGGCTACGGAAACCGGATGATCGAATGAACGTTGACTGCCGTCGGGTAGAGTAATAGTTGGCATGGCGCCTCCTCTCCTAGTGGTGACCCCTACCAAAGGTCACGTGGGTTGGGATGAGCCAGTACAAGATCCAACACCAGGCCGTTCAATGCTGAACGCCTGCCTTACAGCGGCAGGAGCCTTTCGGCCAACCGATAATCGAACCAGAGTGACTGGAGTGAACAAAAAAGAGCCCTGGCAAGGCGGCAAATGGCACGCCTGGAAAAAGCCAAGCCCACGATGCTAGCACAGATGAACGGTCATCGCGCCGCCACGACCGGGGTAAAGGCAAATTCCATGCTTTAGGGCCGCAAAAGTGAACTTGAGCTGTACGTCGCGCCTCAAACACCCCGAGAATCGCCGTTCGTCCTCGACCCAAAGGAGCATCCCATGATGCGTTTTACCTCGACCCTCGCCCTCGCCGCTTCCCTGGCATTCCTTTCGCTCGGCGCGCAAGCCGCGGCGCCATCGAACTGGCCAGACGGCGCCCGTGACGCGTTCGTCAAAGACTGCAGCGCTGCGGCCAGCCAGAACGTGGACGCCAAAACCGCCAAAGATCATTGCGAATGTGGCGCCAACAAGATCAACGCCGAATTGAGCACCGCGGAAATCAAGGAATTGATGACCAACCAGAACGCCAGCCCGGAGCTGAAGAACAAGGCAGTCGCGGCTATTTCGTCCTGCAAAGTCGTCAAGAAAAAGTAAGAACGTCTGCTGATCAGACGTCCGTTTTGCCAAAAAAACAGCCTGAAAACTGCTATTTCTCACAAATTACGTAGCTTTTACGGCTTTTTTTAACAGCTGATATTTCGCCGCAAAGCCCCGTAGAACGGGGCTTTGCGCCGGATACTCGACTAAACGCAACGCGATTGATTAGCAAACAATGCCTTGGGGGGGCTCCCAAGCCGAACATTTCGACTATGATAGCCCTGTGTGCCCAGTTGGCCTGAGCAGCACAGCACTACTGAAAATATATGTTTCTTGGAGATACACCATGTCTAATCGCCAAACCGGCACCGTTAAATGGTTCAACGATGAAAAAGGCTTCGGCTTCATCACTCCTCAAGGTGGCGGTGACGACCTGTTCGTACACTTCAAAGCTATCGAAAGCGACGGTTTCAAAAGCCTGAAAGAAGGCCAAACCGTTTCCTTCGTGGCTGAGAAAGGCCAAAAGGGTATGCAAGCTGCACAGGTTCGCGGCGAGTAATCTCCGCTGAGCTAAAAAAAACCCCGTCCATGTGACGGGGTTTTTTATGGGCGCTGCAAAAGCCGCAGGCTATCAGCCGCAATTGACCCGCGTGATCACCAGATTATCGTCGGTGTTCAGGTTCAAGCGGTCGGAGCGGTATTCCAACGTGATCATGTCGTTGGGCTTGAGGATGCGTGCATTCTGGGCACCGGCACGGGTACGCGCCTGCTCCAACAGTTGAGGCGAGGCTTTCTGGCCGATCGTGTACTCGGCGGCCTTCGACTCACAGCGGCTATGACCGGCGTCGGTCACGCCGGCATCCTTGCCTGGCTCAGAGGCACCCGGGGTGCTGCAACCCGCCAACGCGAGCGCCGCCAACAAAGTACCGAATGATGCGAGCTTCCAAGGCATGAAGCCTCCTATGATAAAAAAGTGAACAGAGATCGTGCGACAGCGATGCAACCGATTGGTTTCAAGACGTTAACGCCTCACCCGCAAGTCTGCCTGAGTCATGCCAGGCAAGCGTCCAGTCAATCGTGACCAGATATGAACATGCTCAGTAGATATCGATGTAGTCGGACGACGGCGCTGGCCAGTTCTGCTTCAGCGCGTTGAAAATCTGCGTCACCCAGACCTCGTCACTGGCAGCCACATTGCCTACATACCCCGACCCCTTCGCCCAGGTCTCCAAGCGAAACAGCAGCCCGTCGATATCTACGCCGCCTACAACCTTTCCTGAAGAGATGTAGGCAATACCGGCCCTGGTGACCCGAAGCTGGGCATGTTCATCGTCACTGGCACTGGCAATCAGTTGGCGCACAGCTGCCAGCGTAAGACTCTCAGGCTTATTCAAATCGATCTGCACGCGGTGTTTCCCGGCCAATAAACAGGCCGACAGTGTCGCACACCCCTCCCCTCATGCCTAAGTAGCAGTGCCAAACCCCGCGTAAAATGGTTAACTGCGCCCGCTCAAGCCGCACGCCAGCGCATCGCCCAGTACCTAAAGCCCGCGAGATTTCCCATGACCACCGTAACGCTCCAAGCCGATATCAAAGCCAAATGGCCCCAGGGGCAAAGCTCCTACAGTCCCGGCAGTGCGGAGGAGTTGGCGATCATTGGGATCGACCTGCTGGTCAAGGAGCTCGGCACCCAGGGCGCACACGCCTTCATCGGCCAGGTATTCGAGAAATACCCGACCAATTACGACGGTGCACAGGCGCGCGAGTAGGAACCGGCCGGCGAACGCCGACCGGCAAGCGGTTTACTTCAAACGTGCCAGGCGCTCGGTCAGCAGATCGAAAAAGCCCTGGGCATCGCCGTTCTCGACCCAAAACGCATTCTTCTCCTGCTTCAAGCCGTCGTACCAATCAACGATGGTCTGGCCGAAGGTCGGGCCTTCCCGGCTGTCGACGACCACGTTGACCTGGCGACCAGTGAACAGCGATGGCTTGAGCAGGTAGGCGACGACTGTGGCGTCATGCACCGGGCCACCTGGAATGCCATAGTGCTCCATGTCACCTTTGACGTATTCGTTAAGGATATTGCTGACGACCTTGCTCGCGTTGTTGTTCAGGTCTGCGATCTTCTTCAGGCGCGCTTCGCTGGTCAGCACCTTATGGGTGACGTCCAGCGGCAGGTAGGTCAACTTCACGCCACTTTTAAGCACAATTTCCGCAGCCACCGGGTCGGCGAAAAGGTTGAACTCGGCCACCGGCGTAATGTTGCCGCCATTGAAGTGCGCGCCACCCATTACCACCACTTCCTTGATGCCCTGGGTGATTTCCGGCGCCTGGGTCAATGCCAGGGCCAGGTTGGTCTGCGGACCGAGCATGGCGATGGTGATGCTGTGGGGTTTGGCGGTGGTCAGGGTCTTGATCAGGTAATCCACCGCATTGCCATCAGCCAGGCCTTGTTTCGGCTCATGCACGGTGACGCCGGAGATACCTTCCTTGCCATGGATATTCTCGGCATAGATCGGCTTGCGCAGCAGCGGCGCTGGAGCACCCGCGTAGACCGGGATGTCTTCGCGTGCTGCCCACTCGCGCGCCAGGCGGGCGTTGCGGGAGGTTTTGTCCAGGCGCACGTTGCCGGCCACTGTCGTCAGTGCGCGAATGTTCAGTTCCTCCGGAGAAGCCATGGCGAACAGCAAGGCAACCACATCGTCGGCACCGGGGTCGGTATCGATGATCAGGTCGATTTTTTCCGCCGCCTGGGCGCTTGCAGCTGTGAGTGCGGACAAAAGCAAAACACTCCGGAACAGGTTTTTCAGGGAGGGAAGACCACGTTGCATAAAACACTCCTTGTCGTAGGGGGACTCTAGAAGGTTACGCCGGATACCAGCGCGATATTGCAGTAAGGCTGACATTCGCCGGTGCGCACGACCGCGCGCGCCCTGCCACTCAATTGCTTGAACGCTTCATGACTGAGCAGGCGTCGCTCGCCCAGCGCAGCCTGATCGGCCAGCGCATTGAGCTCGACCAGCGCCGCAGGCTGCTTGAGCAGGATTTCTTCAGCCAGCACGTGGCTTTCCACCTGCATTTCGCTGAGCACCACGCGCAGGGTGCTGATGAAATCCGGAATGCCCTGGGTCAGCGCCAGGTCGATCAATTCGACGCCGGGCGGCACCGGCAGGCCGGCATCCCCGATGACCAGGATGTCGCCGTGCCCCAGTGATGCGATTACGCGGGACAGGGCGATATTGAGCAGAGGTGTCTTTTTCATGAGGGCACAAAACCTTGTACGTCGTGCAGCGTAGGAATGGAAGGCTGGGCGCCGGCACGGGTCACCGACAACGCGGCCGCGACCTGGCCAAAACGGATGGCCTCGGCTTCGCTCTTGCCCGCAGCCAGCGCCGCGGCAAAGCCACCCACGAAGGTATCGCCGGCTGCCGTGGTGTCCACCGCCCGGACCTTGGGCGCGACCAAGTGCTCGAAGCTGTTGCCATCAGTAAACAGTGCGCCCTGAGCACCGAGGGTGATGATGACTTTACCGGCGCCCGCCTTGATCAACGCTGTCGCGGCGAGCTTGGCGCTGTCGAGCGAATCGACCGCAACACCGCTCAAGGCGCTGGCTTCACTTTCGTTGGGAATCAGGTAGTCGATCGAGGCATACCACTCGGCCGGCAAGGGCCCACTGGCCGGCGCCGGGTTGAGGATCACCGTCTTGCCCAACTCGCGGCCGCGCTTGAGCGCATGCCCGACGGTGTCCATCGGCACTTCAAGCTGGCAAATGATCACGTCGGCAGCCTGCAACACCGCATCGCAGGCCGTCAACGACTGGGGCGTCAACTGACCGTTACTGCCCGCCACAATCACAATCGCGTTCTGGCTGCTGTCATCCACCACGATCAGCGCAACCCCACTGGAGCCGTCCACGGTGCTGACAGCCTGACAGTCGACACCTTCGACCAGCAGCGCATCGCGCAATTGGCCGCCATAGGCATCGCTGCCGACACACCCGATCATGGCCACATCCGCCCCCAGGCGCGCCAGGGCGACGGCCTGATTGGCGCCCTTGCCACCGGGGACGGTGGAAAACGTCTGGCCGATCAGCGTTTCACCGGCTCGCGGCAAGCGACTGGCGCGGGTGACCAGATCCATGTTCAAGCTGCCTACTACCACTACGTTCGCTGGCATACATCAGTACTCATCAATTCGGTTCAGCGGTATTGGGCAAACACACCCGCCAACGGCGCCGTCGATTCACGCAAGACAATGCTTGGCGTCACGATGCGTTGATCGACCGGCAGTTGGGGTGTCGCTATACGTCGCAGTAATAATTCGGCCGCTGTCTCACCCAGCTGTACGATCGACTGCCCGACCGTGGTCAACGCAGGATAGACATAGCGGCCCATTTGAATGTCATCGAAACCTATCACCGACAACTCGCCCGGCACGCGAATATTGCGTTCTGCCGCGGCGCGAAGCACGCCAAAACCGATCATGTCGTTGCAGGCAAAAATCGCACTGGGCGGTTGCTGCGCAAGCAGCTGCACGGCGGCGGCATAACCGCCGGTGCTGGTGAAATCACTTTCGCGGATGCGCTCGGCGACTGTTTCAACGCCCGCCTCGCGCAGCGCACGCCGATAGCCTGCCAGGCGCATTTGCGCCACGCGCGTATGGGCAGGGCCGGCGATGCAGGCAATGTCACGATGGCCTAGTTCAAGCAAGTGCCGGGTCGCCAGGTAGGCACCCTCTTCATGATCGATCCGCACCAGGTCGACGTCGATACCGTCAAGCGCCCGGTCGACGATCACCATGGGCGTGCGCACCGCGCTCAAGCCAGCCGCAAGGCCACTGTCATCGCCGCCCACCGAGGTCACGATCAAGCCGTCGACGCGTTTCTCCAACAACACGCGCAAATAGCTGCGCTGCTTTTCGGCGTTGTCGTCGGAGTTGCAGAGGATCACGCAATAGCCATTGCGCTCGCAGTAATCCTCGATGCCCCGGGCCAACTCCGCGAAGTACGGGTTGAGGCTGTTGGGCACCAGCAGCCCGATCGTCGCCGTGGTCTTGGCCTTGAGCGAGCGCGCTACCGCACTGGGCACATAGTCCAACTGCTTGATCGCCGCCTCGACCTTGACGCGCACCGGTTCGCTGACCGGGCGCGTCTTGTTCACCACATGGGACACCGTGGTGTAGGAAATGCCCGCCAGCGCCGCCACATCCTTGATCGTTGCCATGGCTCAGCCCCGCCGACTGGCGCGCTGGCTGCGGTACGTATCGAGGACCACGGCAATCACGATCACGGCACCGGTAATGATGCGTTTGGTGGGTTCCGTCGCGCCGATCTGCGCCAGGCCCGCCGCCAGTACCGAAATAATCAGCACACCAAAGAACGTGCTGATGACCGAGCCGCGCCCGCCCATCAGGCTGGTACCGCCGATCACCACGGCGGCAATCACTTGCAACTCAAGGCCCGAGCCGGCATTCGGGTCCGCCGCTTCCAGGCGCGAGATCTGGAACAACGCGGCCACGCCGGCGAGCAGGCCCATCAGGCTGAACACCAGGATTTTATAGGGCTTGGGGTTGATGCCGGCCAGGCGCACCGCTTCTTCGTTGGTACCGATACCGATCAGGTAACGACCGAACACAGTGCGGGTCAGCACCAGCTGGGCGGCGATGATCACCAGCAACGCAATGATGAACGACGGCGAAATCCCGAACGCGATTGGATTGGACAGCCAGGCAAACGAGTCACCGATATAAGCGGTGCGCGAGCCGGTCATCTGGTAAGCCACGCCCCGGGCCATCTCCAGCACGCCAAGGGACACGATAAAGGACGGAATACGCCACGCCACGGTGATGGAACCGGTAAGCGTGCCGGCCAATGCGGCGCAGCCCATGCCCAGCACGGCGGCCGGCAATACACTCCAGCCCCAGCTGAGAATCGCCACGCTGACCGCCGACGCCGCCAATGCCAGTACCGAGCCTACCGAGAGGTCGATGCCGCCGATGATCAGGATGAAGGTCATGCCCACCGCCAGCACCATCAGGTCCGGAATCTGGTTGGCCAGGGTGCTGAATGTGTCGTAGGACAGGAAGTGATCGCTGAGCACCGAGAACAGCGCAATCATCGCCAGCAACGCGCCCGCCAGGCCCAGGTAGGTGCCCAGGCCGTAGAAGTTGCCGCCCGCTTTACCGGGGGAAGTGGTTGTTTTCATGGGGTATTCCTAGGCGCTGCATCGTTGAGCAGCGCGTCACGTTTGTGATAGCCGGCAAAGGCGGCGGCGAGCAATTCGTCCTGGGTCCAGCGGTCGCGCTCGAATGTCTCGATCAGGCGTCCGGCGGACAATACGCCGATGCGGTCGCAGATCAGCATCAGCTCGCGCAGATCGCTGGAGACCACCACCAGCGCTTTGCCCTGGCGCGTCAACTCGCCGAGCAAGGCATAAATGTCGAACTTGGCACCGACGTCGATGCCACGCGTAGGCTCATCGAACAGCATCACCGAACAATCGCGCTCCAGCCAGCGGCCAATCACCACCTTCTGCTGGTTACCGCCCGAAAGCTCGGAGACCAATTGCGCCGGGCTGGAACTGCGGATGCGCATGGCGTCGATCTGGCGCTTGGCCAGGGCGGTTTCATCGCGACTGTTGACCAGCCCGCCCGCAGAAATTTCCGGCATGTTGCCCAAGGCGATGTTGGCGCTGATGGACTGGGTCAGCAGCAGGCCTTCACCCTTGCGGTCTTCGGTGATCAGGGCAATGCCATGGGCGACCGCGTCGACCGGGGAGCGAATGCTGACCACGTTGGCCTGCGGCCCCAGCGCCACCGTGCCGCTGTCGGCTGGGTCGGCACCAAAAATCAGGCGCAGCAACTCGGTACGACCGGCGCCGATCAGGCCGGAAATACCGTAGATTTCACCGGCGCGCACCTGGAAGGACACGTCGCGGACCTTGTCCGAGCGCGTCAGGCCTTTGACCGTCAAGGCCGGTTCGCCGATAGTGCGCGGGCCCAGGTCGATGTGCTCGCCCAACTCGCGCCCTACCATCAGGGTCACCAGTTGTTCACTGTTGTAATTGGCCATCGGCTCGACACAGACCAGCTTGCCGTCGCGCAATACGGCAATGCGCTGGGCCACCCGGGCCAACTCTTCGAGCCGATGGGAAATATAGATAATCGCCACGCCCCGGGCCTGCAGGCGGGTGATTTGTTCGAACAGCATCTCGACTTCACGGGCCGTGAGCATCGCCGTCGGTTCGTCGAGAATCAGTACATGGCAGTCACCAATCAGATTGCGGGCAATCTCGACCATTTGCTGATGACCAATGCCCAGGCTGCCTACCAGGGTGTCCGGGTCGATTGCATCCAGGCCCACCTGGGCCATGGCTTCGGTCGCGGCGGCGCGCAACTGTTTGCGGCTGATCCAGCCACCTCGGCTGGGCAGGTTATGCAGGAACAGGTTTTCAGCCACCGTCAGCGTCGGCAGCAGGTTGAGTTCCTGCATGACCATGCGCACACCCAGTGCTTCGGCCTGGGTGCGGCTGGCGGGTTGATAATCCTGACCATTGAACTGCATGTTGCCGGTGGTCGGCGTGACCAACCCGCCGATGATCTTCGACAAGGTACTTTTGCCTGCGCCGTTTTCACCGGTCAGCGCCAACACTTCACCACGATTGAGCGTGAGCGTGACGTCGGACAGAACCGGTTGGGCATAGGTCTTGCCGATACCGCTGACCGAGAGGACAGCGTTCGGGGCGGAAGATGACATAGGAAAAATCTCCAGGCGCCCGCTCAGGACGAGCGGGCGCTGTTGGCTACTGCCGGGATTACTTCTTGAGGACGAGTTCGACCGGGGTTTCGATCACACCATCGGTGGCCTCGACCTTCTCGCCCTTGACCAGCTTCAGCGCATTCTGGATACCGAACACGGCTTGCTGGGCGGCGGCCTGGTCGGCGGTTGCGAGCACGCGACCGTCCTGCAGCATCGGCTTGATGGCTTCGATGTTGTCGTAGCCCACCACCAGCACTTTGCCGGCCTTGCCTGCCGCGCGTACGGCGGAGACGGCGCCCAGCGCCATGTTGTCGTTACCGGCCAGAAGTGCCTTGAGGTCCGGGTATTCGCTCAGCATCGCCGAGGCGACTTTCTGGCCCTGGTCGATTTCCCAGTTACCGGATTGAGTGGAGACGATCTTCATGCCTGCCGCATCCATCGCATCCTTGAAGCCTGCGGTCCGCTGCTGGGCGTTGGTGGTGGTCGGCACGCCTTCGATGATACCGACCTTGTCGCCCGCAGCCAGTTGCTTGGCCAGGTAGTCACCGACCAGCTTGGAGCCTTTGCGGTTGTCCGGGCCTACGAAGGGAATATCGAGTTTCTTGCTTTTCAGCACGTCCGGGTCCAGACGGTTGTCGATATTGACCACCTTGATGCCGGCATCCGAGGCTTTCTTCAGCACGGTGACCAGCGCCTTGGAATCGGCGGGTGCGATGACGATGGCGTTGACCTTGGCCAGGATCATCTGATTGACGATATCGATCTGCGCGCTGGTGTCGGTTTCGTTCTTGATGCCGTTGGTGATCATGTCGAAGTCGGCGGCGTGGGACTTCTGGTAGTCCTTGGCGCCCTCTTGCATGGTCACGAAAAATTCGTTGGCGAGGGACTTCATCACCAGGCCGACCTTGGGTTTGGCGGCAGCGTCGTCAGCGAATGCAGAAGAGAGAGGCAGGGCAGCGGATGCGGCGGCAAGCACAGCGACAGCGAGAAGACGTCCTGCAAATGGCAGCTTCATGGGTGTACTCCGATCTTATGATTATTGTGAGCAACGCTCGCGCCGAAGAAACATCTCGCAAACGTTTGCGTTGTCAGAACTATGAGAACCTTGTCGAGATTTGTCAACGGTCGGCACTCACCTTTCATCCTGAAGATACCGTTCACTCCGGCGCTGGTTGAAACGACAGGGCTGGCGACGATTTCACACAGAACCCCAGGTAATTACCATCAAGGCTTTCGGACAACCGAACATCAATGCCCCATGCGTTCGGAAAGCCGGACAGCAGCGTGTCAGAGGAGCCCGAACAAGCAATTTAAGTTGTTTTAAATCAATAAGTTATTTTATCCATTCTTTCATGATTGGCCTGGTACAAATCCTGCTATTTCTCAGCGCCTCGGACGTTCAGAGTCGCCCGGGTGTTCTGGATACATCTGCTACCGCACTCGTCAAAACCAGAGAGAAAAATAATGAAATCTGCATTGAAATCCTTTGTTCCTGGGGCGATGGCCCTCCTGCTGCTGTTCCCTGTCGCCGCTCAAGCGAAAGAAGTCGAGAGCAAGACCAAGCTCGCCAACGTGGTAATCCTCGCCACTGGCGGCACCATTGCCGGTGCGGGTGCCAGTGCTGCCAACAGCGCCACCTACCAGGCCGCCAAAGTCGGCATCGAACAATTGATCGCCGGTGTTCCTGAGCTTAGCCAGATCGCCAATGTACGCGGCGAACAAGTGATGCAAATTGCGTCGGAAAGCATCAATAACGAAAACCTGCTGCAACTGGGTCGCCGCGTCGCCGAATTGGCCGACAGCAAGGACGTGGATGGCATCGTGATCACCCACGGTACCGATACCCTCGAAGAAACCGCCTACTTCCTTAACCTGGTTGAAAAAACCGACAAGCCTATCGTGGTGGTCGGCTCCATGCGCCCGGGTACTGCGATGTCGGCGGACGGCATGCTCAACCTGTATAACGCCGTTGCCGTCGCCGGTAGCAAGGACGCACGCGGCAAAGGCGTGCTGGTGACCATGAACGACGAGATCCAATCGGGTCGCGACGTGAGCAAGATGATCAATATCAAGACCGAGGCGTTCAAGAGCCCGTGGGGCCCATTGGGCATGGTCGTTGAAGGCAAATCCTACTGGTTCCGCCTGCCGGCCAAGCGTCACACCCTGGATTCGGAATTCGACATCAAGACCATCAAGAGCCTGCCTGACGTTGAAATTGCCTACGGCTACGGCAACGTGAGCGACACGGCCTACAAAGCCCTGGCCCAAGCCGGCGCCAAAGCCATCATTCATGCCGGCACCGGCAATGGCTCGGTGTCGTCCAAGGTCGTTCCGGCGCTGGTGGAATTGCGTAAACAAGGCGTGCAGATCATCCGCTCTTCGCACGTCAATGCCGGTGGCATGGTGCTGCGCAACGCTGAACAGCCAGACGATAAATACGACTGGGTGGCAGCCCTTGACCTGAACCCGCAGAAGGCCCGCATCCTGGCAATGGTCGCCCTGACCAAGACTCAGGACAGCAAAGAGCTGCAACGGATATTCTGGGAATACTGATTCCAGACCTTCCTGAAAGGGTGGCGAGGTAGCGTGCTTCCTCGCCACATCAGGTTCACGCCTAAAACTTATTGCAACAAATCACAGCAAATTTCCAAATTCGCTGTCAGACGGACGTCTTTGAATTTAAGCAGTTGCGAAAATACCTACAGTTAAATACTGTATGTGCGTACAGCTTACTAAGGAATACTCCGTGGCAAAGCCCTCCTCCGCAGCACCCGCAGCGCCTGACGCCTACCAGCGCCTGGCCATTCGCGTACAAAAAATCATTAATTCGACCAACGCCCAGAAAGCCAAGGCGGCGTTGATCTTCCGCCTGCCGGATGAGCCCGAGGACGAGTGGGCGCGCCTGCTTGAAGAAATTGCGGAAAACGACAACGTTACTCTCGCCTACAGGGATGACGGCGGCGTGCAGATTTTCTGGGTTGTGCCGAAGGAAGATTGATTGAATGAGTGTCCGTTTTTTCGCTGTGTGCTGCCTGTTTTTTGCTGTCACCGCCAACGCCCAAGCCCCACGAACCTTCAGTGAAGCCAAGAAAATCGCCTGGAAGCTCTACGCCCCCCAATCCACCGAGTTTTATTGCGGCTGCAAATACGCCGGCAACCGCATTGACCTGAAAGCCTGCGGCTACATCCCGCGCAAGAACGCCAACCGCGCCGCGCGCATCGAGTGGGAACACATTGTGCCCGCCTGGCAGATCGGCCATCAGCGCCAGTGCTGGCAAAATGGCGGGCGTAAAAACTGCACGCGCCATGACGACGTGTTCAAGCGTGCCGAAGCCGACCTGCACAACCTGGTGCCGAGCGTCGGCGAGGTGAATGGCGACCGTAACAACTTCAGCTTCGGCTGGCTGCCGGTGCAAAGCGGGCAATACGGTTCATGCCTGACCCAGGTGGACTTCAAGGCCAAGAAGGTCATGCCGCGCCCATCGATTCGCGGGATGATCGCACGCACCTATTTTTATATGAGCAAGCAATACGGCCTGCGCCTGTCGAAACAGGATCGCCAACTGTATGAAGCCTGGAACAAGACCTACCCGGTGCAACCCTGGGAGCGCCAGCGCAACCAGACGGTGGGCTGTGTGATGGGCCGAGGCAATGAATTTGTCGGCCCGGTGAACCTGAAGGCCTGCGGCTGAGGGTGGGCGCAATCGGCGCCCACCCGACCCGTTACTGCGCGACCTTGTGTTCGATGACTTCCGACACGGTGTCGGTTTTCTTGGCCCGGGCCATCTTTTCGTTGAGCAGCGTCTGCTTGGCCTCAGCCTCGGCCTTGGTGGCAAACGGGCCAAGCAGCACCTGGTCCTTGCCGTCTGCCTTCACGATGTAAAAATTGAAACCATGCTCCAGCAACCAGGCGGTCAAGTCAGTGAGCGCCTGCAGCTTGTGATCCGGCGGGCCCACCCATACATCCCATTCCTGCGCGGCAATCGCACCGGTTTGTGGCTGGCTTTCGGTCACGACGGGCTTGGCCTTGGGGGCATTGACAGGCTCACCTTCGCCGCATCCGGCCAATGCCAACACTGCAATTGCCATCGCTACTTTACGCACTGCCCTGCTCCTTCGAAGATAAAGAGGCGACTTTACCATTCACTGTCTATTCTGGCCGTCATAAACGTTGGCTTAAACAATGCGAATCATGTATCGCGACCTGTATGATGCCGCCATGGGAATTAATGTCGCCTCTATGCGTCCTAAAAGAGGCAGTCACAGGGAAGCGCTTCGCAGTAAGCTACGCACATCCGACACCTGCCCTGTCTGAACATGTGTCCTTAAAAGTAATCAAGGAGAAGTCCATGCTTATACTCACCCGAAAAGTTGGTGAAAGCATAAACATCGGTGATGACATTACGATCACCATCCTGGGCGTTAGCGGCCAGCAAGTACGAATCGGCATCAACGCCCCCAAGGATGTTGCCGTGCATCGCGAGGAAATTTATCAGCGCATCCAGGCCGGCCTCACTGCGCCGGACAAAAACCAGACGCCTTGAAGCACCTCCAGTAGCCAGCCTTTTGCTTTACCGTAACGGCTGGCGAAAACCTGATCGGCCCATTCGCTTTTTTTATCCACGCTGTACGCCTCGTACATGTCCCCGCGCTGCAAGATGAAACTGCCATGATGCCAGGAACTTGTTGCATCATTCGCAGCCAAATCCCACGTCATCCTGCGGTCCGAGTGCATTCAGGAGCACGTCGATGAGGCCAACCGTTACACAGCCCATGGTTTCCCTGTCCTGGACAATCACCTTGCTGATAGGCCTGGTATTCCTGGCGCTCGGGTATGGACTGCGATTGGAAGTCCAGGGGGCTGTCGACGCGGCGGACCACTCGTGGCTGGACCTGGCATTACTGCTGTGCGCCTACCTGTTTGCGTTCTGCCTCAAGCCGATGCAGAAGACAGTCTTGCGCAAGTTATGCCAGCGTGAGGCGCATCGCGCGCATCAAAAAGCAACACGCTGACGGTCTTCCCCTTCCCGCACGGCCAGCCGGCCATCAGCTTCTCGCAGCACTTGCAGTCCTTCATACCCGTCGATACAGGCATGCTCGGTCTCTATGGCAGCCAGGTGCGTCGAGGTCACCACCATCACATCCGCTCCCGCCGCTTCTGCGGCTCGAATGCCGACCGTCGCATCCTCGAACACCAGGCAATCCTGCACCGGCACGCCCAGGCGCTGGGCACCGAGCACGTAACACGCCGGATCTGGCTTGCCGCTGGCGACATCTTCGGCCGTCACCATTATCGCCGGCACGGGAATACCCGCAGCTTCCATTCGGCGCAATGCCAATGCCTTGGGCGCAGATGTGACCAGCGCCCACTGCCCGGCAGGCAAGCGTTTGAGGAACTCAACCGCGCCGCCAATCGCCACGATGCCCTCGACATCGTTCACTTCAGCGTCGGTAATCCACGCCGCTTCGGCTTGAGCGTTTACGCCCGGCAACGCCTGGCGCGTGATCGTATCAATCGCGCGGGCGCCATGGATGGTGGTCAGGAACGCCTCCACATCCAGGCCATGGCGTTCGGCCCAACGGCTCCATACCCGCTCGGCGGCGGCAATGGAGTTGAGCAGGGTTCCGTCCATATCGAACAGAAAGGCCCGGTAATGCCGGGTAAATACGGCAGGATTTTGGCTGGACACGACGCGGCTTCCCCCCAGGTGTTCAAGCAAATGATCGATGCCATGCAATCTACGGTTCACCTCGCCACTTGTAAACGTTGCGAGGCGCCCGCCCCAAACCTTGAATGACGAACTTGTCATCATCCTGTTGGTTGGCTGTTCAGGTCGCCTGGTTACTGTGGACTCACTGCCGGCGGCTCATCAGGACCGGGAACACGTGCTGGACTACCGGGTGCAAGGCATCGGTTGCGCCAGTGACAATTGATCAGGCTAAACTGGCGCAACCCATTGAATCAGGGCATTTCCCATGAACATCCTCGTAGTCGAAGACGAACCCAAGGCCGGCAACTATCTGCTCAATGGCTTGCAGGAACTGGGCTACAGCGTCAGCCTGGCCCGCGATGGCGTGGA
Source organism: Pseudomonas sp. Wu6 (assembly GCF_019891515.1). Lineage (NCBI taxonomy): Bacteria > Pseudomonadati > Pseudomonadota > Gammaproteobacteria > Pseudomonadales > Pseudomonadaceae > Pseudomonas > Pseudomonas sp. Wu6. Next base: position 38,717 of record NZ_JAFLXH010000010.1, on the reverse strand, counting down.
CGGTTTGCACCAGGCCCTGGAAACGCCGTTCGACGTGATCGTGCTCGATGTGATGATGCCGAAAATGGATGGCTGGGAAGTGCTGCGCCGCCTGCGCAGGGAGGCCGATACGCCGGTGCTGTTCCTGACCGCCCGCGATGATATCGCTGACCGCATCAAGGGCCTGGAGCTGGGCGCCGACGATTATCTGATCAAGCCCTTCTCCTTCGCCGAACTGGTCGCGCGCCTGCGCACCCTGACCCGGCGCGGCCCGATTCGGGAAGAAGAACACCTGCAGATCGCCGACCTGCAAATCGACGTGCTCAAGCGCCGCGTCACCCGCGCCGGCACGCGCATTACCCTGACCAATAAAGAGTTCGCCCTGCTGCACCTGTTCGCCACCCACCAGGACCAGGTGCTGTCACGCTCGCTGATTGCCTCGCGGGTATGGGACATGAATTTCGACAGTGACACCAACGTGGTCGACGTGGCCGTGCGGCGCCTGCGCTTGAAAATCGACGATCCGTTCCAACTCAAGTTGATCCACAGCGTGCGTGGCATCGGCTACCGCTTCGATACCCAGCCATGAGCCGCAGCCGTCATTACTCGCTGACCCTGCGCCTGGCGTTGATCTTCGCCCTGCTCGCCTTTGCCTTGCTGGCCACCCTCGGCGTGGCCCTGTACCGCGAGCTGGAGCGCGAGTTGATCCGCCGCGACGACACCGCGCTGATCTCCCGCGTCGATCAACTGCGCAACCTGCTCAGCGACAGCAATACCCTGGACCTGATCAAGACCAAACCCGAGTTGTTCCAGAACATGCTCGGCAACCGTGAATCCGTATTGAGCATTGCGGCCCCCGGTCAACCCCCCTTGCTGCTGGTGAACCCGGCCAATATCGAACTGCCTGCGATAGAGCCGGTGCCCGGAAATCACGTACTGGCGCTGAGCGATGTACAGCACTTGCCGGGGCTCAACGGCATTCCCTTCTCGACGGTCGCGGCGACCATCAACGCCGGTGACCTGGGCAGCCTGCAAGTCACCAGCGGCCGCCTGATGACCGAGCGCACCGCGGTACTCGCCAGCTATCGACTGAGCGTTTATATCCTGGCGAGCATCGCCGCGATCATCCTGGCATTGGCCGGGTACCTGCTGGTGCATCGCGGCTTGCTGCCCTTGCGCCGCCTGGCCCGGCACGCGCAAGGGATCGGCGTCGGCAACCTGGCCGAGCGCCTCGACAGCGAGGGCGCCCCGAAAGAACTGCTACCGATGATCGAGTCGTTCAACACCATGCTTGAGCGTTTGTCCAAGGGCTTTGTGCAACTGGGCCAGGTCTCGACCGACATGGCCCACGAACTGCGCACGCCGATCAATAACCTGCTCGGCGAAACCCAGGTTGCCTTGCAGCAGCAGCGCAGCGTCGACAGCTACCAGCAACTGCTGGCGTCCAATGTCGAGGAGCTTGAACGCCTGGCGCGGATGCTCGACAACATGCTGTTCCTGGCGCGCACCGACCCGGCCAGCGCGTTGCGCCAACGCCAGGCGCTGGACGCGGCAGATGAAGTGGAGCGCATCGCCGATTATTTCGAAGGGTTGGCCGCTGACGCGGGCATGCACATCGTTGTCCAGGGCAAAGGCGTGATCTGGGCTGAGCCGATGCTCCTGCGCCGCGCCCTGGCGAACCTGTGCGCCAACGCCATCAAGTATGGAGCGCCGGGCTCGACGCTGAGCGTCCAAGCGATTGCAACCGACGAGGGCGTCAACGTGAGGGTCAGCAACCAGGGTGAGACCATTCCCGCCGAGCATCTGCCGCGGCTGTTCGAACGGTTCTACCGAGTGGATGAGTCCCGCGAGCGCTCCTCCCAATCCAATGGACTGGGGCTGTCGATCGTGGCCACCATCATGCAACTGCATAACGGGCGGTATCGGGTCAGCAGTGAGGACGGCATCACCACTTTCGAGCTGTTTTTTCCCGCTCGAGACTGAATCAGCTCACCCGACCACCTGTTTCCACGATATCCGCCTGGGTTTGCCAAGCCGCCAAGACCGCCAGGCGCAAGCCCTCCACCAACACAGGCAATTCCATCGACGGCTGACCGAACTGCGGCAAGCCCGGCACATGGATAAACCCACTGCGCACCGCAGAACCTGCCAGCGCATGCTGCAATCGATAAAACACCTGATTGCACACAAAAGTCCCCGCCGTCTGCGAAACCGAGGCCGCAATACCCGCCTCACGCACCGCCCTGACCATGCTCTTGATCGGCAATGTCGAGAAGTAAGCGGCCGGGCCACCCTCCACCACCGCCGTGTCAATCGGCTGGGCGCCCAGGTTGTCCGGGATGCGCGCATCATTGACGTTGATCGCGACGCGCTCGATGGAAATATCGCTGCGCCCGGGGCCCAGGCCGGTCGCGATGACCATGGCCGGTTGCAGCTCCTCAATCAGCTGAAGCAAGGTCTCTGCAGCAGTGGCGAAAGCGCAGGGCAATCGGCGCGCGACGATTCGCACGTCATCACTCAGTTCTACCCCTTCCAGCAGGCGCACCGCCTCCCAGGAGGGGTTCACCACGTCGTGGTCGAAAGGCTCGAAGCCGGTCAGCAATAGGGTTTTCATCCTGGCCTCACATCAACAGATAAAGCAGCACGATATTGACCACCAGCATCATCAACGCGGTGGGCAATTGGGCCTTGATCACCGCGTTCTTGTCCGGCAGTTCCAGCAATGCTGCCGGCACGATATTGAAGTTGGCCGCCATTGGTGTCATCAGCGTACCGCAGTAGCCGGAGAACATGCCGATCGCGGCCATGACCGCCGGGTTGCCGCCGTAGATGCCCACCAGCACCGGCACCCCGACGCCGCCGGTCATCACCGGGAACGCCGCGAAGCCGTTGCCCATGATCACCGTAAACAACGCCATGCCCAGCACATAGACCATTACCGCCACCAATTTGAAATCCAGATTGATGTAAGTGGTGGTGATGTGGGCGACCGCCGTGCCAACCCCGGCTTCATTGAACAACAGCCCGAGCATGGCCAGCATCTGCGGCAAAACCATGGCCCAGCCCAGCGCTTCGGTCAGGCGACGCGATTCGCGCAAGGCCTGCACGGGCGTATCGCGGGTCAGCCAGCAGGCGAGGCCAAGGGCGATCAGGCAGCCGATGCCGAGAGAGACAAAGGTGGTGTTCTTCGGATCGAGCAGCGGCACACCGCCGATTTCGGTGTGCTTGAGCAATACCGAGCCAATCACCGTGGTCAGCGGAATGGCCAGTGCGGGTATGAATAGCTTGTGACCCAGGCGAGCGGCACTGGCGCGGGACGCCTTGTCATGCAATTGCGCATGCTGGCCACGGCCGACGCCCCCCAGGCCGGCAATCAACGCCATCACCACGATGCCGCCACCGATGACCACCGAAGGCAGGCGCTCTCCCACCAGGAACGGAATGGCAAACAGCAGCCAGAACAGCGACGTCGACCAACGCTTGGGATGGGTGCGATCCAGCAGGATCATGCCCGCGGTGATCAGCAACAGCACACCGGCCAGCCAGTACAGGTATTGAATGGAAATAATCATTGCGCAGCCTCCACCGAGGGGGCGGCGCTCATCTCACGGGTCAACCGTCGATCAAATCGATGCAGTCGAATGGCATGAATGATAAAGGCACAGATCGCCGTCGGGATGCCCCACACCGCAATATGCAGCGGCTCCACATCGATCCCCGAGCCCAGCAGAAAGGTGTGCATCAAGGCGATCGCACCAAAGGCGACGAAGATGTCCTCACCGAAAAACAGCCCCACGTTGTCGGTGGCGGCGCACATGGCCAATACCTTGTGACGCAGCTTGTCCGGCAGCTTGCCGTAGCGTTTTTCCGCCGCACCTTCGGCCATCGGCGCGAGCAATGGCCGCACCATCTGCGGATGCCCACCCAGGCTGGTCAGCCCCATGGCCGCAGTGGATTCACGTACAAACAGATAGATGATCAGCAGACGCCCCACCGTCGCGCGCTCGAAACGGGCGATCCAGTTCTGTGCATGCACGCGCAGGCCATGTCGCTCCAACAGGCCAATCACCGCCAGCGGTAATAACAGGATCAATTGCAGCGCACGGGTCTGGAGGAAACCATCCCCCATGGTGGCGAGAATTTTCTCCAGCGGGAACTGGGCGGCGAGCCCGGTGGCGATAGCGGCGGCGGTAACCACCAGCAACGGATTGAAGCGCAATACAAAGCCGACCACGATGACAAGTACGCCGATCAACGGCCATAAATTCACAACAGTTTGCATGGCGAAGAGGTCCTTTAGTGCGCGCTGCGGCGCCATTACAGCAGGATGTGAGCAAAGGGCTCACAGCATGAAAGTGGCGTGCAGTCGGCTCGGTTTTTTTATTGTTGACCTGGAAGGTCGAGCAGTGGCGGCAACTTTGCTGCCTTGAGGCGGGAGGTGTCCAACAAGAAAAACTGTTGCTGCAGACCAATAAATTTTGTGGATATTGGTACTGCGCGATTGGGTAACTGGAGGGATTCGGGATTCGCCCTATACTCAACGATGATGCGCCTGCGCAGCATCCAGGGCGCTATTGTCGACAATGAGGGCTCCAGCTATGTATGCCGGTCAGATGAGCAGTATGGCGACAGCAATTGGCGAGATACGCTGCCAGATGGTGGTCCAGATCATTTGTCTGCTGTCGGTGGCGACGCTCTTCTGTTGACCGAGACACCAGCGCCGCAAGACGCTGTTGACCTGATCGTTCCCATGCTCTGCGTGGGAATGCCTCACTGGACGCTCTGCGTCCCGCTTTCAGCGCAAAATTCAGATCTGCGCAATGGTGACGGGGAGCGTCACGCGATGCATTCCCACGCGGAGCGAGGGAACGATCAAGTTTTGCAAAAGTTTTGCAAATCGCAGAAAGCAAAAAGGGGTCACCGTTTCCGATGACCCCTCTAGACCGCCCAGCAGAGCGGATTTTGTTTGGTAGGCGCGATTGGACTCGAACCAACGACCCCCACCATGTCAAGGTGGTGCTCTAACCAACTGAGCTACGTGCCTGCTGTGAGGCGGCATTCTACGGAATTCCGTAGGGGTGTCAACATCTTTTTTGCAGCTAACCCTATGAATATGCGAATTTTTTATTCGCGGGTCAGGCGCCCGTGAATTACGGGTGGCTGGCAGGCTATTTTCAACTCAGGTAGGATCGCCGCACTCGTAAAAAATATAAAACAGAGGTTCCAGGATGGCGAACACCCCCTACCCCCAGTCGTATTACGCCGCCTCCGCGAACGCGGTTCCGCCGCGTCCGGCGCTGCAAGGTGAGGTCGAAACCGATGTTTGTGTGATTGGCGCCGGTTATACCGGTCTTTCCAGCGCGCTGTTTTTGCTCGAGAACGGCTTTCGCGTGACGGTCCTGGAAGCCGCCAAGGTAGGTTTTGGTGCGTCCGGTCGTAATGGTGGGCAGATCGTCAATAGCTACAGCCGCGACATTGATGTCATCGAGCGCAGCGTCGGGCCCACGCAGGCGCAGCTGCTGGGTGAGATGGCCTTCGAGGGCGGCAGGATCATTCGTGAGCGCGTGGCCAAATATCAGATCCAGTGCGACTTGAAGGATGGCGGTGTGCTCGCCGCGCTCAACAGCAAGCACATGGGCCACCTGGAATCACAGAAGCGCCTATGGGAGCGTTACGGCCATACGCAACTGGAACTGCTGGATGAGCGTCGCATCCGCGAAGTCGTGGCGTGTGACAACTATGTAGGCGGCCTGCTGGACATGAGCGGTGGGCATATCCACCCACTCAACCTGGCATTGGGCGAAGCAGCGGCCGTCGAGTCCCTCGGCGGCACAATTTTTGAGCAGTCGGCCGCCGTGCGCATCGAGCGCGGCGCCAACCCGGTGGTGCATACCGCCGAAGGCAAGGTCAGGGCCAAGTTCATCATCGTTGCGGGCAATGCTTACCTGGGCAACCTGGTGCCGGAGCTGGCGGCCAAATCAATGCCGTGCGGCACCCAGGTGATTACCACTGCGCCATTGGGCGACGAATTGGCCAGGACCTTGTTGCCGCAGGACTACTGTGTCGAAGACTGCAATTACCTGCTCGACTACTACCGCCTCACGAGCGACAAGCGCCTGATCTTCGGCGGCGGCGTGGTGTATGGCGCACGGGACCCGGCGAATATCGAGGCGATCATCCGGCCAAAGATGCTCAAGGCGTTCCCGCAGCTCAAGGACGTGAGGATCGACTACGCCTGGACCGGCAATTTCCTGCTGACCCTGTCGCGTCTGCCGCAGGTGGGCCGCCTCGGCGACAACATCTATTACTCGCAAGGCTGCAGCGGCCATGGCGTGACGTATACGCACCTGGCCGGCAAGGTGCTGGCCGAGGCATTGAGAGGCCAGGCCGAGCGCTTTGACGCCTTTGCCGACCTGCCCCACTACCCGTTCCCGGGTGGACAGCTGTTGCGCACGCCCTTTGCCGCAATGGGCGCGTGGTATTACGGGCTGCGGGACAAGCTGGGTTTTTGATGAACAAGGGGAGCCGGTTCGCCGGCTTCTTGCCCGGAACGACAAATCGCGAACACAAAAAACCCCGGTCTTTCGACCAGGGTCTTTGCTATCGAATCAAGGTCCGCCAATGGCTTCGCTTGTGCTTCAAGGCGTTCAGTGGGCCTTGAAGCTGATATGGCGCAGCGGACGGGACTCGAACCCGCGACCCCCGGCGTGACAGGCCGGTATTCTAACCGACTGAACTACCGCTGCGTATCGCTTGGCTGACTGAGCGTAAAGCCTCAATCACCTTTAAACATCTGATCGATCAACCTGGGTTGTCCAATCTCAAGTCCGACACATCGAACCTGGAAAATATGGCGCAGCGGACGGGACTCGAACCCGCGACCCCCGGCGTGACAGGCCGGTATTCTAACCGACTGAACTACCGCTGCGCGTCGGTGCAACCTTTAACGTTGCGTCTTGCCCTAAGGCAAAACTCTCAAGAAGTGGTGGGTGATGACGGGATCGAACCGCCGACCCTCTGCTTGTAAGGCAGATGCTCTCCCAGCTGAGCTAATCACCCTTTGCTTCGTTGAGGCCGCGAAATTTACGCAGATAGCGGACCTAAGTCAATAGCCCGCTTGAAGTTTTTCTGAAAAAGACAAAAATGCTTCAAGACCGCCCTACTCGCTGTAGATCATCTTCTTGCTCATGCCGCCGTCCACCACGAACTCCTGTCCGGTGACAAACCCGGCCTGGCGCGACAGCAGCCACGCCACCATGGCCGCCACGTCCTCCACCGTCCCTACCCGGCCCGCCGGATGCTGCGCATGGTCGGCATCGGTAAGCGGCTCGGCCCGCCGCGCAGCAGGATCTCGCGCATCGATCCAGCCGGGGCTGACCGCATTGACCCGCACTTCCGGCCCCAGGCTCATCGCCAGGGCGTGAGTCAGCGCCAGCAGGCCACCCTTGCTCGCCGCGTAGGCTTCGGTGTCCGGCTCCGACTGGCGGGCCCGTGTCGAGGCCAAATTGACGATAGCGCCACCATGGGCGCGCAGGTACGGCGCGCAATGCTTGGCCAGCAGCATCGGCCCACTGAGATTGACTGCCAGCACGCGGTTCCAGTACGCCAGGTCAAGGCTTTCCAGGGTGATATTGCGTGGATCGGCCACCGCCGCATTGCACACCAGCGCATCCAGGCGCCCAAACTGCCCCAATACCTCGGCGACACCCTGGGCCACTTGCTTCTCGTCGGCCACGTCCATGGTGATAAACCAGGCATTCTCGCCCAGCACCTTGGACACCTTGGAACCGCGCTCGCGGTCCAGGTCGGTCAACACCACCTGCCAGCCTTCGCTGATCAGCCACGCGGCAATCCCGAGGCCAATGCCGCGCGCGGCACCGGTCACCAGTGCAACGCGCCCATTACTGGCCGCTGCGGCCTCCATGGACCACTCGATCACAAAGCCGCCAGGCCGCGGGCCAGGTCAGCCTGCAAGTCGGCGACATCTTCCAGCCCGACCGCGACGCGAATCAGGCTGTCACGGATGCCCGCCGCTTCGCGCTCATGCGGCGCCAGGCGCCCGTGGGAGGTGGTGCCCGGGTGCGTGATGGTGGTTTTGCTGTCGCCCAGGTTGGCGGTGATCGAGATCAGTCGCGTGGCATCGATAAAGCGCCAGGCGCCCTCTTTGCCGCCCTTCACCTCGAAACTCACCACTGCGCCGAAACCGCGCTGCTGGCGCTGGGCCAATGCGTGCTGCGGATGACTCTTGAGGCCGGCGTAATGCACCTTCTCGATACCGTCCTGCTGTTCCAGCCACTCGGCCAGGGCCTGGGCGTTGGCGCAATGGGCCTTCATGCGCAGGCCGAGGGTTTCCAGGCCTTTGAGGAAGATCCACGCATTGAACGGACTCAGGGTCGGGCCGGCGGTGCGCAGGAAGCCCACCACTTCCTTCATCTGCTCGCTGCGACCGGCCACCACGCCGCCCATGCAACGGCCCTGGCCGTCGATGAACTTGGTGGCCGAGTGCACCACGATGTCCGCGCCCAACTTCAACGGCTGTTGCAGGGCCGGGGTGCAGAAGCAGTTATCCACGATCAGCATCGCGCCCTTGGCGTGCGCCACTTCGGACAGCGCGGCGATATCCACCAGCTCAGCCAGCGGATTGGACGGCGACTCGACGAACAGCAGCTTTGTATTGGCCTTGATCGCCGCATCCCACCCGGACACATCCGCCAGGGGCACGTAGTCCACTTCGATACCGAAGCGCTTGAAATACTTCTCGAACAGGCTGATGGTCGAACCGAACACGCTGCGCGACACCAGCACGTGGTCGCCGGCGCTGCAGAGGCTCATCACCACCGCCAGGATGGCAGCCATGCCGGTCGCCGTGGCCACCGCCTGCTCTGCGCCTTCCAGGGCGGCGATGCGCTCTTCGAACGCACGTACGGTCGGGTTGGTATAGCGCGAGTAAACGTTGCCCGGCACTTCACCGGCAAAGCGCGCGGCGGCGTCGGCCGCCGTGCGGAACACATAACTGGAGGTGAAGAACATCGGGTCACCGTGCTCACCTTCCGGGGTACGGTGCTGGCCGGCGCGCACAGCCAGGGTATCGAAAGCTACGCCATCGAGGTCGCTGTCCAACCGACCGGCATCCCATTCCTGACTCATGCTGCCACTCCTCACATATTCTTTATTTAAGATACAAAACCGGCCCCTCAGGGCCGGTGTCTACTCAGTTGTTGTACAGATCGATGATCGCACTGACCGCCTGGGTCTTGATCTTCGACGAGTCGTTGCGCGCCTGCTCGATCTTGTTCAGGTAGGCGTCATCGATATCACCGGTCACGTACTTGCCATCGAACACGGCGCAGTCGAACTCGGCGATCTTGATCTTGCCGCCGCCCACCGCCTCGATCAGGTCAGACAGGTCCTGGTAGATCAACCAGTCGGCACCGATCAGGTCAGCCACGTCTTGCGTAGAACGATTGTGGGCGATCAGTTCGTGGGCGCTCGGCATGTCGATACCGTACACGTTCGGGTAGCGCACGGCAGGCGCCGCAGAACAGAAGTACACGTTCTTCGCGCCGGCTTCACGGGCCATCTGGATGATCTGCTTGCAGGTGGTGCCGCGTACGATCGAGTCATCCACCAGCATAACGTTCTTGCCGCGGAATTCCAGCTCGATGGCGTTCAGCTTCTGGCGTACCGATTTCTTGCGTGCGGCCTGGCCGGGCATGATGAAGGTACGGCCGATGTAGCGGTTCTTGACGAAGCCTTCGCGGAACTTGACACCCAGGTGGTTGGCCAGCTCCAGCGCGGCGGTACGGCTGGTGTCCGGGATGGGGATGACCACATCGATGTCGTGCTCGGGACGCTCACGCAGGATCTTGTCGGCCAGCTTCTCACCCATGCGCAGGCGTGCTTTGTAGACCGATACGCCGTCGATGATCGAGTCCGGACGCGCCAGGTAGACGTGTTCGAAGATGCATGGCGTGAGTGTCGGCGCAACCGCGCACTGACGGGTGTGCAGCTTGCCGTCTTCAGTGATGTAGACCGCTTCACCGGGTGCCAGGTCGCGGATCAACGTGAAGCCCAGCACATCCAGGGATACGCTTTCGGAGGCGATCATGTACTCGACGCCTTCGTCGGTGTGACGCTGGCCGAACACGATCGGGCGGATGCCGTGGGGGTCACGGAAACCAACGATGCCGTAACCGGTGATCATCGCCACCACGGCATAACCACCGACGCAACGGTTGTGCACGTCGATCACCGCCGCGAACACGTCTTCTTCGGTGGGCTGCAGCTTGCCGCGCTGGGCCAGCTCGTGGGCGAACACGTTGAGCAGCACTTCCGAGTCGGAACTGGTGTTGACGTGGCGCAGGTCGGATTCGTAAATCTCCTTGGCCAGCTGTTCAACGTTGGTCAGGTTGCCGTTATGCGCCAAGGTAATGCCGTAAGGCGAGTTGACGTAGAACGGTTGAGCTTCGGCCGAGGTCGAGCTACCGGCGGTCGGGTAACGCACATGGCCAATGCCCATGTGCCCGACCAGGCGCTGCATATGACGCTGGTGGAACACGTCACGTACCAGGCCATTGTCCTTGCGCAGGAATAACCGGCCGTCGTGGCTGGTCACAATACCGGCAGCGTCCTGGCCGCGGTGCTGGAGGACGGTTAGCGCGTCATACAGCGCCTGATTGACGTTCGACTTACCGACGATACCGACGATGCCACACATGCGACGCAACCCCTACTTAATGAATCTTGACTGAACACTCTTACTGAGGCGTTTTGGCCGGCAAAAGGTGTTCCTTGAACGGAAGATCAGCGGGTACGCTGATTCCGCTGGCCAGCCACTGACTGCTCCACCCCAGAATGAGGTTCTTGGACCAATCTGCAACCAATAGAAATTTTGGCACGAGTACCGACTCCTGCCACCACGCATCCTGCTGTACCGGCCCCAGGCTCAACAGCCCGACCGCCACGACCACCAGCAACGCGCCACGCGCGGCGCCGAAGGCCATGCCGAGAAATCGATCGGTCCCGGACAGGCCGGTGACACGTATCAACTCGCCAATCAGATAATTGACCATTGCCCCCACCAGCAGCGTGGCGATGAACATGATGGCGCAGCCCGCGATGACGCGAGCCGAAGGCGTCTCTATGTACCCGGCCAGGTAGACCGACAGTGAACCACCGAACATCCAGGCTACGACTCCTGCGATGATCCAGGTCAGCAACGACAGTGCTTCTTTGACGAAGCCGCGGCTCAGACTGATCAACGCGGAGATGGCGACGATTGCAACGATCGCCCAATCAACCCAGGTAAATGGCACAGTGCAGCCTACGTACGGATAAGGCGGCGCATTTTAGCAGAGCGCCGGGCTATCGGTAAGCGGTGATTACGGGTGCTTTGCAAATCAATCAATTGGGCAGTGGGAACACCGTTTCAAGACCACTGGAAACCAATGTGGGAGGGGGCTTGCCCCCGATGGCGGTGGTTCAGTATCAGCTGTGCTGACTGATCCACCGCTATCGGGGGCAAGCCCCCTCCCACATTTGACTGCATTCCAGGCTGAAATCGAAGGAACTCAACCGCGCTCAGGCTGGAAACGGGTCACAAACCCCTTGAGGTTCTGCTGGCGATCGAGCAAATCGCGCAGGCGATCCGCTTCGGCGCGCTCGATCAGCGGCCCGATAAACACACGGTTCTTGCCATCGGCGCTGCGGATATACGCGTTGTAGCCCTGGGCCCGCAGCTTTTTCTGCAAGGCGTCGGCGCCTTCGCGGTTGCCCAGGCTGGCCACTTGAATCGACCAACTGATCGGCAACCCATTCGGGTCGATACGACTCTGACCTACGTCCGGCTTGCCCGGCGCGGCAGGCTGTGGCGCGACCGGCTTGGGCGCAGGTGTCGGCGCGGCAGGCTTGGCGGCTGCGACAGGCGCTGACGGAGCCGGTTTGACCACAGGAACACTCGGCTGCACCGGCATGGAAGGCGCCTGCTGGGCAGCGACCTCGGCATCGGTCGGCACGGGCTCTTCCTCAGGCAGGGCCTGCGGTTCAGGCACCACCACCGGTTCCACCTGAACCTGGGGCACCACCGGCGCCTGAGGCGCAGCGGGCGCTTCAACCACCACCTGGCGCTGTTCGTCCTGACGGGAAAACAGCATCGGCAGGAAAATCACCGCCAATGCCACCAACACCAAGGCTCCGACCATTCGCTGCTTGTATGCGCTATCGAGTAATGCCATGTGCAGCTTCCTCCGTGGAGCGCCGGGCCAGCCATTCGAGCGCCTCGGCAACACAATAAAATGATCCGAACAACAGAATCTCGTCGTCGGCCGTCGCCACCGCACATTGCGCCTCAAGGGCGGCAGTGACGCTTGCATACGACGCCACCGGCGCACCAAGGTTCTGCAAGGCAACCTGCAGTTCAGCTGCCGCACGGCTACGCGGCGTATCCAGCGGCGCAACGGCCCATGACTCAACGCTGGCGAGCAACGGCGCAACCACGCCATCAAGATCCTTGTCAGCCAGCAAGCCGAACACCGCCAGGCGACGGCCGGACAATGGCGTGCGCATCAGCCGTTGCGCCAGGTATTCTGCAGCGTGGGGGTTATGACCCACATCCAGCAGCAGGTTAAGACGCTTGCCTTGCCACTCGACGGTGCGCCGATCCAGGCGCCCCACAACCCGCGTCGCCAGCAGGGTTGCGGCAATTTGCCCGGCATTCCACGGCAGATCCAGCAACAGATAGGCTTGCAGCGCCAGCGCGGCATTCTCCATCGGCAGGTTCAGCAGCGGCAAATCGCGCAGCACTACCTGTTGACCCCGAGCATCGCGCCCGGACCATTGCCAATGCTGATCGTTGATCTGGAGATTGAAGTCGCGCCCGCGCAGGTAGAACGGGCAATCGAGCTCCCGCACCTTGTCCAGCAAGGGTTGCGGTGGGTCTGGATCACCGCACAGCGCAGGTTTGCCGGGGCGAAAGATCCCGGCCTTTTCGTAAGCCACGGATTCGCGGGTATCGCCCAGGTAATCGACATGGTCGACACCGATACTGGTGACCAGCGCCACGTCGGCGTCCACCACATTGACCGTGTCCAGACGCCCGCCCAGGCCCACTTCCAGCACGACGATATCGAGTTGCGCACGCTCGAACAGCCACAGCGCCGCCAGGGTGCCCATCTCGAAATAGGTCAGGGAAATGTCGCCACGCCCGGCATCGAGGGCGGCGAAGGCTTCGCAGAGTTGCGCGTCGCTCGCGTCGACGCCATTGAGCTGCACCCGCTCGTTATAGCGCAGCAGGTGCGGCGAACTGTAGACGCCGACTTTCAGCCCCTGGGCCTGCAGCAGCGCGGCGACAAAGGCGCAGGTCGAGCCTTTGCCGTTGGTGCCTGTTACGGTGATAACACGCGGTGCCGGGCGCCCCAACCCCAGGCGGGCCGCTACCTGTTGCGAGCGCTCCAGGCCCATGTCGATGGCGGACGGATGCAACTGCTCGAGGTAGGCGAGCCATTCGCCCAGGGTACGTTGGGTCATAGGTTTGCCGGCACCGGCGGCACGACAATCGGCTCGACTTTAGGCGCGACGTAGACAGGCGTTGGCAGGCCCATCATTTGCGCCAGCAGGTTACCCAGGCGTGGCCGCAGCTCACCGCGCGGGATAATCAGGTCGATGGCGCCGTGTTCGAGCAGGAACTCGCTGCGCTGGAAACCTTCCGGTAATTTTTCACGCACGGTCTGCTCGATGACGCGCGGGCCGGCAAAGCCGATCAGGGCCTTGGGCTCGCCGACGATCACGTCGCCCAGCATCGCCAGGCTGGCGGAAACGCCGCCGTATACCGGGTCGGTCAATACCGAGATGAACGGAATGCCTTCTTCGCGCAGACGCGCCAATACCGCCGAGGTCTTGGCCATTTGCATCAGGGAAATCAGCGCTTCCTGCATACGCGCGCCACCGGAGGCGGCGAAGCAGATCATCGGGCAGCGGTTTTCCAGGGCATAGTTGGCGGCGCGCACGAAACGCTCGCCGACGATGGCACCCATGGAGCCGCCCATGAAGGAGAATTCGAACGCCGACACCACCACCGGCATGCCCAGCAACTTGCCGCTGACGGAGATCAGCGCGTCTTTCTCGCCGGTCTGCTTCTGCGCGCCGACCAGACGGTCCTTGTACTTCTTGCTGTCGCGGAACTTGAGACGGTCAACCGGCTCCAGGTCAGCGCCCAGCTCGTTGCGGCCGTCGGCGTCGAGGAAGATGTCGATACGCGCGCGCGCGCCAATACGCATGTGGTGGTTGCACTTGGGGCAAACGTCCAGGGTCTTTTCCAGCTCCGGGCGGTACAGCACCGCGTCGCAGGATGGGCACTTGTGCCACAGACCTTCAGGAACCGAGCTTTTCTTCACCTCGGAACGCATGATCGAAGGGATCAGTTTGTCTACTAACCAGTTGCTCATGCTTTCTTTCTCCAGTACCGGTGGCTTGAACACAGCCCCGCGTATGCCCTTGAGCTAAATTCATATGTGGCGATGATGTCGGCGGGACGGGGTCAGAGGTTCGACCAGCCATTTCCCGCCTGTATCCTCAGCCTTCCAGACAACCTGCCAGCGCAGGGTTGCCACTTCGTTTCCGGGCCTCCCGCGGGCGGCGCCGGTGCTGTTTTACACAGTGGTAGTTATGGACGGCGGCAGACTGCCAGCCGTCACATCACACCGCTGCTGTTGCGCACGGCCTGCATGAACGCGCGAATCCTGGCGTGATCCTTGATGCCCTTGCCCTGCTCCACCCCACCGCTGACATCCACGGCATACGGCCGAACCTGCTCGATGGCCGCGCCGACATTCGACGGGGTGAGCCCACCGGCCAGGATCAACGGTTTGCTCAAGCCCGCCGGGATCAGCGACCAGTCGAACGCTTCGCCCGTACCGCCGGGAACGCCTTCGACATAGGTGTCCAGCAAAATACCGCGCGCACCCGTATAAGCGGCACAGGCGGCGGCGATATCGTCGCCGGCCTTGACGCGCAGCGCCTTGATATAGGGACGCTGGTAGCTCTCGCATTCGTCCGGGGTTTCGTCGCCGTGAAACTGCAGCATGTCCAGCGGCACGGCATCCAGGGTTTCATTGAGTTCACACCGGCTGGCATTGACGAACAAGCCCACGGTGGTCACGAACGGTGGCAGCGCGGCGATGATGGCCCGGGCCTGCAACACATCCACCGCGCGTGGGCTCCTGGCGTAAAACACCAGACCTATGGCATCCGCCCCCGCCTCGACCGCCGCCAACGCGTCTGCGATGCGGGTAATCCCGCAAATCTTGCTGCGAACGGCTGACATATCGTAGAAACCTCAGGGATTGAACCGAGAAAGTCCCGGATGGTAACAAAAGCGCTTGCGGGCGTCAGCCGCCAAGTTCGCTGAAACCGGTGAGGAAGTGTGGCCCGATAAAACGCTCCGGCAGTTCGAACTCGTCGCGGTACTCCACCTCCACCAGATACAGGCCGAACGGATGCGCCGTCACCCCACCGGTACGGCGCACGCGGCTTTCCAGCACTTCCCTGGCCCATTCCACCGGACGTTCGCCGGTACCGATGGTCATCAACACACCCGCAATGTTGCGCACCATGTGGTGCAGGAATGCCCCGGCACGGATATCCACCACAATCATCTTGCCATGACGGGTCACGCGCAGATGGTGGACTTCTTTGATCGGCGATTTGGCCTGGCATTGGCCGGCACGGAATGCGCTGAAATCATGCACCCCGACAAGATGCTGCGCGGCCTCGGCCATGCGCTCGGCATCCAGCGGGCGGTGGTTCCAGGTAATTTCCTGGTTCAAGTGCGCCGGGCGGATCTGATCGTTATAAATCACGTAGCGGTAGCGCCGGGCGATGGCCTTGAAACGCGCATGAAAATGCGCCGGCATGACCTTGGCCCACGTGACGCTGACGTCATGGGGCAGGTTGATATTGGCGCCCATTACCCAGGCCTTCATCGAGCGTTCGGCCTGGGTGTCGAAATGCACCACTTGGCCGCAGGCATGCACCCCCGCGTCGGTCCGCCCGGCACACATCAGCGACACCGGCGAGTCAGCGACTTTCGACAAAGCGTTTTCCAGGGTTTCCTGCACCGTCAGCACGCCGGATGCCTGGCGCTGCCAGCCGCGATAGCGCGAGCCTTTGTATTCCACGCCGAGGGCGATGCGGTAAAAGCCTGCGGCCGCCATTTCGGCGGCCGCGTTATCTATATTTGCCAAGAACTGAGAGCCTGATGAGTTGCGCGAAGGCGGGCATTATAAAGGCGACGGCTGCGCGACGGGCGCTTTTGTTGGGGAGGGGCGCCAAGCCAACTGTGGGGAGAAGCACGCCCTGCCCCACAGTGGAGGTTTATCAGCCTTCAGATCCGGCCGAGCATTTCCTTGGCCTCGCCGCGCTGGCTCTCGTTGCCCTCGGTCAGCACTTCGGACAGGATGTCCTTGGCGCCATCGGCATCGCCCATGTCGATATAGGCCTGGGCGAGGTCCAGCTTGGTGGCGACCTCATCGGTGCCCGAGAGGAAATCGAACTCGGGCTCATCGTCACCGAGCGCGGCATCTTCAGCCGTGAACGATGGCTCGATGGAGGGATGCTCCAGGCTCTGGGACAGACGGTCCAGCTCGGCGTTGACGTCATCCAGCTCCGACGCGAAGGCGTCCGGCTTGGCCGCCGATTCGGGCTCGTCCGCCAGGGAGAGGTCGAAATCTTCCGGCAAATCGAAGTCATCCAGGGCCGTAGGGGCCAGGGTCGGCGGCTCGACGGCAGGCGCATCCTTCATCTGCTCTTCGAGCCCGGAGAGGAAGTCATCATCCGATTGCGCGGACGCCGGTGCATCCAGTTGCAGATCCAGGTCGAAGTCCGACAGGTCGTCGGCACTGGCATTGGCTGCCGTCTGCTGCTGAAGAAGCGCCTCGAATGTCTGCTGATCGTCGTTGACCTCAGCCGGCGATGCCGCCTCCAGCTCGTCCAGGCTCAGATCGAAATCGGTATCCACGGGCTCTGGCGCAGGCGCAGCCGGCTTGTCTTCCAGCAAGTCCTTGACGTACTGGGCATCCAGGGCCGCAGCGGCCACTGCCGCACTTACGCCTGCCGCCAACACCGCCATGGCAGGGAAACGACTTTTGAGCTGCTCGACCTGGGCATGGTTTTCACCGTTGGCCACCAGTTGACGCTCCTGGCTGACGAAACCGTCCTTGTTATTTTGCAGCCCGTACACTTCCATCAATTTCAAACGCAGGTCGCTGCGCTTGGGCTCGCGCTTGATCGCTTGCTCAAGTACATCGGCCGCCTGGTTCAGGTGGCCACGGTCGATATGGGACTGGGCCTGGGCCAGCGCATCGCTGGCGTTCTGTGGGGCAACCGCAACCGCCAGCGGCGCAAGCACCGAGGCGACGCTCGGCACGACCGGCTCAACCACCGGAGCGCGCGCAGGCGTGGGTGCAGGCGCAGGCGTGGGCGCAGCATTCAGCGGCGCCACTTCCAGGCCTTCGAAACTGTCGGAGGGCAGGTCGCGCTCCAGGCTCGATGTGAACTCCGGCTCTTCAGCCAGCGCTCGCGCCATGCGCAGGTGCTTCTCTTCTTCAAGACGGGCGTTGCGATGGCGTACCCACAATAGCAGGAGCAGCAACGCCAGGATGACGGCTGCGCCACCAAGCACACCGAGCACGATAGGGTTGGTCAACAGCTCATTGAATTTGCCTTCGGTGGTTGCAGGCGCGGCAACCGGCGTGGCCGGTTCCGGAGCCGGTTCGGCAACCGGGGCTTGTGCGGCAGGCGCCGGCTCATCGGCCGACGGCGCCGGCATCGCCGCCGCCGCCTCTGGCGCTGCTGCTGCCGTCACGGGCGCCGCGGCATCGCCCTTCTCGGCCTGCAGCCGGGCCAGTTGATCGTTTTTCAGTTGAATCAGCTTTTGCAGCTTGTCCAACTGGCTTTGCAAATCCGCCGCGCGGCTTTTGAGTTCTTCGTTATCGCGACGGGTGGTGTCCAGTTGCTCTTGAGTCATCGCCAGCTTGTCGCTCAACGCACGGCTGTCGCCCGCCTTGCCGTTCGCCCCTTTTTTGGCTGCTTCGGCCGACACCAGGCTCAAGTTGTCCTTGGCGTTGGTGCTCGACGGCGCATTGCCCGTCTCGGTGCGCTTGGTGGCGTCCAACTGGGCCTTGCCGGCCACTTGCTGGCTGGCGGTACGGCGGCCCTGGCGCCAGGCGGCGTTCTGCGCAGTCACTTCGGCAATCGCCTGGGGTTGCGCCAGCGCGGTGCTTTGCACGGTGTCCGGCAGGCGCAGGACCTGGCCGGTTTTCAGGCGGTTGATGTTGCCATCGACAAAGGCATTCGGGTTGAGTGCCTGAATGGCCAGCATGGTCTGTTGCACAGAGCCACCATTGCGGTTTTTCTCGGCAATTTCCCACAAAGTGTCGCGAGCCGTGGTGGTATGTTGCGCAGGCTTGCTGACGGCGGACGCGGTGCCGGCCGGCGCACTCAAGCGCGGCGCCGGGGCGCTGGCAGCCGATGTGGGCTGATCGAATTTGGCGGGATCGAGCAGCACGCTGTAGTCACGCATCAGGCGGCCATTGGGCCATTGCACCTGCAGCAGGAAGCGTACATAGGAATCGGGCAGCGGTTTATCGGAGGTAACGCGCACCACGCTGCGGCCATTGGGATTGACCACCGGCGTAAAGGTGAGCTGGTCTAGAAAGGCCTGGCGATCGACACCGGCATCGACGAACGCCTGGGACGACGCCAGGCTCGGGGTGATCTCGGACGCCGTGAGGCCACCGACGTCGAGCAGCTCGATTTCCACCGACAGCGGCTGGTTCAACTTCGACTTGAGGGTCATCTCCCCAAGTTGCAGCGCCTGCGCCATACCGGAGGACAGCGCCGAGGCGGCCGCTATTGCTAACACCAGTTTGCGAACTTGAACCATAGCCTCATCCTTTGTCTGAACACTCCCCGGCCTGCGAGAAGGTTGGTAACCGCTGCCATAAGGCATGGCGAGCCGATAGGTTACCGACGCGCTTGTGTTCCGCTTTGGGCCAAGCATAGCGCTTGGTGAGAATCAATCTACAAATTGACGCCAAGTATCTTTTACGCAAGGCCTTTTATCAACAACTGCGCCACTTGCACGGCGTTAAGCGCAGCCCCTTTGCGTACGTTATCTGACGTCAGCCACAAATTTAGTTCCGCCGGGTCGTCGACACCCGCGCGCACTCGCCCTACATAGACAACGTCCTGACCCACTGCATCACCAACTGCCGTCGGGTAGTCGCCCGCCTCGACCAGCTCGATACCCGGCGCCGCCTCAAGGGCCTCGTTCACCGCAGCCAGATCGACCGGCGCCGCCAACTGCAGCGACACAGCCAGGCTATCGCCGAAAAACACCGGGGCTTGAATGCACGTGGCGGACACTTTCAGTAAAGGTGTTTCCAGTACGGCGCGCAATTCATGCACGAGACGCTTCTCCAGCGCCGTGTGACCCTGGGCGTCGGGAGTGCCGACTTGTGCCAGCAGGTTGAAGGCCACTTGCCGATCGAAGAAGGTCGGCTCCAGCGGACGCACATTCAACAGCTCGGCGGTCTGGCGGGCCAACTCACTCACGGCCTCGCGGCCCAGCGCAGACACGGCCAGGTTGGCGGTAACGCTCACGCGCTGGATATCCAGCAGGCCACGCAACGGCGCCAGCACCACGGCCAGGTGAGTGGCGGACGGGCTCGGGCTGGCGATTTGAAACGGTTTCTTCAAGCCTTTGAGCACATGGGCATTGGCTTGCGGCACCACGTACGGCGCCTGTTCGGCTGGCAACGCGCCAGACAGGTCGATCACCGAACAACCGGCGGCCGTGGCGCGCGGCGCGAAGCTCAAGGTCACCGCCGGGCCGGCCGCGAAGAACGCCAGTTGCGCCTTGCTGAAATCGAACTCGTCGACCTCCTTCACCCGCAGGTTCTTGCCGCGGAACGGCACCGAAGCACCGGCGGAATTGTTGCCCGCCAGCAAATAAAGGGTGCCTACCGGGAAGTCCAGCTCTTCGAGAATCTGTACCAGGGTTTCGCCAACGGTGCCGGTGGCGCCGATCACGGCGATTTCAAAGGTCTGGGTCATGGAGGTTGCCTCGGGCATTGCGGGGGAGCGGCACTTTAACGGGTGGCAGGGGACGAGGCAATTGGCCTGGGGGGCTGTGGTGTGGCCGAGGGCCCTATCGGGGCTTGAGTATCTACACAACGCAGCCCTAAAAAACGTAACCACAATGCGAAGCCCGTAACCACGATGCGAAGCGAGTCGCTCTTGATCTGGCTTTTGATCTTGATCTCAGGCGCCCCGTTAAACCACGCTGGCCGAACGCAGGCTTGAATCCGTGGGTAACCCGGCAGGACGCCGGGTTAGCCGCACTGGGCCATGGATGGCCCATTGCGGCGGCCCACGGATTCAAGCCTGCGTTCGGGCACACCGAGCCTAGGCGAGGTGCCGAGTGGTGGGGCAAGAGCCCTTTGGTTACTTTGGGGCTTTTCCAAAGTGACCCGCCGTCAGGGCGGAACCCTAAGCAGCCGTTACCGCAGAAACGGATATGTACTAGGTCCAATCCAACATCCTGGTCGGCTCTGAGGCCGCCATCGGGGGCAAGCCCCCTCCCACAGTTGAGCCAGGATCGACACAAAATCCTGGTCGGCCCAGAGGCCGCCATCGGGGGCAAGCCCCCTCCCACATTTGAGCCAGGATCGACACAAAATCCTGGTCGGCTCTGTGGCCGCCATCGGGAGCAAGCCCCCTCCCACATTTGAGCCAGGATCGACACAAAATCCTGGTCGGCTCTGTGGCCGCCATCGGGAGCAAGCCCCCTCCCACATTTGAATGCATTCACACATCACCCTGTGGGAGGGGGCTTGCCCCCGATGAGGCCCTGGCAGACAACAAAAAACCCGCGCCTGTCACCAGAGCGCGGGTTTCCCGGAACAAGCAGCAATCAACGCTCGAGCAAAATCCGCAGCATGCGTCGCAACGGCTCGGCCGCGCCCCACAACAGCTGGTCGCCAACGGTGAACGCGCCGAGGAACTGGCTGCCCATGTTCAGCTTGCGCAAACGGCCCACCGGTACATTCAGGGTGCCGGTGACCTTGGTCGGGCTCAGCTCCTGCATGCTGATATCGCGGTTGTTCGGCACCAGCTTGACCCAAGGGTTGTGCTGGCTGATCAGCCCTTCGATATCGGCGATCGGCACGTCTTTGTTCAGTTTGATGGTCAGCGCCTGGCTGTGGCAACGCATGGCACCGATACGTACGCAGATGCCGTCCACCGGGATCGGGTTCTTGAAGCGACCGAGAATCTTGTTGGTCTCGGCCTGGGCCTTCCACTCTTCGCGGCTCTGGCCGTTCGGCAGTTCCTTGTCGATCCACGGGATCAGGCTACCGGCCAATGGCACGCCGAAGTTTTCGGTCGGATAAGCTTCGCTGCGCATGGCGTCGGCCACGCGACGATCAATATCCAGGATCGCGCTGGCCGGGTCGGCCAGTTGATCAGCAACCGCGGCATGGGTCGCGCCCATCTGCTTGATCAGCTCACGCATGTTCTGCGCACCGGCGCCGGACGCCGCCTGATAGGTCATGGCGCTCATCCACTCGACCAGGCCGGCCTCGAACAAGCCGCCCAGGCCCATCAGCATCAGGCTGACGGTGCAGTTGCCGCCCACATAGTTGCGGGTGCCGGCGTCCAGCTGCTGGTCGATGACCTTGCGGTTGACCGGGTCGAGGATGATCACGGCATCGTCCTGCATGCGCAGGCTCGATGCGGCGTCGATCCAGTAGCCCTGCCAGCCGGCTTCGCGCAGCTTGGGGAAGACTTCGCTGGTGTAGTCGCCGCCCTGGCAGGTCAGAATCACATCGAGGGTCTTGAGCTCTTCAATGCTGTAGGCATCCTTGAGCGGCGCAATATCCTTGCCCACGGACGGCCCTTGGCCACCCACGTTCGACGTGGTGAAAAACACCGGCTCAATAAGATCGAAATCCTGCTCTTCCAGCATCCGCTGCATGAGCACGGAACCGACCATACCGCGCCAACCGATCAGACCTACACGTTTCATCGCAACTACACCTTGTTAAAAAGTGGGCCGCCTTGCAGCGACAACTGCAAGCGGGCCCGAGAGATTACAGATTCCGCAGCGCGGCGACTACAGCATCGCCCATTTCTTGCGTACCCACGCGGGTGCAGCCCTGCGACCAGATGTCGCCGGTGCGCAGGCCCTGGTCCAGCACCAGGCTTACGGCCTTCTCGATCGCGTCGGCCGCATCGCTCAGGTTGAAGCTGTAACGCAGCATCATCGACACCGACAAAATGGTCGCCAACGGGTTGGCAATGCCCTGGCCTGCGATGTCCGGTGCAGAACCGTGGCACGGCTCGTACATGCCCTTGTTGTTTGTGTCCAGGGAGGCCGACGGCAGCATGCCGATGGAACCGGTGAGCATCGACGCCTGGTCGGACAGGATGTCGCCGAACAGGTTGTCGGTGACGATCACGTCGAACTGCTTGGGCGCACGCACCAGTTGCATGGCGGCGTTGTCGACGTACATGTGGCTGAGCTCGACGTCCGGGTAGTCCTTGGCGACTTCTTCGACGATCTCACGCCACAGTTGGCTGGAAGCCAGTACGTTGGCCTTGTCCACCGAGCAGACCTTCTTGCTGCGCACCCGGGCCATGTCGAAACCGACACGGGCGATGCGGCGGATTTCGCTCTCGCTGTACGGCAGGGTGTCGTAGGCCTGACGCTCGCCATTTTCCAGCTCGCGCACGCCGCGCGGCGAACCGAAATAGATACCGCCGGTCAGCTCACGCACGATCAGGATATCCAGGCCCGCAACCACTTCCGGCTTGAGGCTCGAGGCGTCGGCCAGTTGCGGATAGAGGATGGCCGGGCGCAGGTTGCCGAACAGGCCCAGTTGCGCCCGGATTTTCAGCAGGCCGCGCTCAGGGCGGATATCCCGCTCGATCTTGTCCCATTTCGGGCCGCCCACGGCGCCCAGCAGCACGGCGTCGGCCGCGCGGGCGCGGTCCAGGGTCTCGTCGGCGAGGGGCACGCCGTGCTTGTCGATGGCAGCGCCGCCGATCACGTCGTGGCTCAGCGCGAAGCCCAGGTTGTATTTGGCGTTGGCCAATTCCAGCACTTTGACTGCTTCGGCCATGATTTCCGGGCCAATACCGTCGCCAGGGAGAATCAGAATCTGCTTGCTCATGGGTTCCTCATTTCATCGAGCGACCTGCCCAGGGGCCGGTCGGGAAAAATCAATCAGCGTTGGGCGAAAACTACCAGCACGTCGGTGCTGAAGGTGCCGTCGGCCTGAATGTCGTAGTAATCGCGCACTTCCTGGCCCATCGCCTGTTGCAGCTCAAGGATGGCCGAACGCAGCACCTCTGGCGTGCGCATACGCTCGACCCACGAGGTGTACTCCAGGCGCAGGCGTTGACGCAGGCTGTTACGCACATGCAGACCGGACTCGCTGAGTTGCTGCATCCACTCGGCAGCGGCGTAATCACGCACATGGCTGGTATCGCGCAGCACTTCGACGGTTTGCAGGTAAGTGTCCAGCAACGGGCTGCCGGGTGACAACACATCCACGAACGCCGCCACGCCGCCCGGCTTGAGCACCCGACGCACTTCGCGCAGGGCCAGGCCGAGGTCGCTCCAGTGGTGGGCCGAATAACGGCTGAACACGAAGTCGAACTCGCCATCGGCGAACGGCAGGCGCTCGGCGGCGCCGTTTACGGTGCTGATATTGGTGAAACCGCGATCTTGCGCAGCGGCGGCCACCACATCGAGCATCTGTTGGGACAAGTCGTAGGCCACCACTTCTTTAACCAGCGGCGCGACATGGAAACTGACATGGCCGGCGCCGCACCCCAGGTCCAGCAGTCGTGCACTGCCCTGCCCGGCCAGTTCGGCCTGGAGCAGCGCGAATTCGGTGCCCTGGGCGTGAACGGCGCTGCTCAGGTAGGCGGCGGCCTGTTCGCCGAATTGCTTTTGCACGACGTGGGTGTGGGCGGTGGTGGTCATGGGGGCTTCCTCGGGTTTTGTGTGGTTAACACTGGCCTCATCGGGGGCAAGCCCCCTCCCACATTTGAATGTATTCACAGATCAAAAGGTGGGAAGGGGCTTGCCCCCGATGGCGGCGGTACTGCCTACCTCAATCGCGAAACAACCACGGCTGGCTCGCCCGGTGCTTGCTCTCGAACGCCGCAATCGCATCGCCGTCCTGCAAGGTCAGGCCAATATCGTCCAGGCCATTGATCAAGCAGTGCTTGCGAAAGGCGTCCACTTCGAAGTGGTACACCTTGCCATCCGGACGGGTCACGGTCTGTGCGGCCAGGTCCACCGTCAACTGGTAGCCCACATTCGCTTCCACTTGCTGGAACAGCTCATCCACTTCGGCGTCGCTCAGGATGATCGGCAACAAGCCGTTCTTGAAGCTGTTGTTGAAGAAGATGTCCGCATAGCTCGGCGCGATAATGCTGCGAAAGCCATATTCTTCCAGGGCCCACGGCGCATGTTCACGGCTGGAGCCGCACCCGAAGTTTTCCCGGGCCAGCAGCACACTGGCGCCCTGGTAACGCTCGGCGTTGAGCACGAAGTCCTTGTTCAGCGGACGCTTGGAGTTGTCCTGGTAGGCATAGCCCACGTCCAGGTAGCGCCATTCGTCAAACAGGTTGGGGCCGAAACCGGTGCGCTTGATCGACTTCAGGAACTGCTTGGGGATGATCTGATCGGTGTCCACGTTGGCACGGTCCAACGGCGCGACTAAACCTGTGTGTTGTGTAAAAGCACGCATCGGGTATTCCTCAAATCAATTCGCGAACGTCGATGAAACGACCGTTGACGGCGGCGGCGGCAGCCATGGCCGGGCTGACCAGGTGGGTACGCCCACCGGCGCCCTGGCGACCTTCGAAGTTACGGTTGGAGGTGGACGCGCAATGCTCGCCGGACTCCAGGCGGTCCGGGTTCATTGCCAGGCACATCGAGCAGCCCGGCTCACGCCATTCGAAACCGGCTTCGAGGAAGATCTTGTCCAGGCCCTCGGCCTCGGCCTGGGCTTTGACCAGACCCGAACCGGGCACCACGATGGCTTGTTTGATGGTCGACGCCACCTTGCGGCCCTTGGCGATCACGGCAGCGGCGCGCAGGTCTTCGATACGCGAGTTGGTGCAGGAGCCGATGAATACGCGATCCAGCTGGATATCGGTAATCGCCTGATTGGCCTTCAAGCCCATGTACTTGAGGGCGCGCTCGATGGAGCCGCGCTTGACCAGATCGGCCTCCTGGGCCGGGTCCGGCACGTTTTGATCAACGGCCAACACCATTTCCGGCGACGTGCCCCAGCTGACTTGCGGCTTGATCTGCGCAGCGTCGAGTTCGACCACGGTGTCGAACACCGCGTCGGCGTCGGACACCAGGTCTTTCCAGGCTTCGACGGCGGCGTCCCAATCAGCGCCCTGCGGGGCGAATGGACGGCCCTTGACGTATTCGACGGTCTTTTCGTCCGCCGCCACCATGCCCACGCGGGCACCGGCTTCGATGGACATGTTGCAGATGGTCATGCGGCCTTCGATGGACAGGTCGCGAATGGCGCTGCCGGCGAACTCGATGGCATGGCCGTTACCGCCGGCGGTGCCGATCTTGCCGATTACCGCGAGCACAATGTCCTTGGCGGTCACACCGAACGGCAAAGTGCCTTCGACGCGCACCAGCATGTTCTTCATCTTCTTGGCGACCAGGCACTGGGTGGCGAACACATGCTCCACCTCGGAGGTGCCGATGCCATGGGCCAGGGCGCCGAACGCACCGTGGGTGGAGGTGTGCGAGTCGCCGCAGACCACGGTCATGCCCGGCAAGGTCGCGCCCTGCTCCGGGCCGATCACGTGGACGATGCCTTGACGCACGTCATTCATCTTGAATTCGGTGATGCCATATTCATCGCAGTAATCATCGAGGGTCTGCACCTGCAAGCGCGACACCGTATCGGCAATGGCGTCAATCCCGCCTTTGCGCTCCGGGGTGGTTGGCACGTTGTGGTCCGGGGTGGCGATGATGGAGTCGACGCGCCATGGCTTGCGCCCGGCCAGCCGCAGGCCTTCGAACGCTTGGGGCGAGGTCACTTCATGGATGATGTGACGGTCGATGTAGATCAGCGACGATCCATCATCGCGACGTTTCACTTCATGGGAATCCCAAAGCTTGTCGTAAAGCGTTTTGCCGGCCATCAGTCGGTCCTCATCAGCGGTGTTTCTATATGCCGGGCTTTCAATAACCCTTTGGCTTGTGAGGCTGATGGTATGGCGCTACATTAAATAACTCAAATTCATATTTTTTATGCTTTGGATTACCAACCGGAATAGCACCATGGACCTTGCCAACCTCAATGCCTTTATCGCCATCGCCGAAACCGGCAGCTTCTCCGGCGCCGGTGAACGCCTGCACCTGACCCAACCGGCCATCAGCAAACGCATTGCCGGCCTGGAGCAACAATTGAAGGTACGCCTGTTCGATCGCCTGGGCCGTGAAGTGGGCCTGACCGAAGCCGGGCGGGCCCTGCTGCCGCGTGCCTATCAGATCCTGAATGTGCTGGATGACACCCGTCGCGCCTTGACCAACCTGACCGGGGAAGTCAGCGGGCGCCTCACACTGGCTACCAGCCACCATATCGGCCTGCATCGCCTGCCGCCGGTCCTGCGCACCTTCACTCGGCAATACCCCAGCGTGGCGCTGGATATTCAATTCCTCGATTCGGAAGTGGCCTACGAAGAAATCCTCCACGGTCGCGCCGAAGTGGCGGTCATCACCCTGGCGCCCGAGCCGCACAACCTGGTGCGCGCGACACCGGTGTGGGATGACCCACTGGATTTCGTGGTGGCCCCCGAACATAGCCTGATCAACAACGGCTCGGTCAGCCTGGCCGATATCGCCGGGCACCCTGCGGTGTTTCCCGGCGGCAACACGTTTACCCACCATATCGTCAGTCGCCTGTTCGAGGCCCAGGGCCTGACGCCGAACATCGCGATGAGCACCAACTACCTGGAAACCATCAAGATGATGGTGTCCATCGGCCTGGCCTGGAGCGTGTTGCCACGCACCATGCTGGATGATCAGGTGGCAAGTATCGCTTTGCCGGGCATACAGCTGCGTCGCCAGCTAGGCTATATCGTGCACACCGAAAGGACGCTGTCGAACGCTGCGCGGGCTTTCATGAGCCTGCTGGATGCACAGGTCGATCCGCCAGGGATACCGGCGTGAGTTTGTGCGGCCCAGGGCTTCAAGCAACCGCGCTGTCTTCCCATCGAGCCAAGGCCCTTTGAATAATGCCCAACCCCGTTGATTCCGTGCCACCGCTGCCCCGCATCCACGCCCTGGACCCACAGGAGGCGGAACAACACTGGGACAGCGCCCCGCAATTGCTGTCGGCGCTCAATGCCGCGCGACTGGGCGCGTGGTGCTGGGAAATCGACACCGGGAAAATCAGCTGGTCCCGTGGCACTCAGGCATTGTTTGGCTACGATCCGCGCCAGCCACTGCCCAATGACCTCAATTACCTGGACCTCCTGGCGCCGGAAGACCGCGCCCGGGTCGTCAGGGCATTTCATGCGGTGGTGGCCGGCGAACCGGTCGAACAGGCCATGCATCACCGCATCCAATGGCCCGATGGCAGCCTGCACTGGCTGGAAATCAACGGCAGCCTGGTGCCGGACAAAAACGGCAGGCGCCGAATGATTGGGGTGGTCCGCGAGATCACGCACCAGCGCGAGCGGGAACACGCCCTCAGCCACTCTGAAAAACGCTTCGCCACGCTCTTCCACCTGTGCCCGAACATGGTGCTGCTGACGCGCCAGGCCGACGGCCTGATCAGCGAGGCCAACCACCATTTCGAACTGCTGTTCGGCTGGCCGGTGGCGCAAGTCATTGGCCGTACCACGCTGGAGTTGGGCCTGTGGCGTCACCCGGAGCAACGCACGCACCTGGTCAAGGCGACCCAGCGCAAAGGCGAATCCATCATCATGGAAGTGCAGTTCTGCGCCAGCAACGGCCAGATCCACGATGGCACGCTCAGTGCGCAAAAGGTCGAACTGGACGGTGAGGCCTACCTGATCAGCACCTTCCTCGACACCACCGAGCGCAAAAACGCCGAGCAAGCCCTCAAGGACAGCCAGGAGCGCCTGGACCTGGCGCTGGACTCGGCACAACTGGGCACCTGGGACTGGCACATCCCTACCGGCATGCTCTACGGCTCGGCCCGTGCCGCCCAGCTCCATGGCCTGCCGAGCGAACCGTTCCACGAATCCTTCGATGCGTTTTTTGAAGGCATGTCCGATCAGGACCGCGAGGGCATGCGCCATGCCTACCGCAGCTTGCGCGAAGGCGCGGACGGCAACTACCAGTTGACCTACCGCGTACCGGCCGAGGACGGCAGCGTGCGCTATCTGGAAAGCCGCGCACGTCTGTATCGCGATGAATCCGGCAAGCCCCTGCGCATGGCCGGCACCTTGCTCGATATCACCGATCAGGTGGAACGCGAGCAGCGCCTGAGCGCGTCCGAAGAGAAATTCGCCAGCCTGTTCCAGGCCAGTCCCGACCCTATTTGCGTCACCGGCCTGGACAGTGGCGAGTTTATCGAGATCAACCCGGCGTTCACCCAGACGTTTGGCTGGACGGCCGCCGAAGTGATCGACAAGAGCGCCGAGCAGATCGGCCTGTGGGATGAATCGAGCAAGCGCCTGCAACGCATCCAGCGGGTGATTCGCGAACAATCATTGAGCAACGTCGCCATCGTGGTGCATGCCAGGAACGGCCAGAGCCTGACCTGTGTGATTTCCAGCCGCTTGGTCAAGGTCAATGAGCAGCCGTGCATCGTCACGACCCTGCGCGATATCACCCAGCAGCAACGCTCGGAGGCGGCGCTCAAGGCCAGCGAAGAGAAGTTCGCCAAGGCCTTCCATTCCAGCCCCGACGCCATTTCGATCACCGAGCGCGACACGGGTCGATACGTGGAGGTCAATGATGGGTTTTGTCGCCTGACCGGCTACCGCGCCGAAGAAGCCATCGGCCTCACCCTGTACCAGATTGGCATCTGGGCCGATGAAAACCAGCGCACCGCGCTGCTGGCCGAATTGCAGATCAAGGGGCGCATCCATCACCTTGAAATGCTTTGGCACAACAAGCGTGGCGAGGTGCTGGCGGTGGAAGTGTCGGTCGAACCGATCACCTTGAATGAAACGCCGTGCCTGCTACTGACCGCGCGGGACGTGAGCCTGTTGAAGAACGCCCAGGCGCAGATCCGCCACCTGGCCTATCACGACCCGCTGACCAACCTGCCCAACCGTGCGCTGCTGATGGACCGCCTGAGCCAGCAGATCGCCCTGCTCAAGCGCCACAACCTGCGTGGCGCCCTGCTATTCCTCGACCTCGACCACTTCAAGCACATCAACGACTCACTCGGTCACCCGGTGGGCGATACCGTGTTGAAAATCGTCACCGCACGCCTGGAAGCCAGCGTGCGCACAGAGGATACGGTGGCGCGCCTGGGCGGTGACGAGTTCGTGGTCCTGCTCAGCGGCCTGGAGGGCTCACGCACGCAAGTCAGCCGGCAGGTACAGGCGCTGGCTGATACCTTGCGCGAATTGCTCTCCGAACCGATGTTCCTCGACGGGCACCGCTTGCAGGTGACGCCAAGCATCGGCGTGGCGCTGATCCCCGACCATGGCACCACCCCCGCCGACCTGCTCAAGCGTGCCGACATCGCCCTGTACCGCGCCAAGGATTCGGGGCGCAACACCACCCAGATGTTTCACACCAGCATGCAGAAAACCGCCAGCGAGCGCCTGCGCATGGAAACCGACCTGCGCCTGGCCCTGTCGCGCGGTGAATTCAGCGTGCACTACCAGCCCCAGGTGGATGCGCGCGGCAACAAGATCGTCGGCGCCGAGGCCCTGGTGCGCTGGCAGCACCCGCAACTGGGGGCGCAGTCGCCGGCGGAATTCATCAAGGTGCTGGAGGACAGCGGCTTGATCCTGGAGGTGGGCACCTGGATTCTCGACGAAGCGTGCAGCGCATTGGCGCAGTTGATTGCCGAAGGCCTGGTGGACGCGCTGAATTTCAGCCTGTGCGTGAATATCAGCCCGCGGCAGTTTCGCCAGAACGACTTTGTGGAACGGGTCGAGCGCAGCCTCACGCAACACCACCTGCCCTACAGTTTGCTGAAGCTGGAAATCACTGAAGGCATCGTGATCCAGAACCTGGACGACACAGTGATGAAGATGCGGCGCCTGAAAAAACTCGGGGTCAGCTTTGCGATGGACGATTTTGGCACCGGTTACTCATCCCTGACGTATCTCAAGCGTTTGCCGGTGGATGCGCTGAAAATCGACCAGTCGTTTGTGCGCGACGCGACTCACGATCCCAATGACGCTGAAATCATCCGTGCCATTGTGGCCATGGCCCGCAGCTTGAATCTGGAAGTGATTGCCGAAGGCGTGGAAACCGTGCAACAACTGGCGTTCCTGCAGAAGCTCGGCTGTCATTTGTATCAGGGGTACTTGCATAGCCGGCCATTGCCGATAGAGGGGTTCAGGCAGCTGCTGGAATAGCCATGTGCTGAAACGCAGCCTTGAAACAAAATGCACCCTGGGTTATCCCTGCCCAGGTGCACCACAGTCAAATCAGTGCAACGGCCTGACCATGCGTGGGGGTTCGCCCCTGTTTTCCCCATAACTCTTCGCGGCCGTTGATGACCGCCACCGAATGCCCGGTACGGTTGCACATGCCCAGCTGACCTCGGGCAAGCTCACCCACCGGCACTCTCTTCATGTGCCTTTTCAACCCAAGGCGCAGAAAGCCTTCTCCCGGACCGCTTTCATCCTCCCCGTTATTCAGACTACGAATCGCATGCTGATAACTGCGATCGGCCATGCCATCGTTGTTTTCAATCTGCGCACGCTTGGCGCTGACGGCAAACAGAAACTGCGCATCCTTGAGCATGCCTTTGTCGGGCCCGTTGAACCGGGCGCCTCGGGAGCCCTCGGCCAATTCGCGGTCATTCAACGTGAGCCGGAAGCCATCGCGCATGACGACGTGGTATCCGTCACGGGTCTTGGCCACTTCCTGGAAAATATCCGTGGGGCTTTGTCCGAATCGGTGCATCGCAGCCTTGATCGCCGATACCGTCACGCAGTTGCCATCCGGCCCCTGACGAAAGCCACTCCAGATATTGTCGGGCTTCGCGCCACCGCGCTTGTTGGACAAACCCGGAATGTCAGCTGCGGCATCCGGTTTCGGCAACACCGGTTGGGGGATTACCTGCGGAACAACAGGCGAAGGAACAGCATCAGGCACATTATTTTGTTTTTTATCTGCTATAAGCGCAAACAACTGAGTAAAGAACGAAGTGAATAAGGCCACGACTGCATTGATCGCCTGCGCGTCATTCCCGACAGCCGCCGAACGCTGCAATCCATCACCATACCTTATATCCGGCGTCGCCCTGACCGACGCTTGATGACCACCTGCTTTAACAGTCGGTTCATTACTTGCGCTGAGTGCATCGATCGATAATGACTGCCTTACATCAATGACCCGCGCAATGTTATTAATTGGAAAGCGTGACATAGAGTTCTCCCTATACAGGCATCTCTTCGAAATACATGCTCGAAAAAATGCCTGCACTTATAAAAAGACCAAAACGCGATGACGGTGTTTAAAACCTGGAACTTAGCCGATTAAAGCGGCCATGCCTGTCAGCCGTTCGGTCGTCAACAGGACCCGGACTGGTCAGATCCGGAGTGGGCGCGTCGGGCAAGGGCGTTGGCTTGGCGTCCGGCAATACAGGGGGTTGC
Source organism: Pseudomonas sp. Wu6 (assembly GCF_019891515.1). Classification (NCBI taxonomy): domain Bacteria; kingdom Pseudomonadati; phylum Pseudomonadota; class Gammaproteobacteria; order Pseudomonadales; family Pseudomonadaceae; genus Pseudomonas; species Pseudomonas sp. Wu6. The sequence goes on along the minus strand of NZ_JAFLXH010000010.1, from coordinate 6,872 downwards.
GGTTTGGTATTCGTTGGCACATCAGGCCTTGGGAGGTTGCGCGCAAGTACGGTTGGCTGCGGCCTGGCATACGGCAACACGGGTGGCTGGGGCCAGGTATCCGGAGAAACCCTGGGCGTCGGGACGTGATCCGGCAAGACACTTCCATCAGGGCAGTGGCAATGACCGCCGACAACCACATTCACGTTGACGTTTGTCTTGGGGTCGTTGTTTACGCTTATCTCGGGCCTGGGTACCGTTGGAGGGAGCGGCAAGGGGTGCGGCTTATTCCCACCAGGCATGTTGACCAACGGATCATTGGGTTGTGGCAGCACTCGCAGCCCGCCTGCGTCCGGTTTCACAAGCTCTTTGCGGGTATCCGGCAACACCGGCTGCTTGCCCGCGTCCGGCTTGACCACCTCTTTGCTGGTATCCGGTTTCACTGGCAGCTTGCCTGCATCCGGCTTGACCAACTCCTTGCTGGTATCCGGCAGCACCGGCTGCTTGCCCGCATCCGGCTTGACCACCTCTTTGCTGGTATCCGGTTTTGGCTGCTTGCCTGCGTCCGGCTTGACCAACTCCTTGCTGGTATCCGGCAGCACCGGCTGCTTGCCCGCATCCGGCTTGACCAACTCCTTGCTGGTATCCGGCAACACCGGCTGCTTGCCTGCGTCCGGCTTGACCCGTTCTTTGTGAGTGTCCGGTGCAATCGGTAATTTGCCCGCATCCGGCTTGATCGGCTCTTTACCGGTATCCGGTGCAATGGGTAATTTGTCGACGTCGGGTTTGACCTGTGTTTTACCCGAAAATATGTCACGCATGGCCCTGAAGATACCTTCAAGCATATCGAACAACTGCCTCAGCGCGGTCTCAGGTGTGACCGCCGTATTATCGGGACGCAGTGACGTCTGAAGAGGTGTTGTGCCAGGCGACTGTACGGTCGGCTTGAGAATAACTTTAGTATTCGAAACCGCTGGTTGTTCCAGAGCAGATGTATCGACTTTAACCAATGGCGGAGTGTTAATCGACATAGACATACGCACGTTCCTTTATTTCATACAACCCGACCGTTCAACGGCCGGAGGGAGGGATAGTTTTATTGACTGAACAACAACAGCGCTGCTTCAGTCCCTCCATTCGTGGGAACTTGAGCCATCGAGTTCCGCGAATCGCAGTTCATATAAGGAAACCAACATGCATTATCAGACTTTGCCTCATGGACAATTTGCGCGAAGCCTTGATTTATGGCTTTGTCGATACGAAAGTGCGGTCACACGCGCTAATACTCTGTAGGCATGTCACTCGTCGATAACATTCCACGTGTTTACTTGCCTCTGGTTTGTGTTAACTCGCACGCGTAAAAAAGGCGCCTGCAGTGGCGCCTTTATGCAAATCAATGGCAAAAGTTCGATTGCCTCGCTTCAGACAGCCACAGGGTTGGGCATCCCCAGCAGGCGACTGACCTGCTCCAGGCCGGTCTCGCGGCGCAAGGCGGTAAACAGCTCCACCGCTTCGGGGTAGTTGCGCGTCAGCATCGCCAGCCACTGCTTCAAGCGGCCGGGTGCCTGGCGCTCGGTCAATTGCGCCACCGATTGGGTCCAGAATTCCTGGAGCATCGGCTGCATCTGCGCCCATGTCATTTCCACCACCTCTTGCCCTGCACGCGCCGCCGCGATCTGCCGCGCCAGGTCAGGACGCGCCACCAGTCCACGGCCAAGCATGATGTCTTCGGCGCCGCTGACTTCGCGGCAACGTTTCCAATCGTCGACGCTCCAGATGTCGCCATTGGCAAACACCGGCACCTTGACCACCTCCTGCACCCGGGGAATCCACTCCCAATGGGCGGGCGGCTTGTAGCCATCGGTCTTGGTGCGCGCATGCACCACGATATGCGCAGCCCCGCCTTCGGCCAGCGCCGTGGCGCAGACCAATGCGCCATCCGGACTGTCGAAGCCCAGGCGCATTTTGGCGGTGACCGGGATATGCGCCGGGACCGCACGGCGCACATGCTCGACGATACGGTTGAGCAACTCCGGCTCCTTGAGCAGCACCGCACCGCCGCGGGACTTGTTGACGGTCTTGGCCGGGCAGCCGAAGTTGAGGTCGATCACCTGCGATCCCAACTCGCAGGCCAGGGCGGCGTTTTCCGCCAGGCAGACCGGGTCAGACCCCAGCAATTGCACGCGCAGCGGCACGCCCGCGGCGGTGTGGGCGCCCTGCAGCAGTTCCGGAGCGAGCTTGTGAAAATAGGCGGGGGTGAGCAAGCGGTCGTTGACGCGGATGAATTCGGTCACGCACCAGTCGATACCGCCCACGCGGGTCAACACGTCCCGCAGGATGTTGTCGACCAACCCCTCCATGGGCGCCAAAGCAATTTGCATGGAAAACACTCAACAAAAATCGTGGCGCAGTTTACTGGGTTTCCCACAACAACCGTTAACCCCCCGTCAGCGCAGGCCCGTACCCCTCGATAAACTCGGCAGGCATGCGCTTGGGCCTGCCGCTGGACAGTTCGATGCAAACGAAGGTGGTGTGCGCGCGCAGCAAGGTCGCACCGTCACGCGGGCGTACCAGCTGAAAACGGCGCGTCATCTTCAGGCGCTGGTCCCAATCGACGATCCACGTGGCCAGTTGCAGCTCATCGCCTTCGTAGCCGGCCGCCAGGTAGTCGATCTCATGACGCACCACGGCCATCGCGCGGTCCAGGCGCCGATACTCGGCAAGGTCCAGCCCCAGGCGCTGGGAATGGCGCCAGGCGCAACGCTCCAGCCAGGACACGTACACGGCGTTATTGGCGTGCCCCAGGCCGTCGATGTCCTCAGCGGCGACCTGCAGGTCGATGATGAACGGCGTTGCCAAATCCCAGCCCATGCCTTGCTCCAGTCGATTGATGTCGGCGGACGCAGTGTATCAGGCGCTCTGGCGCTCCTGTACATGACAGCTCGCCAACAGGGCGAGTACGCCTTCAATTACCCGTGGATCGGCCAGCACCTTCTGATGCCCGCCCTGCTCCAGGCGCATCAGGCGACTGCCTGGCCAGGCCTCATGGATGGTCTGCGAGGCTTTGACCGGGACGAACGTATCGTCTTCGGCATGCACGATCAGGCCGGGAAGGTTCATCTGGTAGTGCGCGACATCCAGATGCTTGAGCGGCATGCCGAATGCCAGCTCCACCGTCTGGATAAACGCCGAACGTGCGCGCGGCGGCAACCCCATCATGCGCGTGAAACCGCGCAGCGCATCGAGGAACCGCGAGGGCGCGGCGATACTCACCAACGCCTGCGTACGCAACCCCAACTGCACCGCCAGCATCGCGCTGGCACCGCCCATGGAGTGGCCGACCACCGCCTGCAGCGGGGGCAGCTCGGCCGCGGCCTCGAGCATGGCACGGGCGAACAGCAGCACGTGCGCTTCACGCCCTGGCGAATGCCCATGGGCCGGGCCATCCAGGGCAATCACCGAGTAGCCGCCCTCCACCAACGCCGTGATCAGGCTGGCGAATTGCGTAGGCCGGCCTTCCCAGCCGTGCATCAGCAACACCGCCGGCCCTTGCCCCCAGCGCAGCGCCGAGAGGCCAAAGCGCAAGGTGATGCGCTCCGATTGCGCCAGCACCGGCAGCTCCCACGCCCGTGGCGGTAGCTCACGGGGCGTCATGAAGGTGCGGCGCATCCGGTTGGCCACCGTTTGCGGCGCGAGTCGGCCGACCGTGCCGTTGAAGCCACGAACCCAATTCAAGCCGCCCATGCCCTGAACCCTCTTCAGCGTACCGCCGACTTGGCGGCGCGCAGCACACGATCGGACAGCTCCCCGGGCCCCAGGGCCCGCGCCAGCGTCAGGCCGCCGACCATCAGCGCCATGTCGGCCAGGGCCCTGTCGGTATCTTCCGGGGTGGCCGCCAGCTGGGCGGCCATCAGCTCGCAATGTTCGCTCAGTGCCTGGCGGAACGCGTCCGGCAAACGGCCCATTTCGCCAACCGTCGCAGGCAGCGGGCACGCCTCGCCGGTGGAGTCCCGGTGCTTGCGCGACAAGTAAAACGCCGCCACCAGGCTTCGGCGCTCTTCGCCGGTCAGTTGCGTGTCCAGGTCTTCTATCGCCGCGCGGCGCTTGGCCAGCAACTGGGTGAAGGCCTCCAGCATCAGCGCATCCTTGCTCTCAAAGTGCGCATAAAAACCGCCGACCGTCAGCCCCGCAGCCCCCATGACTTCGCCGACACTCGGTTCAGCCGGGCCACGCTGGATCAATGCCGCGCTGGCGGCCTGCAAGATGCGTTCGCGCGTTTGCGCTTTTTTATCGCTCATCAAAGCCTCCGTCTCTCATGGGTTGAATATTATTACCATAATAATATTGCGCAAGCGACAAGCATGACCATTGGTCAGAACAGAAGAAAGGAGGTGGAGAAAGAATTGGCCGAACGCCAGACAAACAAAAGGGCCATTCAATAATTGAATGACCCTTAAAAATCCCGCAGAGCGGGTAATCGTGGCGTCCCCTAGGGGACTCGAACCCCTGTTACCGCCGTGAAAGGGCGGTGTCCTAGGCCACTAGACGAAGGGGACACAAACCTTCTGTACAGTGATCAGTGCGAGACCGATCGATTCAAGGACGGTGTGGCCGCAACCTTCAACCTGTAAATTGGTGGAGCTAAACGGGATCGAACCGTTGACCTCTTGCATGCCATGCAAGCGCTCTCCCAGCTGAGCTATAGCCCCGATTTTTCGCCTGGCGGCGCAGCAGACCTTTCGGAATGCTTGTTGAAACTGGCGTCCCCTAGGGGACTCGAACCCCTGTTACCGCCGTGAAAGGGCGGTGTCCTAGGCCACTAGACGAAGGGGACAAAACCTTCTGTACAACTGATCGGCGCTGAGTGCCGATCGATTCAAGGACGGTGTGGCCAGACCTTGAACCTGTAAATTGGTGGAGCTAAACGGGATCGAACCGTTGACCTCTTGCATGCCATGCAAGCGCTCTCCCAGCTGAGCTATAGCCCCTCATCGGTGAGGACGGGGCGAATCTTAATGGCGGTTTCGAAACGTGTCAAATTTATTTTCAACAATTTTCAAAATTTTTTGCCGGGATAACAATCACTTACCGACGAAACCCCGGAAAACCGGGGTTTCGTCCTTACAGCCGTGCGCTTAAGCGATAGCGCCCAGCAGCTTTTCCCACTCTTTGTTTTCTTTCTTCGAAACACCACCAAGCAAATCAAGGGCTTGGCGCAGACGGAAACGCGTGAGGTCCGGGCCGAGGATTTCCATCGCGTCGAGCACCGACACTGAACTGGCCTGCCCGGTAATCGCGGCAAACATCAACGGCATGGCATCACGCAACTTCAGCTCCAGCGACTCGACCACTGCCTGGATCGTCGCGGTGATCGCATCCTTCTCCCATTGGCGCAGGCTTTCGAGCTTCCACAGGATCAACTGCATCAACTGACGCACCTGGTCACCGGAGAGCTTTTTCGATTCAAACAGCTTGGCCTCCGGGTTCACGCCACCGGCGAAGAAAAAGCTGGCCAGCGGTGCGACCTGGCTGAACGTTTCCACCCTGCCCTGCACCAGCGGCGCTATCTTCATCATGTACTCGGGGTTGAGTGCCCACTGCTGCACACGACTGGCGAACTCTTCTACCGGCAAATCACGCAACCACTGGCCGTTAAGCCACGACAGCTTCTCGATATCGAAAATCGGCCCGCCCAGGGAGACGCGGGACAGGTCGAAGTTATCGACCATTTCCTGCAGCGAGAATTTCTCGCGCTCGTCCGGCATCGACCAGCCCATGCGGCCCAGGTAATTGAGCATGGCTTCGGGCATGAAGCCCATGCGCTCGTAGAAGGTCACCGACGTCGGGTTCTTGCGCTTGGACAACTTGCTCTTGTCCGGGTTACGCAACAGCGGCATGTAGCACAGCTGCGGCTGCTCCCAGCCGAAGTATTCATAGAGCAGGATCAGCTTGGGCGCCGACGGCAGCCATTCTTCGCCGCGCAGCACATGGGTGATGCCCATCAGGTGGTCGTCGACCACGTTGGCCAGGAAGTACGTCGGCAGGCCGTCGGTCTTCATCAGCACCTGCATGTCCATACGGTCCCACGGAATCTCGACATCACCGCGCAGCATGTCCGGCACCACGCACACGCCTTCGCTCGGCACTTTCATGCGGATCACATGGGGCTCGCCGGCGGCCAGGCGCGCGGCCACTTCCTCTTTGGACAACAGCAGCGCGCGGCCATCGTAGCGCGGTGTCTCGCCACGGGCCTGTTGCTCGGCGCGCATCTGGTCCAGCTCTTCGGCGGTGCAGAAGCAGGGGAACGCGTGGCCCATGTCCACCAGTTGCTGGGTGTACTGCTTGTAGATATCGCTGCGCTCGCTCTGGCGATACGGGCCGTGGGGGCCGCCGACATCCGGGCCTTCGGCCCAGGTAATGCCCAACCAGCGCAGGGCATCGAAAATCTGCTGTTCCGACTCACGGGTCGAGCGCAGTTGATCGGTGTCTTCGATCCGCAGGATGAATTCACCGCCGTGCTGCTTGGCAAAGCAGTAGTTGAACAGGGCGATGTAAGCAGTGCCGACGTGGGGATCCCCAGTAGGCGATGGCGCAATGCGCGTGCGGACGGTGGTCATGGCAGGTCTCGAATGGGCGATGAAACTGAAAATTGAAACAAGGGGCGAATGGTAACAGCCTGGGGGATTTCTGGAAAACCGAGGCGCGGCCATCGGGGGCAAGCCCCCTCCCACACTTGACTGTATTCACACATCAACAGGTGGGAGGGGGCTTGCCCCCGATGAGCATAGGTATCTACACAACTCAGCAGCGCCCAACCGTAACCACGATGCGAAGCGAGCCGCTCTTGATCTTGATCTGCTTTTGATCCTAGGCGCCCCGTTAAACCACGCTGG
>NZ_JAFLXH010000009.1:0-187393 GCF_019891515.1 Pseudomonas sp. Wu6 | reverse complement strand
TGGCCCAGTGCGGCTAACCCGGCGTCCTGCCGGGTTACCCACGGATTCAAGCCTGCGTTCGGCCAGCGTGGTTTAACGGGGCGCCTAGGATCAAAAGCAGATCAAGATCAAAAGCCAGATCAAGAGCGACTCGCTTCGCATCGTGGTTACGGTTGGGCGCAGCTGGGTTGTGTAGATACCTATGCCCCGATGAGGCCGCCAGCCCTCACACATACCTCAAACCGTGCAACATCTGGTAACGCCTCCATCAAGCGTTACCAAATGTGAGTCCTTATCATTTGCGCACTTTTTGCAAATGAGAGACCGCACCCATGTTGGCATCCAAGCGCCTCCTGACTGCCCTGGCACTCACCCTGATCGGCAGCGCCACCGCGCAGGCCGCCGACGAAGTGGTGGTCTACTCCTCGCGCATCGACGAACTGATCAAGCCGGTGTTCGACGCCTATACCCGCAAGACCGGCGTACAGGTGAAGTTCATCACCGACAAGGAAGCCCCGCTGATGCAGCGCATCAAGGCCGAGGGCGAAAATGCCACCGCTGACCTGCTGCTCACTGTCGACGCCGGCAACCTCTGGCAGGCCGAGCAGATGGGCATCCTGCAGCCGTTCACCTCCGAGGTGATCGACAAGAATATCCCGCTGCAATACCGCTCCTCGGCCCATGCGTGGACCGGTTTGAGCCTGCGCGCGCGCACCATCGCCTATTCCACCGACCGGGTAAAACCGGGCGACCTGACCACCTACGAAGCCCTGGCCGACAAACAGTGGGAAGGCCGCCTGTGCCTGCGCACGGCCAAAAAGGTCTATAACCAGTCCCTGACCGCCACGCTGATCGAGACCCACGGCGCGGCCAAGACCGAAGAAATCGTCAAAGGCTGGGTGAATAACCTGTCCACCGACGTGTTCTCCGACGATATCGCCGTGCTGGAGGCGATCAACGCCGGGCAGTGCGACGTGGGTATCGTCAACACTTACTACTACGGTCGCCTGCACAAGCAGAAGCCGGACCTGGCGGTGAAGCTGTTCTGGCCGAACCAGGGCGACCGTGGCGTGCATGTGAACCTGTCGGGCATTGGCTTGACCAAACACGCGCCACACCCGGCAGCGGCCAAGGCCCTGGTGGAATGGATGACCACGCCCGAGGCGCAGAAGATCTTCGCCGACGTGAACCAGGAGTTCCCGGCCAACCCGGCGGTACCGCCGTCGGCCGAAGTGGCGACCTGGGGCAAATTCGTGGCCGATACCTTGCCGGTGGAAGTGGCGGGCAAGCGTCAGGCCGAGGCGATCCGCTTGATGGACCGCGCCGGTTGGAACTGAGTTTCTAAATCGTTAAAGCTTTTTGTAGGAGCGAGCTTGCTCGCGAAAAACTCACAGGCACCGCGTTCATTCAGGAAGCGCGCGTTATCGTTGACGTTTTTCGCGAGCAAGCTCGCTCCTACAGACGGCCACCTCCCGCACTGTTTTATGTCTGCTGTCAGACAGTCCATTCCCAGGGAATTTGCTCTTGGCCCACCCCGCCCAACGCCGCTGGTACCTGCCGGTCTTCACCGTCGCCGCCCTGGTGCTGCTGCCGCTGAGCGTGCTGTTGCTGTCCTGGCAAAGCATCGATCTACAAATCTGGTCCCACCTGTGGGACACCCAGATGCCTCGCTTACTGGGCAACACCTTGACCCTGGTACTCGGCGTCGGCGTTGGCGTGACCTTGCTGGGGGTGAGCCTGGCCTGGCTGACCAGCCTTTGCGAGTTCCCGGGGCGGCGCTGGCTGGATTGGGCGTTGATGCTGCCCTTTGCGATTCCGGCCTATGTGCTGGCCTTCGTGTTTGTAGGACTGCTGGACTTTGCAGGCCCGGTGCAGACCCTGCTGCGCGAAGGGTTCGGCGCCGGGCTGCGCCTGCCCCGCGTGCGCTCCACCAGCGGCGTGATCATCGTCTTGGTGCTGGTGTTCTACCCCTATGTCTATCTGCTGGCACGTTCGGCATTCCTGGCCCAGGGCAAGGGCTTGATGGAAGCGGCACGGGTGCTGGGCCAGTCGCCGTGGCAGGCGTTCTGGCGCGTGGCGCTGCCCATGGCGCGGCCGGCGATTGGTGCCGGTGTCGCCTTGGCCCTGATGGAAACTCTGGCGGATTTTGGTGCGGTCTCGGTGTTCAATTTCGACACATTCACCACCGCCATCTATAAAACCTGGTACGGCTTTTTCAGCCTGTCCAGCGCCGCCCAACTGGCCAGCCTGTTGTTGCTGGTGGTGATGCTGGTGCTGTATGGCGAACGGCGCGCGCGGGGAGCGAGCCGACCCGGCAACGAGCGCCCGCGCAGCAAGGCGCTGTATCACCTGCGTGGGTTCAAGGCGGCCGCGGCCAGCGGTTGGTGTGGCCTGGTGTTCGCCTGCGCGTTTGTGATCCCGATGCTGCAACTGGTGGCCTGGTTCTGGCAGCGCGGCCGCTTCGACCTGGATGAGCGCTACACCGGCCTGATCGTGCATACGCTGTACCTGGGTGGGATAGCGGCGCTGGTGACTGTCAGCGTGGCGCTGATACTGGCGTTCGCCAACCGCCTGGCGCCGACGCGGGCGATCCGCTCCGGCATCAGCCTGGCGAATGTCGGTTATGCCTTGCCCGGGTCGGTGTTGGCGGTGTCGATCATGTTGGCCTTCAGCTATCTGGACCGCGAACTGGTGGTGCCGCTGTCGGGCTGGCTGGGCGGCGCGGGCAAGCCGTTGCTGCTGGGCAGCCTGTCGGCGCTGGTGCTGGCGTATCTGGTGCGATTCCTGGCGGTCGCCTACGGGCCTCTGGAAAACAGCCTGGCGCGTATTCGCCCGTCGTTGCCCGAGGCCGCACGCAGCCTGGGCGTGAGTGGGCCACAACTGTTTTGCAAGGTGTATCTGCCGCTGTTGCTGCCCGGCACCCTGAGCGCGGCGCTGCTGGTGTTTGTCGATGTGCTCAAGGAAATGCCCGCCACCTTGCTGATGCGCCCGTTTGGCTGGGACACCCTGGCGGTGCGCATCTTTGAAATGACCAGTGAAGGGGAATGGGCGCGGGCCTCGCTGCCGGCGTTGACCCTGGTGCTGGTCGGGTTGCTGCCGGTCATCGGGTTGATCCGACGCTCCGCACGACAAATCGGCTAGGTGCCAGTCCTACAGCTTGCGGCTACAATGCGCGGCATTCGGTGTGCTCCGTCTTTCGGATCGACCTGCTGTATGTGGCTGCGGGCCTTGTCGTTCAAGGTGTTCGGCGCAAGTGGCAGCTCTGCGCACCTTCGCCAAGCCCGGAAGGAGAAACCCATGGGACAGCGTACGCCTCTGTATGACCTGCATCTCGCCCTCGGCGCGAAAATGGTCGATTTTGGCGGTTGGGATATGCCTTTGCATTACGGCTCGCAAGTTGAGGAGCACCATCAGGTGCGGCGCGACTGCGGGGTGTTCGATGTATCTCATATGACCGTGATCGATGTCACCGGCCCCCAGGCCAAGGAATGGCTCCAGCACCTGCTGGCCAATGATGTCGATCGATTGCACGGCTGCGGCCGCGCGTTGTACAGCGCCATGCTCAACGAGCAGGGCGGGGTGGTGGACGACATGATCGTCTACCGTACCGAAACCGGTTACCGACTGGTGGTCAACGCCGCCACCCGTGACCAGGACATGGCCTGGATGCAGGCGCAGCTGGGCAGCTATCAGGTGCAGTTGCAGGAGCGCTCCGAGCTGGCCATGCTCGCCATTCAAGGGCCCCACGCGCGGCAGAAGATCGCCGAACTGGTGACCCAGTCCCGTGGCACCCTGATCCATCAGCTCAAACCTTTCGAAGGCCAGGCCGACGGCGACTGGTTTATCGCCCGCACCGGTTACACCGGCGAAGACGGCCTGGAAATTGTCCTGCCTGCCGACCAGGCGCCGGGGTTTTTCAACGACCTGGTGGGCGCCGGTATTTCCCCCATCGGCCTCGGCGCGCGCGATACCTTGCGCCTGGAGGCCGGCATGAACCTGTATGGTCAGGATATCCACCAGCAGGTGTCGCCCCTGGCCGCCAACATGGCCTGGAGCATCGCCTGGGAACCGGCAGGGCGCAATTTTATCGGCCGCGCCGCGCTGGAAGCGGAAAAAGCGGCCGGTGTGCAGTTCAAATTGGTCGGGCTGGTCCTGGAAGAACGTGGGGTTCTGCGTGCTCACCAGGTGGTTCGTATCGCCAATGTTGGCGAAGGGGAGATCACCAGTGGTAGTTTCTCTCCTACGCTTAGCAAATCCATTGCCCTGGCGCGTGTACCGACGGCGACTGCCGACCGGGCCGAAGTGGAAATCCGCGGTAAGTGGTACCCGGTTCGAGTGGTCAAGCCGACCTTCGTCCGCCATGGCAAAACCTTGATCTAACTATTTTCCGGCAGGCCATTGGCCGCTGACATTTCTTCTTGAGGACACAGACTATGAGCAATATCCCTGCCGACCTGCGTTTTGCCGAAAGTCATGAGTGGGCCCGTCTGGAAGCCGACGGCAGCGTGACCGTCGGGATCTCCGACCATGCTCAGGAAGCGTTGGGCGATGTGGTGTTTGTTGAGCTGGCCGAGGTGGGTGCCACATTTGAAGCCCAGGGCCAGGCGGGTGTGGTTGAGTCGGTGAAGGCGGCTTCGGACATCTATGCCCCGGTTGCAGGCGAGGTGATTGCGGTCAACGAAGAGTTGAGCGGCAGTCCTGAGCTGTTGAACTCCGACCCTTACGGCGCCTGGATCTTCAAGCTCAAGCCAAGCAACGCGGCTGATCTGGAGAAACTGCTGGACGCTGCCGGCTATAAAGCCGCTATCGGCGAGTAAACACAGAACCCAATGTGGGGGAGGGGGCTTGCCCTAATGCTGGTCAGTTAGCGCAGATCCCCTGTGGGAGGGGGCTTGCCCCCGATGGCGGAGTGTCAGTCTCCTCATCAGTGGCTGACTCACCTCAATCGGGGGCAAGCCCCCTCCCACATTAAGTGATCAGCCTGCTTTCAATACCGTTTTGACCGCCGCCACAGCCCGCTCCACATCCGCCTCCGTCATCGCCGTGAACATCGGCAACGACACGATCAATCGCCCAACACGCTCCGCCACCGGGAACATCCCTTCCTTGAAGCCCTGTGCCCGATACAGGCTCAGCAGGTGGATGGGCGGGTAGTGATAGCCAATGCCGACGCCAAGGGCCTGCATCTGCTCCATAAACGTAGCGCGGGCGGGCAGACCATCCTGACGCTCCGGCAATACCAGTTGGAACAGGTGCCAGTTGCTGTTTTCGAAGTCCGCCGGCGGCAGTTGCGCGCCGTACTGTTGTTCAAAATCACTGCCGAAGCATTCGAAGTAGTGGCGTGCCAGGTTCTGGCGATGGGCGGTGATCTTCTCGATGTGGGCAAATTGCCCGAGGCCGATGGCAGCGGCGATATCGGTCATGTTGAACTTGCCGCCCAGCACGTCCACATCCAGGCCATCGAAACCGCTGCGGGTCACGCCTTGCAGGCGGTATTTCTCGGCCAGGCGGGCTTCTTCGGCGTTGTTCAGCACCAGGCAGCCGCCTTCGGATGAAGTGATGTTCTTGTTCGCCTGGAAGCTGAACGACACGAAGTCGCCGGTAGCGCCGATGCGTTCGCCGTCCCAACTGGACCCCAGCGCCTGGGCGGCATCCTCGACGATGCGCAGCTTGTACTTGTTGGCCAGCGCATAGAGCATCGGCATATCCAGCGGCAAACCGGCCAGGTAGACCGGGATGATTGCCTTGGTGCGTGGAGTGATCGCCGCTTCAACCTGAGCCAGATCGATGTTGCGGGTGACCGGGTCGATATCGGCAAAGACCGGAGTGGCGCCCACCTCGAGGATGACATTGGCCGTGGCGACCCAGGAGATCGGCGTCGTGATGACTTCATCCCCAGGCCCGATACCGGCGATGCGCAAGGCAATTTCCATGGTGCAGGTGCCGGAGTTGAAGGTGCGCACCGGGCGGCCGCCAAAGTATTCCGACAACTGCGCTTCGAATGCCTGCACCTTCGGTCCACTGGTGATCCAGCCGGAACGCAGGACATCGCCGACCGCCGAGATCGTGGCTTCGTCAATGGTAGGTTTGGAGAACGGCAGAAAAGGCTGTTGGCTCATGACGAAGAAGGCATCCGGTAGGCGATGAGTGATGGACGTGTGAGTCCTGCATGGTTGCACGGCTCGACTGAATATAGCCTGTCGCCCGTGAACGATTCGTCATGTTGCAGGCAAAAAAATGCCGCTTGAAAAAGCGGCATTTTTTACGCTGTAGTCGTTACTCGGTAACAGCGTTCTTCGCGAGGATGGCGTTGGCCAGTTCCATGTCCGTGGCCTGCAGGCCAGGGTTGTCGGCGCGCACTTTCTGCATGGCCGCTTCCAGGTACGGGCCGCGGATGCCGCCGTCGCTGGCGACGAAGCTGCCGGCGTCGTCCTGGGCGGCGACGACCATTTTGTGGTCCTTGAAGGTCAGGTAGGTCGAGCCGGTGGTGGCGCCCGACGAGATGACATTACGCCAGAAGCTGTCGGCCATGGCTGAGCCGACAGGGAGGGAGAGCACAGCGAGGGTTGCGACAGCATATTTAAGACGCATGATGGGTGACTCCGGTGGGTTATCTGTACGTTTTGATTGTAGTTAACCTTATCCAGTTCCATCACTGACTAAACAGTTTCAACCTTTAAAACCACGCCATCCTGCCCAATTACGCGGACTTGAGCGCCTACAGGGGCATCGGTACCGGTGACCATCCATACGCCATCGCCGACCTTGACCTTGCCCCTGCCGTCCACTATCGCCTGATGCACCACGAACGTGCGCCCGACCAGCTCTGAGCCGCGCTCGTTCAAGCCGGGCTGGTCGCTGGCCTTGGCGCTGCTGCGTTGGCGTCGCCACCAGTACACGGCCGTCAATATCGACAACAGGGCGAACAGCAGCAGTTGCCACTCAAGTCCAAGGGGCGGGACGATAAACTTGATCACGCCCACGGCCGCTGCGGCGATACCCATCCACAACAGGTAGCCTCCGGCACCGAACACCTCAAGAATCAACAACACGGTGCCCAGCGCCAACCAGTCCCAGAACGAAAGATGCTGCAGGAAATCCCACATGGTGGCGACCTCAGCCTTTCTTGTTGTCGAAGGTGGCTTTGACGATCTCGCCGATACCGCCCACGGCACCAATCACCTGGCTGGCTTCCAGCGGCATCAGGATAACCTTGCTGTTGTTGGCCGATGCCAGCTTGCCCAGGGCATCGATGTATTTCTGCGCGACGAAGTAGTTCACCGCCTGCACGTTGCCGGAGGCGATCGCTTCCGAGACCACCTGGGTCGCGCGGGCTTCAGCCTCGGCCTGACGTTCACGGGCTTCGGATTCGAGGAAGGCGGCCTGGCGGCTACCCTCTGCCTCGAGGATCTGCGCCTGTTTCTTGCCCTCGGCTGTAAGGATCGCCGAGGCTCGCAGGCCTTCGGCTTCAAGGATCTGCGCACGCTTGATCCGTTCGGCTTTCATTTGCCCGGACATGGCCGCCATGAGGTCGGCGGGCGGGCTGATGTCCTTGATTTCGATACGGGTGATCTTGATGCCCCACGGCGCCGTGGCTTCGTCGACGGTGCGCAGCAGCTTTTCGTTGATACCGTCGCGCTGGCTGAGCATGGCATCCAGCTCCATGGAACCGAGCACCGTACGGATATTGGTTTGCAGCAGGTTGCGAATGGCATGTTCGAGGTTGTTCACCTCATACGCGGCCTGGGCAGTGTTGACCACCTGGAAGAAGCACACGGCGTCAATCTGCACGGTGGCGTTGTCGGCGGTAATCACTTCCTGGGGCGGGATATCCAGCACGCTTTCCATCACGTTGATCTTGCGGCCGATGCGGTCCATGACCGGGATGATGATGTTCAGGCCGGGCTTGAGGGTGTTGGTATAGCGGCCGAAACGTTCGACGGTCCACTGGTAGCCCTGGGGCACCACCTTGAAACCCATGAACAGGATGGCAATGGCCAATCCCACGAAAAGAAGCAGTACGGTTCCGATCTGCATTGCGATTCCCTATCTGATGATGTCAGTGACACGACGTTCGGTCGATTGTAACGGTGTCGTCACGGATAAGGACGGTTTCATTGCCCAATGCTCAAAGGATTTGTTTCTGAATCCCCAGGGGTAACCCTGAGGACCTCCGCCAGCGTCGTCAGCCCCGCCTTCATCTTTTGCATGCCGGCCATCCGCAGGCTGTGCATGCCTTGCCCGAGTGCGGCATGGCGCAAGGCCTGAACGTCAGCGCCGGGGGTGATCAGCGCCTTGAGGGTTTCATCCAGGACCATGATCTCGTAAAGCCCGGCCCTGCCCCGATAGCCACTGTCGCGGCACTCTCCACACCCGACCGCTGCGTAGACGTTGGCCACGGCGCGTTTGCAATGGGGGCACAGCACACGCACCAGGCGCTGTGCCATGACGCCTATCAGCGTCGCCTTGATCAAATAATGAGCGATGCCCAACTCCTGCAAGCGGCTGATGGCGCTCGGCGCATCGTTGGTGTGCAGCGTTGACAGCACCAGATGCCCGGTCAGCGCTGCCTGGATCGCCATCTCGGCGGTCTCCTGGTCGCGAATCTCGCCGATCATGATGATGTCCGGGTCCTGGCGCAGCAACGCGCGGATACCGCTGGCGAAGGTCAGGTCGATGTTGTGCTGCACCTGCATCTGGTTGAATGCCGGCTCGACCATTTCGATGGGGTCCTCCACCGTGCACAGGTTGACCTCCCGGGTCGCCAGTTGCCTGAGGGTGCTGTAGAGCGTGCTGGTCTTGCCCGAGCCGGTGGGGCCGGTGACCAGAATGATGCCGTTGGCCTGTCGGGTCATGATCTGCCAGCGCTGCTGATCGTCGGCGGACAGCCCCAGTTGATCGAAATCCTTGAGCAGCACCTGGGGATCAAAAATGCGCATGACCAACTTTTCGCCGAAGGCGGTGGGCAAGGTCGACAGGCGCAGTTCCACTTCAACGCCCGCCGTTTTCATGTTGATGCGCCCATCCTGGGGCTTGCGCTTCTCCGCCACATTCATACGCCCAAGGCTTTTCAGCCGGCTGACGACAGCGGTGGTGACCTGGGGCGGAAATTGGTAGACGTCATGCAACAGCCCGTCAATGCGAAAGCGCACACGCCCCTGTTCGCGGCAGGGCTCGATATGGATATCGCTGGCCCGTTGATCAAAGGCGTACTGCAACAGCCAGTCGACGATATTGACGATATGCGCGTCATCGGCATGCGGCTCGCTATCGCCGGCGCCCAGGCTGAGCCGTTCGACAGTACCGGGGGGCGCCATTTGCTGGTCGGCGCCGCTGACCGATTTGGCCAGACGGTAAAATTCATTGATACAGCGCTGGAGGGTTTGGGGGTTGGCCACCACGCGCTTGATCGAGCGTTTGAGTACCTGGGACAGCCCGGCCTCCCAACCGCTGACATGGGGCTGAGCGCTGGCAACCGTCACGCTGCGCGCATCCACGGCCACTGCAAGGATGGCGTGACGCTGGGCGAAGGCGTGGGACATCAGCGGCACCACCGTCGCCACGTCGATCTTCAGCGGGTCGATGCGCAGATAAGGCTGATCGACGTGCCGGGCCAGCCACTGCGTCAGTGTTTCCAGGCAGGGCCCTTGTGCGGCGATCGTTTCCAGCGGGTGCCGGGCGCTGGCAGGCGCGGACGATAGCTGTCGCGCCGTCTCTGGCGTAATCAGTTGCTGCTCGATCAATGCAGGCAGCAACTGTTGCAGTTCCAGAGGGCGATCTTGCAGGACGGGAGACATGGAGGTTCCTGGCGTCGGGGTGTAATCCCAGGCTAGCCAGCTTCTGAACATTCGCCCTGGGCGTGTATTGCAGGCTTTTGCCGAGAGGCTGCCACCACGGCGTGAGGCCGCGCGCTACCTGCCGGCCACAGCTCAACGGAACACACGCTGATCAGGTTTCGAAACTTTTCACCGATCACCTGGGCGCGATGCCAGCTCAGGCCTTCCATCACGATGTCGATATGCAGCAGGTC
This sequence comes from Pseudomonas sp. Wu6, assembly GCF_019891515.1. NCBI lineage: Bacteria > Pseudomonadati > Pseudomonadota > Gammaproteobacteria > Pseudomonadales > Pseudomonadaceae > Pseudomonas > Pseudomonas sp. Wu6. Next base: position 177,384 of record NZ_JAFLXH010000009.1, on the reverse strand, counting down.
GTCTTGCCTGTTCACGATCACCTGGCTGGGCGTGAGAAATTGCAGCGCGAAGTAATTCAGTACCCGGCACAGCACGTCCGGTTCCGCCTCTGCAGCGATCCGATAATGGGCCTCGCACTGAAGGCTATCGACAGCCCACGCATCGGCGCGGGTGACAGGGTGGACGGTTTCGACGGCGTGCATGCTGACTCTCCAGATTCGACTGGAGAAATTTTTACATTCGCCTTCGGAGATTTCTTATCTAAGATGCGCATGAATCGCAGAAAATTGAATCAGTTAATTCAAGATAAGCGCCATAGAAGGTATTTTTATGCACAGTGAGTTGGACGTGTATGACCGGCGTATCCTGGCTCTGCTGCAAGAGGACGCCTCACTCTCCAGCGCGCAGATCGCCGAACAGGTCGGCCTGTCCCAGTCGCCCTGCTGGCGGCGCATCCAGCGGTTGAAGGAAGAGGGCGTGATTCGCGGCCAGGTGACGCTGCTGGACCGCAAGAAAATCGGCCTCAACACGCAGATCTTCGCCGAGGTCAAACTCAACGCCCACGGTCGATCCAACTTCACCGAGTTCACCGAGGCGATTCGTGGCTTTCCGGAAGTGCTGGAGTGTTACGTGCTGATGGGGGCGGTGGATTTTTTATTGCGCATTGTTGCGTCGGACATCGAGGCGTACGAGCGGTTTTTCTTTGACAAGTTGTCGATGGTGCCGGGGATTCAGGAGGTCAATTCGATTGTGGCTTTGTCGGAGATCAAGTCCACCACCAGCCTGCCAGTATTGCGCTGACAGAGGCGGCCTCATCGGGGCAAGCCCCCTCCCACAGGGGAACGCAATCCAATGTGGGAGGGGGCTTGCCCCCGATGGCGATATTACAAACGCAGCAAGGTCTTCCAGGCCCGGTTCTGATACACCGCAATCGCCTGGTGCATCCGCGCATCCAGCGACTCATCGGTAATCGGCTGGTTGGCCAGGTGCGCCAGCTTGTTCAGCTCGCCGTACAAGCGGTCCAGTTCCGGGGTGTCCACCACGTGGCGCGCATGGTGCAGCCAGGCCTGGATGCGTTCGATGCGCGGCAATTGCTCGGCCAGGTCTTCGGGCTGCTGCTGGTAACGCGGCAGTTGCAGGGCAACGGCGTCATCGGCCAACAGGCGCGGTAGCCAGTTGGTGATCTGCGCGGCGCCCTGACGGTTGCCACGCACGTTGCGCGCTTCGGTCCAGGTGCGGGCCAGCAGCCAGCGCGAGGTGTTCAGGGAGAACAGGCCCCAGCGCACATCCTGCAATTCTTCAACGAACTGCTCCGGTGCGGCTTTGCGAATGTCTTCATCGTCGTCACCGGCCTGGACCAGCGGGCGCCAGTCTTCCAGCAACGCATCGAGGGCACTGCGCAGCTCACTGGTGGATTGACGCGGCGCGGCCTGGCCGAGGCTGCCGATCAGGGCGCGCAATTCGCCGAGGTTCTCGACCCAATCCTGCAGCAGACGCCAGTGGCCATTGAAGCGATATTGCTCGGCCAGGCGCTGGCTGCTGCCCAGCAGGTGCCACATGATTGCGGCGAAGGCATCGTCCAACGGCATTTCGGCGTGAATCTGCGGTGCCGGCAGGCTCAGGGAATAGCTGCTGGCGTCGTACAGGCGATAGCCACGTTCGGCCTTGCTGATGTCACAGGGCATCAGCGCCAGGGTCGCTGCCAATTCTGCGGCCAGCTCCAGCAACGCTGCGGGCTCGCCTTCGCGCAGTTCCAGTTCCAGCTCGCAGATTTCTTCCTTCTGCTTGCCGACGACCACATGGCCCAGGTCCAGGGCGGCTTCGATCACCACCTTGGCCTTGCCGCGACCCCAGGCGATTTCGGCGCGTTCACGCACGAAGTCGGTGGTAAAGATCGGCTTGAGGGTCTTTTTGTCCAGCTCGGCCAGTTGCTCGGGCCAGCACTCGCCGTCGAGCTTCTTCACGTCGAGCTTGGCTTTGGGCAGGTCCCAGTTGTATTCGTTACGTTCCGACAAGCCGGCAACACTTTGGCCGCGGGTCTTGAGGGTCTGGATGATGTCGTCACCGTCCTTGCGCAGGCGCAGGGCCACCTTGGCCTGGGCCAGGTCGCGTTCGGGGGTGTCGAAGTACTGATTCATCAACTCACGGCGTTCCCAGCCACTTTTGTTGCGTTTTTTCAGTAGCGGGTGCTCACGCAGCGCGGCGAGTGTTTCGCGGCTGACGCGGAGCTTGATTTCGGTTTCTTTCTGCATGGCCGGAAAATCCAGGATCGGGAGCGCAGCCGGGGAAAAGTGTGGCTGCCAAGGTCGTGCAGTGTACAGGACTGAGCCCGGCAACGTGCCGCAACGGTTTATTGTGTCGTGCAGATGGCTCTATAGTGGGGCTCATCCGGGAAGTTGGAGACCGCGCATGCCGTTACCGTCCATGAAAGAGCAGTTTGCCGCGTTGATTGCCGCGCCGTCGGTCAGTTGCACTCAAGCGTCGCTGGATCAGACCAACCGCCCGGTGATCGATCTGCTCGCCACCTGGCTGGGCGACCTGGGCTTTGCCATCGACATCCAGCACGTCAGCCCCGGCAAATTCAACCTGCTGGCCAGCTTTGGCAGCGGCCCCGGCGGCCTGGTGCTGGCCGGTCACAGCGACACGGTGCCCTACGACGCGGCATTGTGGAAAACCGATCCGCTCAAGCTGACGGAAGTCGACGGCCGCTGGGTAGGACTGGGCAGTTGCGACATGAAGGGCTTCTTTGCCCTGGTCATCGAAGCCGTGTTGCCGCTGCTCGATCAACCGTTCAAGCAACCGCTGCTGATCCTCGCCACGTGCGATGAGGAAAGCTCCATGTCCGGCGCTCGGGCATTGGCCGAAGCCGGACGCCCGCTGGGCCGCGCAGCGGTGATCGGCGAGCCGACCGGGCTCAAGCCGGTCCGCCTGCACAAAGGCGTGATGATGGAGCGCATCGACATTCTTGGCCAAAGCGGCCATTCATCGGACCCGAGCCTGGGCCACAGCGCCCTGGAAGCCATGCACGACGCCATCGGCGAACTGCGCGGCCTGCGCCTGGCCTGGCAACGCGAATACCGCAACCCGCAGTTCAGCGTGCCGCAGCCGACCATGAACTTTGGCTGTATCCATGGCGGCGACAACCCCAACCGCATCTGCGGCCAATGCTCCCTGGAATTCGACCTGCGGCCGTTGCCGGGCATGGACCCGCAGGTTCTGCGCGCCGCCATCCGGCAGAAGCTGCAACCCCTGGCCGAGCGTCATCAGGTCAAGATCGACTACGCGCCGCTGTTCCCCGAAGTGCCGCCGTTCGAACAGCCGGAAGACGCCGAACTGGTGCGGGTCGCAGAGCGTTTGACCGGTCATCGCGCCGAAGCGGTGGCGTTCGGCACCGAAGCGCCTTATCTTCAGCGCCTTGGTTGCGAAACCCTGGTGCTTGGCCCTGGCGATATCGCCTGTGCGCACCAGCCGGGCGAATACCTCGAAATGTCACGCTTGACGCCTACAGTGCGTCTATTGCGGGAACTGATCGAACATTACTGCCTGAAACCCGCATAAATTAACCCCTGCCTGTTCGTACATAGAAGGAGAGTGAGCGTGTCGCCAAGCCTGTTCCGACGATAACCATCAGCCCGCTGTGCGCTTTCACGATTGATCCCTTTTTGGCTGCTTTTTATTACAGGCCCAGGTGTTATGCCCGACTACGTTAATTGGCTTCGTCACGCTTCGCCCTACATCAACGCTCACCGCGACTGCACCTTTGTGGTCATGCTGCCCGGCGATGGTGTGGAACACCCGAATTTCGGCAATATCGTCCACGACCTGGTGCTGTTGCACAGCCTGGGTGTGCGACTGGTACTGGTCCACGGCTCGCGTCCGCAAATCGAAGCCCGCCTTGAAGCGCGCGGCCTGGTTCCGGCTTATCACGACGGCTTGCGCATTACCGATGCGGCAACCCTGGAGTGCGTAATAGACGCGGTGGGGCACCTGCGTATCGCCATCGAAGCGCGTCTGTCCATGGACATGGCCTCATCGCCCATGCAGGGCTCGCGCCTGCGGGTGGCCAGCGGCAATCTGGTGACGGCGCGGCCAATCGGTGTGCTCGAAGGCGTGGACTATCACCACACCGGCGAAGTGCGCCGGGTCGACCGCAAAGGCATCGGCCGCCTGCTGGACGAGCGCTCCATCGTGCTGCTGTCGCCGTTGGGTTATTCGCCCACCGGTGAAATCTTCAACCTGGCCTGCGAAGACGTCGCCACCCGCGCCGCCATCGACCTGGGTGCCGACAAATTGCTGCTGTTCGGCGCCGATCTCGGTCTTATCGATGAAAACGGCCGCCTGGTGCGCGAGCTGCGGCCGCAGCAAGTGCCGGCCCACCTGCAACGTCTGGGCAGCAACTACCAGGCCGAGCTGCTCGATGCCGCCGCCGAGGCCTGCCGTGGCGGAGTAGGGCGCAGCCATATTGTCAGCTATGTCGAAGACGGCGCCCTGCTCACCGAACTGTTCACCCGCGATGGCGGCGGTACGCTGGTCGCCCAGGAGCAATTCGAACTGGTGCGCGAAGCGGCGATCGAGGACGTCGGCGGTTTGCTCGACCTGATCAGCCCGCTGGAAGAGCAGGGCATCCTGGTGCGTCGCTCGCGCGAAGTGCTGGAGCGCGAGATCGAGCAGTTCAGCGTGGTCGAGCGCGAAGGGATGATAATCGCTTGCGCGGCGTTGTATCAGATCGCGGATTCGGATGCGGGTGAATTGGCGTGCCTGGCGGTGAATCCGGAATACCGCCATGGCGCGCGCGGCGATGTGTTGCTTGAGCGCATCCAGACCCGTGCCCGGGCCCAGGGCCTGAAGACCTTGTTCGTCCTCACCACCCGCACCGCCCACTGGTTCCGTGAACGCGGCTTTGTGCCGAGCAGCGTAGACCGCCTGCCGTCGGCGCGGGCATCGCTGTACAACTATCAGCGCAACTCGAAGATTTTCGAGAAGGCTTTGTAAACCCGGCCTGGCAGCCAATACCTATCCAAATGTGGGAGGGGGCTTGTCCCTTCCCACATTGGACCGCGTTTATCCCAACGCTTGATGCCCCTTCAGAAGCGTTGATATGTGCCGATAGCGTGTTCGTAGAGGCCGTCAGCCGTTGACATCAAAAGAAACTAATACCGATACAAAAACTGTAACAAATTGACGGAATGATGTGCCTTTGGCCATGATGGCGTCGCCTTTTTGATCATCAGTGACGTATGCAATGGAACGTCAACACTAATCGATCTAAAAAAGCAGTAAAAAATACCCTTTAGGAATTAGCTTGTGGACGGGGTCGTCTATCCTGACCAGCCTGTTTCACGAATTCGCTTATTCCTGGATCGTATGAAAAAGAATGAAATAATTCTTTTTGGGTGTATGAAAAACTCATTACCCTGCAGGGACCAAATCAACTGCTATTAGACGAAGGTAGTAGACACACAAGGTTACGATTGACTTGGTGGTCACTATCCGGCGCTAATCGCGCATCTGTTGGATCAAGGGCGTCAGACCCGAGACCAAAGAAATACAAAAATTAGAAATGAGAGGAGCGGTACATGAAGAAGTCCACCTTGGCTGTGGCTGTAGCGTTGGGCGCAATCGCCCAGCAAGCAGGCGCTGCCGGTTTCATCGAAGACAGCAAGGCCACACTGGGTCTGCGTAACTTCTATATCAACACCGATAACCGCGAAGGCACGGCTAACCCGAGCAAGAACGAAGAATGGGGCCAAGGCTTCGATCTGCGTTTCATCTCCGGTTATACCCAAGGCACCGTTGGCTTCGGTCTTGACGCTATTGGCCTGTTGGGTGTTCGCCTGGATTCCGGCGGCGGCACCAACGGCGCGACTGCCACGTCCTACGGCGGCACCATCTTCCCGAGCAAGTCCAATGGCGAAGCCGTTGATAACTACTCGAGCCTGGGCCTGACTGCCAAAGCCAAGATTTCCCAGACTGAATTGAAGCTGGGTACCTTGCAGCCCAAGCTGCCGGTTATCGTGACCAACGATGGTCGTCTGCTGCCGCAGACCTTCCAGGGTGGCCAGATCACCTCCAGCGACATCAAGGACCTGACCCTGGTCGCCGGCCAGATCGAAAAAGCCAAGGGCCGTAACTCCAGCAACAACGAAAGCCTGTCCATCTCCGGCGCCAACAGCCGTGGCGTGAACTGGCGTTCGAGCAACAAGTTCTACTACGCCGGTGGCGACTACAAGATCACCAAGGATCTGACCGCCCAGTACTACTACGGCAACCTGGAAGATTTCTACAAGCAGCACTTCCTGGGCCTGACGCACAACTGGGCCATCGGTCCGGGCGTGTTGAAGTCTGACCTGCGTTACTTCAACAGCTCCGACGACGGTAACAACGGCAACCAGTCCGCCTACTTCTCCACAGGCAACTACGGTGGCGTCAACTCCGGTCGCGGCAAAGTCGACAACAACCTGTACAGCGGCCTGTTCCTGTACTCCGTTGCCGGTCACACCTTCGGTGGTGGTTACCAGGTCAGCAACGGCAGCAGCGACTTCCCTTGGCTGAACCAGGGTGACGGCTCGTCGGCCTACATCACGACCGACATGCAGATCCAGAAGTTCGCCCGTGCCGGCGAGCGTACCTGGCAAGCTCGCTACTCCTATGACTTCGCCAAAGTCGGCGTACCTGGCCTGACCGCCGGTGTGGTTTACCTCAAAGGCGACCATATCGACACCGTTGCCAGCAACCGTACCGAGTTCACCGGCCAGTCCGAGTGGGAACGTGACATCACTGTTGCCTACGTCGTGCCGGAAGGTCCGCTGAAAAACGTCGGCGTGGCATGGAAGAATGCTATGTGGCGCAGCGATATCGCCAACGCGCGTAACCAGGACGAAAACCGCTTGATCGTCAGCTACTCGATCCCGCTGTTGTAAGACTGTAAAACCTTGCCCGGCGCAATGCCGGGCAAGGTGTCTTGCTTTTCAAGTCGGGCTCAACCCCCGCAAGCCCTTCCTGAACCCTCTTTGTACAGCGTCTCAAGGCCTTCTCGAACCTTGAAGAAGATGGTGCTCTTCAGTGCTGATCACGTCCAATGAACAGATCTTTAATATTCCTTTATCGTCTAGATAAATCGATATTTATTCTTTTTAAAATCCCCCCTATGCATGCACAGTGGGCTCCATAAGCACTCATCAGGAGCCACACCATGAGCCTAAGACTGGGCGATATCGCCCCCGACTTCGAACAGGATTCCAGCGCCGGCAAGATTCGTTTCCACGAATGGCTGGGCGATAGCTGGGGTGTGCTGTTTTCCCACCCGGCGGACTTTACGCCGGTGTGCACCACCGAGCTGGGCTTTACCGCCAAGCTCAAGGATGAGTTCGCCCAGCGCGGCGTCAAGGCCATCGCGCTGTCGGTCGACCCGGTGGACTCGCACCACAAGTGGATCGAGGACATCAACGAAACCCAGGACACCGTCGTCAATTTTCCGATCCTGGCCGATGCCGACCGCAAGGTTTCCGATCTCTACGACCTGATCCACCCCAACGCCAGCGACACCCTCACCGTGCGCTCCCTGTTCGTGATTGACCCGAACAAGAAGATCCGCCTGACCATCACCTACCCGGCCAGCACCGGCCGTAATTTCCACGAAATCCTGCGGGTGATCGACTCGCTGCAGTTGACCGACAACCATAAGGTCGCCACACCGGCCAACTGGCAGGACGGCGATGACGTGGTGATCGTGCCATCGCTCAAGGACGAGGAAGAGATCAAGAAACGCTTTCCCAAGGGCTACCGTGCAGTGAAGCCATACCTGCGCCTGACGCCACAACCCAACCGTTAACACAGCTCAAACCTGGAAACAGGACCAGTGTGGGAGGGGGCTTGCCCCCGATAGCGGTGGATCAGGTGAAAATTTGGTAACTGACACACCGTAATCGGGGGCAAGCCCCCTCTCACATGTTGAGCGCATTTCAAGCAGGGGTATTCAGGCCATTTCGATGGCCTTTTTTTTCGCGTGGCGATCTGTTTTCCGCATATGTTTTTATGGAATAAACAAATGAATAAATAAGATTTAAAGATATATGAATCTGCTGCTAAGGTCTGTTCCACCTTGGCGTCATCGCTGCACAGCGAACCGCCGACACTTGCGTAAGGAATTCCCTACATGCTGGTCGTAACACTTGGAGGCAGTCCCAGTCAGCGTTCCCGCTCCGGGGTTTTGCTGGAGAAAACCCGTCAATGGCTGCAGGACCAGGGCGTGGAAGTGGTGAGTTACCAGATCCGTGACTTCCCGGCCGAAGACCTGCTGCATGCGCGGTTCGACAGCCCCAAGGTCATCGACCTGTTGCAGCAGGTGGCGAATGCCGATGGCCTGGTGATCGCCACGCCGGTGTACAAGGCCTCGTTCTCCGGTGCGCTGAAGACGGTACTCGACTTGCTGCCCGAGCGGGCCCTGGCCCACAAGGTGGTGTTGCCGATGGCCACCGGCGGCAGCATCGCGCACATGCTGGCGGTGGATTACGCCCTCAAGCCGGTGTTGTCGGCGCTGAAGGCGCAGGAATTGCTCCACGGGATTTTTGCCGAAGACAGCCAGATCGCCTACGGCGAAGGCAGTGCCCAGGCGCAGTTGGTGCCGGTGCTTGAACAGCGTCTGCAGGAAGCCCTGGAGCAGTTTTACAGCGCCATGGCCCGCCGCCCGAAGCCGCTGGACCCGCATGTACTGAATGAACGCTTGTTGAGTGCTCGCTGGAGCATTTGAGCCTTACCCCGACATCTGGAAACACTCACCTTACTCAGCCGCCAACGGCCAAGCAGGTGCAGCCACTACCCCATTCGCATATTTGGAGAGAGCGCCATGCGCACTGTCATTTTGCGTCGCGGTCTGGTCGCACTGTTTGCTGCGGCTGTGTCCTTCGGCGCCATCGTTCAAGCCCACGCCGCAGACACCCTGCGGATCGGTTATCAGAAGTACGGCACGCTGGTGCTGCTCAAGGCCAAGGGCTCGCTGGAAAAGCGCCTGGCTGCTCAGGGCGTGCAGGTGCAATGGACCGAGTTCCCCGGTGGCCCGCAACTGCTTGAGGGCCTGAATGTCGGCTCCATCGACTTTGGCGTCACCGGCGAAACCCCACCGGTGTTCGCCCAGGCCGCCGGTGCGGATCTGCTTTACGTGGCCTATGAGCCACCGGCGCCGACCAGTGAAGCGATCCTGGTGCCCAAAGACTCTACGATCAAGTCGGTGGCTGAGCTCAAGGGCAAAACCGTCGTCCTGAACAAAGGCTCCAACGTGCATTACCTGCTGGTGCGTGCCCTGCAAGACGCCGGCCTCAACTACACCGACGTGAAAACCGTGTTCCTGCCGCCCGCCGATGCCCGCGCCGCCTTCGAGCGCGGCAGCGTGGACGCCTGGGTGATCTGGGACCCGTACCAGGCTGCCGCCGAGAAACAGCTGCAAGCGCGCACCCTGCGCGACGGCACCGGCATTGCCGACAACCACCAGTTCTACCTGGCCACCAAGCCTTACGCCGAACAGCATCCCGAGGTGATCAAGGCGCTGGTGGAAGAAGTGCGCGCCGTGGGCGAATGGTCCAAGGCTAACCCGCAGCAAGTGACTGACCAGGTCGCGCCGCTGCTCGGCCTGCCGGCTGATATCACCCTGACCTCGGTGAAACGCCAGGGCTACGGCGCACTGTTCCTGACGCCGGAAGTGGTCGCGGCCCAGCAGAAAATCGCCGACACCTTCTACCAGCTCAAATTGATTCCCAAGCCCTTGAGCATCAAGGACGTGATCTGGACCCCACCCGCCGCTGTTGCCAAAGCGCCGTAATCCGACTTCTTCAGGAGACAACTCCATGAGCCTCAATATTTTCTGGTTCCTGCCTACCCACGGCGACGGTCATTACCTCGGCACCGCCGAAGGCGCTCGCGCCGTCGATCACGGTTACCTGCAACAAGTGGCACAGGCCGCCGACCGCCTGGGCTTCGGCGGGGTGCTGATCCCGACCGGGCGCTCCTGCGAAGACTCCTGGCTGGTGGCGGCCTCGCTGATCCCCGTGACCCAGCGTCTGAAATTTCTTGTCGCGCTGCGCCCCGGGATCATTTCCCCGACGGTAGCCGCACGTCAGGCCGCGACCCTGGATCGCCTGTCCGGCGGCCGCGCACTGTTCAACCTGGTCACCGGCGGTGACCCGGAGGAGCTGGCCGGCGACGGCTTGTTCCTCAGTCACGAAGAGCGCTACCAGGCCTCGGTGGAATTCACCCGCATCTGGCGCCGCGTGCTTGAAGGCGAAACCGTGGATTACGACGGCGAGCACATCAGCGTCAAGGGTGCCAAGTTGCTCTACCCGCCGGTCCAGCAGCCACGCCCGCCGCTGTATTTTGGCGGGTCGTCCGAGGCGGCCCAGGACCTGGCGGCCGAACAAGTGGAAATGGTGCTGACCTGGGGCGAACCACCGGCAGCGGTGGCGGAAAAGATCGCGCAAGTGCGGGCCAAGGCCGACAAGCTCGGGCGCACCCTGCGCTTCGGCATTCGCTTGCACGTGATCGTGCGTGAAACCAATGAGGAGGCCTGGAAAGCCGCCGATAAACTGATCTCCCACTTGGACGACGACACCATCGCCCGCGCCCAGGCGTCCCTGGCGCGCTTCGACTCGGTGGGCCAGCAGCGCATGGCGGCCTTGCATGGCGGCAGCCGCGACAACCTGGAAGTCAGCCCCAACCTGTGGGCCGGGGTCGGCCTGGTGCGCGGCGGCGCGGGCACGGCGCTGGTGGGCGATGGCCCAACGGTTGCGGCGCGGGTCAAGGAATACGCGGACCTGGGCATCGACACCTTTATCTTCTCCGGTTATCCGCACCTGGAAGAGTCGTATCGGGTCGCCGAGTTGCTGTTCCCGCACCTGGATATCGAACGTCCCGAACTGCCGAAAGGCGCCGGCTATGTCAGCCCGTTCGGCGAGATGGTGGCCAACGACATCCTTCCCAAAGCTGCATCACAGAGCTGAGGGGCGCCATGAACCTTGAGAAACTCAGCCATCGCGTGGCGCCCTGGGTGCTGCCGATTCTATTGCTGGCGGTGTGGCAGTTGTCGGTGACGGCAGGGTGGTTGTCCACGCGTATTCTGCCGGCGCCCAGTGCCGTTATCGAGGCTGGCGTCAACCTGGTCCGCAGCGGCGAAATCTGGACGCACCTGGCTATCAGCGGCTGGCGCGCGGGCCTGGGCTTTGTGATCGGTGGCAGCATCGGCCTGGCCCTGGGCTTTATCACCGGCCTGTCGAAGTGGGGCGAACGTTTGCTCGACAGCTCGGTGCAGATGATCCGCAACGTGCCGCACCTGGCGCTGATTCCATTGGTGATCCTGTGGTTCGGGATTGACGAGACCGCGAAGATTTTCCTGGTAGCGCTGGGCACGCTGTTTCCGATCTACCTGAACACCTACCACGGCATCCGCAACGTCGACCCGGCGCTGGTGGAAATGTCGCGCAGCTACGGTTTGTCCGGCTTCAGCCTGTTCTGGCAAGTGATCCTGCCGGGCGCGTTGCCGTCGATCCTGGTGGGCGTGCGCTTTGCCCTGGGCTTCATGTGGTTGACGTTGATCGTGGCGGAAACCATCTCGGCCAGTTCCGGCATCGGTTACCTGGCGATGAATGCCCGCGAATTCCTGCAAACCGACGTGGTGGTGCTGGCGATCGTGATGTACGCGATCCTCGGCAAACTGGCCGACCTGGCGGCGCGTGGCCTGGAACGGGTATGGCTGCGCTGGCACCCGGCGTATCAAGTGAACAAGGGAGGTGCGGCATGACGGCTCAACAACCCCCGCGCCTGCTCAAGGGTATCCCCCTGGCGGTGCGCAAGTTGCGCAAGTCCTTTGGCGCTCGCGAAGTGCTCAAGGACATCGACCTGCATATTCCTGCCGGCCAGTTCGTGGCCGTGGTCGGCCGCAGCGGTTGCGGCAAGAGTACCTTGCTGCGCCTGCTGGCGGGCCTGGACAACGCCAGTGGCGGCGAACTGCTGGCGGGCTCCGCGCCGCTGCACGAGGCGATCGAAGACACGCGGCTGATGTTCCAGGAAGCGCGCCTGCTGCCGTGGAAAAAGATCATCGACAACGTCGGCCTGGGCCTCAAGGGCAACTGGCGTCCCAGGGCGTTGCAAGCGTTGGAGGCGGTGGGCCTGGCCGAGCGTGCCGATGAGTGGCCGGCGGCCTTGTCCGGTGGGCAGAAGCAACGCGTCGCCCTGGCGCGCGCCTTGATTCACCAGCCGCGCCTGTTGCTGCTCGACGAACCGCTGGGCGCGCTGGATGCCCTGACCCGGATCGAGATGCAGCAACTGATCGAAAACCTCTGGCAAAAACACGGCTTTACCGTGCTGCTGGTCACCCATGACGTCAGCGAAGCCGTGGCGATTGCCGACCGGGTCATCCTGATCGAAGACGGCGAAATCGGCCTCGACCTGAGCATCGACCTGCCACGTCCACGCGCCCGTGGCTCACATCGCCTGGCCGCGCTGGAGGCCGAAGTGCTCAGCCGCGTGCTGTCGCTGCCCGGCTCACCGCCGGAACCCGAACCTGTTTCACCGCTGCCGACGCAATTGCGTTGGGCTCAATAACCTGTACAGGAAAACCATCATGACTATTAAAGCCATCAACGTGCGTAACCAATTCAAAGGCACCATCAAGGAAATCGTGGTGGGCGACGTGTTGTCGGAGATCGACGTGCAGACGGCCTCGGGCATTGTCACGTCTGTAATCACCACGCGCTCGGTGAAAGAGCTGGAGCTGGTGATTGGCAGCGAGGTGATTGCCTTTGTGAAATCGACTGAGGTGTCGATTGCCAAGCTGTGACTGCTTCAGACCGCTATCGGGGGCAAGTCGAATCGTCGCACCGCCCCTCCCACACTTTGACTGTATTCACAGATCTAAATGTGGGAGGGGGCTTGCCCCCGATGGCGGCCTCTGGGCCGACCAGGATGTTGGACCGAGTACATATCCGTTTCTGCGGTCACGGCCACTTAGGGTTCCGCCCTGACGGCGGGTCACTTTGGAAAAGCCCCAAAGTAACCAAAGGGCTCTTGCCCCACCACTCGGCACCTCGCTTGGGCTCGGTGTGCCCTCTCTTCGGCTTGAATCCGTGGGCCGCCGCAATGGGCCATCCCTGGCCCAGTGCGGCTAACCCGGCGTCCTGCCGGGTTACCCACGGATTCAAGCCTGCGTTCGGCCAGCGTGGTTTAACGGGGCGCCTAAGACCAAGATCAAAAGCCAGATCAAGAGCGACTCGCTTCGCATCGTGGTTACGGTTGGGTGCTACGCAGGTGTGTAGATACCTATGCCCCCGATGACGCCGGCCCAGCCAACACAAGACTCAGCGCTTGGGCAGGTAAGCCGGCAAATAAAGCCCCACATACGCATCAAACACCCGCATGCCTTCCTGCGCCATGCGCGGCGTAATCTGACCATGCTGATGCACCGAGCGCGCATACACGCGGTCGCTCAATTCAAGCGCCAGGGCGAACACATCCACATCGCTCGGTAGTGTCGGCACTTCAAAGTGGCGGTTGAATACCGCCAGCATCAAATCGCCGAGTTCCAGGTCATGCTGACGATCCGCCTGGGTCACTTCAGTCAACCCATGCTGGGCCAGGATCAACTGGCGCGCGGCGGCGTCATGGCTGTAGATGGCGAGCATGCGCTGCTCGACGATGCAGGACAGGTCGCGCCAGGTCTTGAGCGAGTCGTGTTCGATGGGCGCCTGGATGGCCGCGCGAAAGGCGGCGTGCACATCGGCCGTCAACGCCTCCAGCAGTGCCGGCACGCTGGCGAAAAAGTGGTACACCGACGATGGCGGGATCTGCGCCCGTTCGGCCACGCTGTAGATCGACAAACCGGCCACGCCTTCGGCCGCCAGCAAGGCGCGGGCGGCGTCCAGGATCGCGTCGATCCGCGCTTGACTGCGGGCGCGAGGTTTGCGAGGGGCGGCGGTTGTCATGGAAGTCTCCTACAAGGCAGCGGGCATTGTACGCGACCCTAGGATCGTTCCCACGCTCTGCGTGGGAATGCCTCACTGGACGCTCCGCGTCTGCTCTTGGGACGCGGAGCGTCCCTTGATGCATTCCCACGCGGAGCGCGGGAACGAGAGTGCAGCGCAAAAAAAACGCCACAGACCCTCAAGCCTGTGGCGTTTCTTCAACACCGCAACCGCTTACACGGTATGCAGGTACCAGTTGTACTCAAGGTCGGAGATGGAGTGTTCGAACTCCTCCAGCTCGCTTTCCTTACAGGCGACGAAGATATCGATGTATTTGGGATCGATGTACTTGGCCATCACCTCGCTGTCGTCCAACTCGCGCAGGGCATCGCGCAGGTTGTTCGGCAGGCTCTGTTCGTTCTGCTCGTAGCTGTTGCCTTCCACGGGCGCGCCCGGTTCGATCTTGTTGGTCAGGCCGTGGTGCACGCCGGCCAATACCGAAGCCATCAGCAGGTAAGGGTTGGCATCGGCGCCGGCCACGCGGTGTTCGATGCGCACCGCATCGGACGAGCCGGTCGGTACACGAATCGCCACGGTGCGGTTGTCCAGGCCCCAGCACGGCGAATTCGGCACGTAGAACTGTGCGCCGAAACGGCGGTAGGAGTTGACGTTGGGGCACAGGAACGCCATCTGGGCGGGCAGGGTCTCGAGCACACCGCCGATCGCGTGACGCAATGCGGCGTTCTGCTCGGGATCCTCGCTGGCAAAAATGTTCTTGCCGTCCTTGTCCAGAATGGAGATGTGCACGTGCAAACCGTTGCCTGCCTGGCCCGGGTAAGGCTTGGCCATGAAGGTGGTGTCCATCTCATGGTCGTAGGCGATGTTCTTGATCAGGCGCTTGAGCAGTACCGCGTAGTCGCAGGCCTTGATCGGGTCGGCGACGTGGTGCAGGTTCACTTCGAACTGCGCCGGGGCACTTTCCTTGACGATGGCATCGGCCGGGATGCCTTGCTCCTTGGCACCTTCCAGAATGTCCTGGAGGCAGTCGACGTATTCGTCGAGGTCGTCGATCAGGTAGACCTGTGTCGAATGCGGGCGTTTGCCGGAGATCGGCGAGCGCGGCGGTTGAGGGCGGCCGTTCACGTTCTCCTGGTCGATCAGGTAGAACTCAAGCTCGAAGGCGGCGCAGATGGTCAGGCCCATGTCGTCGAACTTGCTCACCACTTGGCGCAGTACTTCGCGTGGATCAGCGAAGAAGGGTTCACCTTCGAGTTCGTGCATGGTCATCAGCAGTTGCGCGGTAGGGCGCTTTTGCCAGGGTTCATTGCACAGGGTGTCGGGGATTGGATAACAGATTCGGTCAGCATCGCCGATGTCCAGGCCCAGGCCGGTGCTTTCCACCGTCGAGCCATTGATATCCAGGGCAAATAAAGAGGCAGGCAGGTTAATGCCCTTCTCGTAAACCTTGTGGAGGCTGGTGCGTTCGATGCGCTTGCCGCGCACCACACCATTCATATCCGCAATTAGAAGGTCTACGTACAGAACCTCAGGATGATCCTTAAGGAACGCGTTCGCTTCGTTAAGCTGAACGGCACGCGGGGGTACCGACATGATGCAACACCTTTGTTGTTAAAAATATCAATCATTGATCTTTTCTGTTTTCAGTCAACCCGAACGGCATGCCGAAGTCAAGCGAGGCCTTTTTTGCCCTAAAAAAGCGCCTTGGCGCCTTTTTTGGGGCTTTTTAGAGCGGTTTTTTGGGTTTCAGGGTCTTGGGACCAGCCGGCTTGAGCGGGCCGTGTTGTATTTTTTACGGGGGTGTTGTGTAAGAAAATGAACAAGGCTAAGCTCGATTCAAACCCATAACAGCAATAATATCGGGGTGCTTCATGTTTCACCTGCCACCATTGGGTGTCTATGCCTGCTTGAACCGGGCGTTGTCCGCAGTCCTTTCGTCCCGCGTCAATGCTCGCGCACCGGCTAATATTCTTGACGGCCGGTCCGGCCTCTTCTTTGCCATCTCATCCGCCACTGACAAGCCCTTGTCCACCTCGCCGATCAAAATTGCGCACAACTTTGGCGTGAGGAATGCAACGTTGCAGCAAATGGCAGGTAAGCTCCTACCCTGAATGAACACACGACGCGGATGCTGCGTCAACCAACGCCTGGCCTTTAACGGATGCCAGGAAACCCAGCCCAGAGGCATTTATGAGTAACAACCTCGACCAGCTCACCGATTGGTTGAAAGACCACAAGATCACAGAAGTCGAATGCATGATTGGCGACCTCACCGGCATCACCCGGGGCAAGATTTCGCCGACCAACAAGTTCATCGCCGAAAAAGGCATGCGCCTGCCCGAAAGCGTTCTGTTGCAGACCGTGACCGGCGACTATGTCGAAGACGACATCTATTACGAATTGCTCGACCCGGCCGACATCGACATGATCTGCCGCCCCGACCAGAACGCGGTATTCCTGGTGCCCTGGGCCATCGAGCCGACCGCCCAGGTGATCCACGACACCTACGACAAGCAAGGCAACCCGATCGAGCTGTCGCCGCGCAACGTACTCAAGAAAGTCCTCAAGCTCTACGCCGACCGTGGCTGGCAGCCTATCGTGGCGCCGGAGATGGAGTTCTACCTGACCAAGCGCTGCGAAGACCCGGACTTCCCGCTGCAACCGCCGATTGGCCGTTCCGGTCGACCGGAGACGGGGCGCCAGTCCTTCTCTATAGAAGCCGCCAACGAATTCGACCCGCTGTTCGAAGACGTCTATGACTGGTGCGAACTGCAGGAGCTGGACCTCGATACCTTGATCCACGAAGACGGCACCGCACAGATGGAAATCAACTTCCGTCACGGCGATGCGCTGTCCCTGGCCGACCAGATCCTGGTGTTCAAGCGCACCATGCGGGAAGCCGCGCTCAAGCACAACGTGGCCGCCACCTTCATGGCCAAGCCCATGACCGGCGAGCCCGGCAGCGCGATGCACCTGCACCAGAGCATCATCGACATCGCCACCGGCAAGAACGTGTTCTCCAACGAAGACGGGAGCATGAGCCAGCTGTTCCTCAACCATATTGGCGGCCTGCAGAAATTCATCCCCGAGTTGCTGCCTTTATTCGCCCCCAACGTGAATTCATTCCGCCGCTTCCTGCCCGACACCTCGGCGCCGGTGAACGTGGAATGGGGTGAAGAAAACCGCACCGTGGGCCTGCGCGTACCGGATGCCGGGCCGCAGAACCGCCGCGTGGAAAACCGCTTGCCGGGCGCCGACGCCAACCCGTACCTGGCCATTGCCGCCAGTTTACTGTGTGGCTACATCGGCATGGTCGAAGGCCATAACCCGAGCGCACCCGTGGTGGGCCGTGGTTACGAGCGGCGCAACCTGCGCCTGCCGCTGACCATCGAGGACGCCCTGGAACGCATGGAAAACAGCAAGACCATCGAAAAATACCTGGGGCAGAAATTCATCACAGGCTACGTCGCGGTCAAGCGGGCCGAGCATGAAAACTTCAAGCGCGTGATCAGTTCGTGGGAGCGGGAATTCCTGCTCTTCGCCGTCTGATGCGCCGGGCGCGCCTTCACATGGCGCGCCCTTCACCGAAAATTCCAGGAGATCGGTATGTCCAGCAACAACCCGCAAACCCGTGAATGGCAAGCCTTGAGCAATGATCACCACCTCGCGCCGTTCAGCGACTTCAAGCAATTGAAAGAGAAAGGCCCAAGGATCATCACCAAAGCCCACGGCGTCTACCTGTGGGACAGCGAAGGCAACAAGATCCTCGACGGCATGGCCGGCCTGTGGTGCGTGGCGATCGGTTACGGTCGCGATGAACTGGCCGACGCCGCCGCCAAACAGATGAAAGAACTGCCGTACTACAACCTGTTCTTCCAGACTGCCCACCCGCCGGTACTCGAACTGGCCAAAGTCATTTCCGACGTCGCACCGGCCGGGATGAACCACGTGTTCTTCACCGGTTCCGGCTCCGAAGGCAACGACACCATGTTGCGCATGGTCCGCCACTACTGGGCGATCAAGGGCCAGCCGAACAAGAAAATCATCATCAGCCGCAAGAATGGCTACCACGGTTCCACCGTGGCCGGCGCCAGCCTGGGCGGCATGACCTATATGCATGAGCAGGGCGACCTGCCGATCCCGGGCATCACCCACATCGCCCAGCCGTACTGGTTTGGCGAAGGTGGCGACATGAGCCCTGAAGAATTCGGGATCTGGGCCGCCAACCAGTTGGAAGAGAAGATCCTGGAACTGGGCGTGGACAACGTCGGTGCCTTTATTGCCGAGCCGATCCAGGGCGCTGGTGGCGTGATCGTGCCGCCTGACAGCTACTGGCCGCGCATCAAGGAAATCCTCGCCAAGTACGACATCCTGTTTGTCGCCGACGAAGTCATCTGCGGCTTCGGCCGTACCGGGCAGTGGTTCGGCAGCGATTTCTACGACCTCAAGCCACACATGATGACCATCGCCAAGGGCCTGACTTCAGGCTACGTCCCCATGGGCGGCCTGATCGTGCACGACGACGTGGTGGCCGTGCTCAACGAAGGCGGCGATTTCAACCACGGTTTCACCTACTCCGGGCATCCGGTGGCGGCGGCGGTGGCCCTGGAAAACATCCGCATCCTGCGCGATGAAAAAATCGTCAGCCGCGTGCATGAAGAAACGGCACCGTATTTGCAGAAACGTCTGCGGGAACTGGCCGACCATCCACTGGTGGGTGAAGTGCGCGGTGTGGGCATGCTCGGTGCGATCGAGCTGGTGCAGGGCAAGGCCACGCGCAAGCGCTACGAAGGCAAGGGCGCCGGCATGATTTGCCGAACCTTCTGCTTCGAAAACGGCCTGATCATGCGCGCCGTGGGCGATACCATGATCATTTCGCCGCCGCTGGTGATCAGCAAGGCTGAAATCGACGAGCTGGTGACCAAGGCCCGCCAGTGCCTGGACCTGACGTTGGCGGCATTGCAGGACTGAGTAGATAAATGTGGGGGCCGGTTGAAAGGGGGCCCCCGAACTTGCCAGACTGTCGTCCTGTTTTGTTGCCCTTTGGCTGGGCCCGAAACATTTACTACGTGCGGCCCAAAAAGAAAAATCGGAGCATCATCCAATGAAGGCATTAGGTTTGAAAAACGCTGGCAAGACCCTCCTCGCCTTGTCCCTGATGGGCGCAATGGCGGGCGCGGCCCAGGCGGACAATAAAGTCCTGCACGTCTACAACTGGTCCGACTACATCGCACCGGACACCATCGCCAACTTCGAAAAGGAGTCGGGCATCAAGGTGGTGTACGACGTGTTCGACAGCAACGAGACCCTGGAAGCCAAGTTGCTGGCAGGCAAGTCCGGCTATGACATCGTCGTACCGTCGAACAACTTCCTGGCCAAGCAGATCAAGGCCGGCGTGTACCAGGAGCTGGACAAGTCCAAGCTGCCTGAGTACAGCAACCTGAACAAATCGCTGCTCAAGGCCGTGTCGGTCAGCGACCCGGACAACAAGCACGCGTTCCCGTACATGTGGGGCTCGATCGGTATCGGCTACAACCCGGAGAAGGTCAAGGCCGCGCTGGGCGTGGACAAGATCGAGTCGTGGGATGTGCTGATGAAGCCGGAAAACATCGCCAAGCTGAAAAGCTGCGGCGTGAGCTTCCTCGATTCGCCGACCGAAATGCTGCCGATTGCGCTGCATTACCTGGGCCTGCCGACCGACACCCAGAAGAAAGCCGACCTCAAGCAAGCCGAAGACCTGTTCCTGAAAATCCGTCCTTCGATTGGCTACTTCCACTCGTCCAAGTACATCTCGGACCTGGCCAACGGCAACATCTGCGTGGCCGTGGGTTACTCGGGTGACATCCAGCAGGCCAAGTCCCGTGCGGCTGAAGCCGGTGGCAAGGTCAAGGTGGCCTACGACATTCCGAAAGAAGGCGCCGGCAGTTTCTTCGACATGGTCGCCATCCCGAAAGATGCTGAAAACGTCGAAGCCGCCTACGCGTTCATGAACTACCTGCTCAAGCCGGAAGTGATGGCTTCGATCACCAACAGCGTGCGTTTCCCGAACGGTAACGAGAAAGCCACCGCACTGGTCGACAAAGACATCACCAGCGACCCGGGCATCTACCCACCAGCGGACGTGCAGGCCAAGCTCTACGCCATTGCCGACCTGCCGGCTGCAACCCAGCGTGAAATGACCCGCAGCTGGACCAAGATCAAATCGGGCAAGTAACGCACAAAACCTGTAGGAGCGAGCTTGCTCGCGAAAAATTCAAGAGCGCTGCGGGGTGCCTGATGCCCCGCATGAGCGTTGACGACCTTCGCGAGCAAGCTCGCTCCTACAGTTAAATGATAGAAAGTTTTTGCCGGATCGGTTTATCGAGGGTAAGTTGCGCGCCGGTTTGTTGCCGGGCAACAACTTGGGCCCAACTATTTAAGAGGACCTCCACTTGCCAATTTCTTTATTTCGCAAAGCCTTGCTGGTGGGTGCAGGTATCACGCTGGCTGTCAGCGTGCAGGCCGCACCGACTGTGCATGTTTATAACTGGTCGGACTACATCGGCCCCGACACCCTGGCCAATTTCGAAAAGGCCACCGGCATCAAGCCCGTGTATGACGTGTTCGATTCCAACGAAACCCTGGAAGGCAAGCTGCTCGCCGGGCGTACCGGCTACGACGTGGTGGTGCCGTCCAACCACTTCCTGGGCAAGCAGATCAAGGCCGGGGCGTTCCAGAAGCTCGACAAGTCATTGCTGAACCACTACGCCAACCTCGACCCTGCGTTGCTCAAGCGCCTTGAGAAAAACGATCCGGGCAATGCGTACGCCGTGCCGTACCTGTGGGGCACCAATGGCATCGGTTACAACGTCGATAAGGTGAAGGAGGTGCTGGGCGTCGACAAAATCGACTCCTGGGCCGTGCTGTTCGAGCCGGAAAACATGAAGAAGCTCGCCAGCTGCGGTGTTTCATTCATGGATTCGGCGGATGAAATGCTGCCCGCAGTCCTCAACTACATGGGCTTGGACCCGAACAGCACCAACCCGGCCGACTACAAGAAGGCCGAGGAGAAGTTGCTCAAAGTCCGCCCCTACGTGACCTACTTCCATTCCTCCAAATACATCTCGGACCTGGCCAACGGCAATATCTGCGTGGCCGCCGGGTTTTCCGGCGATGTGTTCCAGGCCAGGGCACGTGCCGCCGAGGCGGGCAAAGGCGTGAACATCGCCTACGCGATTCCCAAGGAAGGCGGCAACCTGTGGTTTGACGTGCTGGCGATCCCCAAGGACGCCACCAACGTCAAGGAATCCCACGCGTTCATCAACTATTTGCTGCAACCTGAGGTGATCGCCCAGGTCAGTGATTACGTCGGTTACGCCAACCCCAACCCAGGGTCGGACTCACTGATGGAGCAATCGATACGCACCGACGCAGCGGTTTACCCACCGCAGGCGGTACTCGATCGGACATTCGTCAACGGCGAGCTGCCCCCGACCGTGCAGCGTTTAATGACCCGTAGCTGGACCAAGGTCAAGACGGGCAAGTAAGGCTCAAACTATCCAAGTTCGCTCACCTGGGGCGAACTGCAAATTTGTTGGGAGTTTCGTAAATGGCAGTTGCCTCCGGCGCCTATAAGAAAGCCCTCGAGGGCGACCAGACACCGAAGAAGGTGCTGGTCAAAATCGACCGGGTCACGAAGAAGTTCGACGAGACGATTGCCGTGGACGATGTGTCCCTGGAAATCAAGAAAGGCGAGATCTTCGCCTTGCTCGGCGGCTCGGGTTCGGGCAAGTCCACCCTGCTGCGCATGCTGGCAGGCTTCGAACGCCCGACTGAAGGTCGGATCTACCTCGATGGTGTGGACATCACCGACATGCCGCCCTATGAGCGGCCGATCAACATGATGTTCCAGTCCTACGCCTTGTTTCCGCACATGACCGTGGCGCAGAACATCGCCTTCGGCCTGCAACAGGACAAGATCCCCAAGGCCGAAGTGGATGCCCGCGTGGCCGAGATGCTCAAGCTGGTGCAGATGAGCCAGTACGCCAAGCGCAAGCCGCACCAGCTGTCCGGTGGCCAGCGCCAGCGTGTGGCATTGGCCCGCTCCCTGGCCAAGCGTCCGAAACTGCTGCTGCTCGATGAGCCGATGGGGGCGCTGGACAAGAAGCTGCGTTCGCAGATGCAACTGGAGCTGGTGGAGATCATCGAACGCGTCGGCGTGACCTGCGTGATGGTGACCCACGACCAGGAAGAGGCCATGACCATGGCCGAGCGTATCGCGATCATGCACCTGGGCTGGATCGCCCAGATCGGCAGCCCGATCGACATCTACGAAACGCCTACCAGCCGCCTGGTGTGCGAGTTCATCGGCAACGTCAATATCTTCGACACCCAGGTGGTGGACGACGCCGAAGGCCACGCCGTGCTCAAGTGCCCGGACCTGGACCGCGACATTTACGTGGGCTACGGCATCGCCACCTCGGTGGAAGACAAGTCGGTGACCTACGCGATTCGCCCGGAAAAACTGCTGGTCACCACCCAAATGCCGACCTGCGAGCACAACTGGTCCAGCGGCAAGGTGCACGACATTGCCTACCTGGGCGGCCACTCGGTGTTCTACGTGGAACTGCCGAGCGGCAAGCTGGTGCAGTCCTTCGTCGCCAACGCCGAGCGCCGTGGCCAGCGGCCGACCTGGGGTGACCAGGTGTACGTATGGTGGGAAGACGACAGCGGCGTGGTACTGCGCTCATGAACATGAAGAAATTCAAGCGGCGCTTGGATCGCATAATCCCCAATGGCAAGCAGGTGGTCATCGGGATTCCCTTCCTCTGGCTGTTCCTGTTTTTCGCACTGCCGTTCTTCATCGTGTTGAAAATCAGCTTTGCCGAAGCCGATGTGGCGATCCCGCCCTACACCGAGATCTACACCTACGTTGAGCAGAAGCTGCAAGTGGTGCTGAACCTGGCCAACTACAGCTTGCTGGCGGGCGACGAGCTCTACATCGCCGCGTACCTGGGCTCGCTGAAGATGGCCTTTTTCAGCACGCTGCTGTGCCTGCTGATCGGCTATCCGATGGCCTACGCCATCGCCACCGCACGCAAGGAAATGCAAACCGTGCTGGTGTTGCTGATCATGATGCCGACCTGGACTGCGATCCTGATCCGCGTCTATGCGTGGATGGGCATCCTCAGCAACAACGGCTTGCTCAACGGCTTCCTGATGTCCATGGGGCTGATCAACGAACCGCTGCAGATCCTCAACACCAACATCGCGGTGTATATCGGCGTGGTCTATTCGTACCTGCCGTTCATGATCCTGCCGCTGTACGCCAACCTGGTCAAACACGACCAGAGCCTGCTGGAAGCGGCGTCGGACCTGGGCTCAAGCACCTTCAACAGCTTCTGGAAAATCACCGTGCCGCTGTCCAAGAACGGCATCATCGCCGGGTGCATGCTGGTGTTTATCCCGGTGGTGGGCGAGTTCGTGATTCCTGAACTGCTCGGCGGCCCGGAAACCCTGATGATCGGTAAAGTGCTGTGGCAGGAATTCTTCAACAACCGTGACTGGCCGGTGGCGTCCGCCCTGGCGGTGGTGATGCTGGCGATCCTGATCGTGCCGATCATCCTGTTCAACCGCAGCCAGGCCAAAGAGCTGGAGGGCAAGATATGAAGCGCTTTCGTTTCTCCAGCTTCATGCTGGTCGTGGGGTTGCTGTTCATTTACCTGCCGATGCTGATCCTGGTGATCTACTCGTTCAACGAGTCCAAGCTGGTGACGGTGTGGGGTGGCTGGTCGATCAAGTGGTACGTGGGCCTGCTGGACAACACCCAGCTGATGGGCTCGGTGGCGCGTTCCCTGGAAATTGCCTGCTACACGGCGGTGGCGGCCGTTGCGCTGGGGACGCTGGCGGCGTTCGTGCTGACGCGCATCAGCCAGTTCAAGGGCCGCACGCTGTTCGGCGGCCTGGTCACGGCGCCGCTGGTGATGCCGGAGGTGATTACCGGCCTGTCGCTGTTGCTGCTGTTCGTGGCCATGGCGCAGATGATCGGTTGGCCTCAGGAGCGTGGCATCGTCACTATCTGGATCGCCCACACTACATTCTGCGCGGCGTATGTGGCGGTGGTGGTGTCGGCGCGCCTGCGTGAGCTGGACCTGTCGATCGAAGAAGCGGCAATGGACCTGGGCGCACGGCCGTGGAAGGTGTTCTTCCTGATCACCATCCCGATGATCGCGCCATCGCTGGCGGCGGGCGGCATGATGTCGTTCGCACTGTCCCTGGACGACCTGGTACTGGCCAGCTTCGTGTCGGGCCCGGGTTCGACCACCTTGCCGATGGAAGTGTTCTCGGCGGTGCGCCTTGGGGTCAAGCCCGAGATCAACGCGGTGGCGAGCCTGATCCTGCTGGCGGTGTCGCTGGTGACCTTCCTGGTGTGGTTCTTCAGCCGCCGTGCCGAAGAACACCGCAAGAAGGCCATCCAGCAAGCCATCGAAGAAGCCGCAGCGGATGGCTGGCAGCAGCCGGACAAGCGCCGCGCCCCGGCACCGGTCTAACTGCCGGAACCGGATCAACATGTGGGAGGGGGCAAGCCCCCTCTCACATTTGATTGCATTTCAGGCTGGTTAAGCTGACCACGGCGACTGGCGAATCACCTCGACAAAGTTCATCGGCTTGAACCCCGGCTCCTGATCCACCAGCACATCGGTCTTCACGTTGCCAAACGTGGTTTGCGGTCGATGGCGCAGGCCGTCGGCGAACGCGCAGATGATGCATTCCTTGAACCCCTCACCGCGTGGATGCGCATGCACCACCGCTTCGCGCTGCACGGTGCTGAATGCGGCGTAGTCCATGCCCAGCACGTCCATCTCCACCCCGGCGGTGACCAGCGCCACGGTAGGGCGCAGATGCTGCGGCACGCCCGGCGTGGTGTGCAGGGCGATGGACAGCCACACCTGTTCGATATCGTCGTCGCTCAGCCCATACGGCTTGAGAAAGGCGGCGGCCGCGTTGGCGCCGTCCACTTCGAAACGTTCGTTGTCACTGCGATGACCTTCAACCAAACCCAGATCGTGGAACATCGCACCGACGTACAGCAACTCCGGGTTGTAGGCCAGTTGCTTGCGCTCACCGCTCAAAGCGCCGAACAGGAATACCCGACGGGAGTGGTGGTAGAGCAGGTCCGACTCAATGTCGCGGATGTATTCGGTGGTGGCCCTGGCCAGGGCGCTGTCGGGGATTTTGATACCGGCGATGGTGGTGCTCATGGTGGCTCTCCTCTGGAAAGCTCCAGTCTGGTCGTGCACCCGCGCAAGGGCTATTGCGGCGAGGGAGTGATCCCGGCCAATTTGGCTATACATCGTGCCATGCTCAAATCAGCTAGGGTTGTGCCTGCGAAGATCCAAATGTGGGAGGGGGCTTGCTCCCGATAGCGGTGGGTCAGTACCAGATGCAGTGACTGACATTCTGCATTCGGGAGCAAGCCCCCTCCCACAGGGGATTTGTGTTTATCCAGTTAGAAAAAAGGCGTGTCTGACCATGAGCAAAACCGTCGCCATCCTGATCTTCCCCGGCGTCCAGTCACTGGATGTGACCGGGCCGATGGATGTGTTCTGCGAGGCCAACCGCTTCCTGGCGCCCGAAGCGCATTACCGCCTGGAAGTCATTGGCCTCGGCCACGGCACTATGGCGTGCTCGAACGGTTTGTCCTTGCAGGCGCACAAGCACTACAGCGAAGCCCTGCAAGCCTACGACCTGCTGCTGGTCGCCGGTGGTCCGCAGTTGCCCTTTGAAGATTTCGGCCCCCGCTTTGATGACTGGCTGCGCGGCGCCGCTGCCAGGGCACAGCGCTTCGGCTCGATCTGCAACGGCGCCTTCATGCTGGCCCGCGCCGGCCTGCTGGACGGTAAAACCGTCACCACCCATTGGGGCGACGCCGCCGACCTGGCCCGGTTGTGCCCCTCGGCCCAGGTCGAGGCCGATCGTTTGTATGTGCAGGACGGCAACCTCTACACCTCGGCCGGGGTCACGGCGGGGATCGACCTGTCGCTGTACCTGCTGGCCCAGGACCATGGCCCGGAAGTCGCATTGAGCGTGGCCAAGCGCCTGGTCGTGTTTACCCAGCGTTCGGGCGGCCAGTCGCAGTTCAGCCCGTTCCTCACGCCCCATGCCGAAGCCACCTCGGCGGTGGCGCTGGTGCAGTTGTACGTGCTGGCGAACCTGACTGGGGATTTGAGCATTGCCGACCTGGCCAGGGCGGCCAATATGAGCGCGCGCAATTTCTCCCGGGTGTTCGCCCGTGAAGCGCGGATCACGCCGGCGGAATTTGTCGAAAGGGCGCGCGTGGACGCGGCGCGGGTGATGCTCGAAAGCACTCATGCGCCGCTGAAGACCGTGGCCTATCAATGCGGGTTTCGCGATGCCCAGCATATGCGCAGTGTGTTCAACCGCCGGCTGGGCGTGACGCCGCAGCAGTTCAGGCTCAACTTTGCCGTAAATGTGGGAGGGGGCTTGCCCTCGATGGCGGTGGGTCAGTCACACATGTGCTGACTGACACTCCCTCATCGGGGCATAGGTATCTACACAATTTTGGTGCGACACCGCTCCTATGGCGAGGGAGCTAGCGCGTATCTACCTGACGCTCCGAGGTCGAACTGTGGGAGGGGGCTTGCCCCCGATGGCGGCCTCTGGCCGACCAGGATGTTGGATTGGAACGAGTACATATCCGTTTCTGCGGTAACGGCCACTTAGGGTTCCGCCCTTACGGCGGCTCACTTTTGAAAAGCGCAAAAGTAAGCAAAACGCTCTTGCCCCACCACTCGTCACCTCGCCTAGGCTCGGTGTGCCCTCTCTCCGGCTTGAATCCGTGGGCCGCCGCAATGGGCCATCCATGGCCCAGTGCGGCTAACCCGGCGTCCTGCCGGGTTACCCACGGATTCAAGCCTGCGTTCGGCCAGCGTGGTTTAACGGGGCGCCTAGGATCAAAAGCAGATCAAGAGCGGCTCGCTTCGCATCGTGGTTAGGGTTAAGCGCTACAGAGTTGTGTAGATACCTATGTTCATCGGGGGCAAGCCCCCTCCCACATTTTGACCCAGTGATACTCGGTTATCTGGCAGGCAACAGTTTCAAGGTGCCACGGGTATTCGCCGTGATTTCTTCTTCACTGAAATGCGCCTGCTCGTACCCGCCTTCGATATAGGTTTGTGCCTGGTCGCTGTAGTGCGCATCAAACGGCACGCCGCTTTGACCCACCGGGTTGATGGTCAGGGCATGGGCCGCGTCGGCGAAGTCGATCAGGCGGCGGGTCGAAGGGCCGTAGGTCACCGGCCAGGGTGCCGGGCCGATCATGGCGGTCTGGTTGTTCGGCACTTCGTGGCTGCCCGGTGCCGCGAAGGGACCGACGTTGAAGAGTTTGTCCAATGGCTTTTGCATGCCCAGCGGGTGGCCGTGGGTCAGGGTGTGCGCTTTGCCCCACTGCCACTGGGACGGGTCATCGCCGAAGGTGGCTTTCAGATGCGCCAGGCTGTTGTCCCAGGCCCGCTTGACCGTGTCGGCCCGCGTGCCATTCCACCATGGCGAATCCGCGGTGGCGGCCAGGCGGGGCAGGGCGGCGTCGATCACGCGGGTGCCGAGCAGCGTCTTGAACAGGGCGTCGCCCAGTTTCGGGTGGAAGGTCGCATCGGCCAGGTTGAACAGCAACTGGTTGAACAGGGTGGCGCTGGTCGAGTCCAGTGGGTAGTCGCCTGTCCAGCTTGCCAGTTGTTCCACCAGCTTCAACTGCGCCGGGTCTGTGACCACCTCGCGCAACACCGGCAACAGCGGCGCCAGCAGTCGCGGGCCAAAGGCGGTGGTGGTGCCCAGTTGCAGGGCCTGGCTATTGTTCACATCCCATTTCACGCGGTTGTCGCTCAACTGCGCATTCAACTGCTGGCCACGGTCGGCGAGGTTGTAATAGCCGGGGATTTCCATGCCGCTGGGCGATGCCGGCTGGGCATTGGCGGAGACCACATAGCCGCGCGCCGGGTTTTCCTCCTGGGGGTTGGCGCTGAACGGGTAGAAGCCCAATTTATCGGCCTGGGCGGTACTGCCGTCGAGGATGAACCCCGGGTTGACGCCGGCCGGGCGTATCGGCAACTGCGCCGCCGCCCACCAGCCGATATCGCCTTTGGCATTGGCCCACACGATATTCAGGCCCGGCGCCGATACCTTGGCCGCCGCTGCGCGTGCCTTGGCCAGGGTGTCGGCGCGGTTGAGCTGGTAGAAGCCTTCGAGGATCGGGTTCTCTGTGTCGAGGAACGCCCACCACATGGCAATCGGCGTGGCACCGGCCTGTTCACCGAGCACGTCATTGACGATCGGGCCGTGGGGCGAGCGGCGCAGGACGAGCGTGACCGGGGCCTGGCCCTTGACCTGGATTTGCTGTTCGCTGCTGCTCATGTCCACCCACTGGCCGTGGTACCAGACCTGGTTGGGGTTGGCCGGGTTGACCTTCTCGGCGATCAGGTCGAGGTCGTCGTTCTGGAACATGGTCAGGCTCCAGCCGAAATCCAGGTTGTGGCCCAGGAACGCCACCGGCACCAGCGCGTTGTGATAGCCATACAACTCAAAGCCGGGCGCCGACAGCTGAGCCTCGTACCACACCGACGGCACCGAAAAGCGAATATGCGGATCGCCGGCCAGTAACGGTTTGCCGCTTTTGGTACGGTTGCCGCTGATGGCCCAGGCGTT
Organism: Pseudomonas sp. Wu6; assembly: GCF_019891515.1. Taxonomy (NCBI): domain Bacteria; kingdom Pseudomonadati; phylum Pseudomonadota; class Gammaproteobacteria; order Pseudomonadales; family Pseudomonadaceae; genus Pseudomonas; species Pseudomonas sp. Wu6. The sequence goes on along the minus strand of NZ_JAFLXH010000009.1, from coordinate 148,743 downwards.
GCTGCCTTCCAGTTGCGGCAAGCCGTTGTCGGCCAGGGCCTGCTCGCTCAGGCGGGCGAGGGCGCCGAGGGTGTTCCAATCGGCCGCCGCCAGGTTGAGTGCGCCTTTGGGTTGCCAGTCCAGGTCGAACACCTTGAGGTAGTCGCTGCCCAACTGGTCGCGCACGTAAGTCAGCACCGGTTCGGTACGAAAGGCTGCGGCGAAGCTGTAGGCCATATACCCGGCGACACTGATGGAGTCCTCGGCGGTGAAGGGCCGCTTGGGAATGCCCAGTACGTCGAACTCCATCGGGCTGGCGTGGCTGGCCTGGTATTGATTGATCCCGTCCAGATAGGCTTGCAGGGCCTTCCAGGCGTCCGAGTCAGGGTTCATGTGCTCGACGTAGCTCAGGGCACGCTCGCGAATGCGCAGGCTGCGAAACAGCTTGTCGGTCTCCAGCAGCTTGGGCCCCAGCACTTCGGCCAGTTCGCCACGGGCCAGGCGGCGCATGATTTCCATCTGGAACAACCGGTCCTGGGCATGCACATAGCCCAGCGCGCGGTACAGGTCGGCTTCGTTCTCGGCACGGATATGCGGCACGCCACGGTCGTCGTAGCGCACGGTGACCGAGCCTTGCAGGTGCGCCAGCGTGACCGTGCCCTGGCGGCTGGGTTGCTTGCTGTAGACATACCCGCCGGCGCCGAGGGCAACCAGCACAACCAGCACCACGAGAGCCAGCAAGACACGCTTCATCGACTTTCCTTACCCAGAATGGACAGACTACGGTTGCTCAGGCCACGAACAATAGCAGCCCACCGCCAGGGTGTGCGTGGCGTTGATTTCGCGCCCGGCTTGCAGGGCCTTGAGGATCGGCTCGATAAAGCTGTTGCCGGCATTGCAGGTCAACCCTTCGCTGTACGGCCCGAAATACGCGAGCTTGCCCGTACGGTCCCAAATACCCACGGCCGGGCTGGCCGGTACCTGGTCGGCGCCGGGCAGGGCTTCGAGGGTTTTCATTCGGCGCAGATTGTCCGGCAGGGCGCCGTGGCTGCCGGCTTTTTGCAGGGCATAGAACTCGACACCTTGCGGCGCGTAGTGCTCGATCAGCTCACCCAGGTGTTGCTGGTTACCGACATTGCACGGGCAGGCCGGGTCCCAGAAGTGCACCAGGCGAATCGGGCCAGGGCCGCTGAGTGCGGCAGGCAGTTGCAGCGCATCCCCGGAAAACACCGCCGTATGCTCGCTGAAGGCGCGCAGGTAACGGCCCTGGAACCAGTCATACGCGGCCCACAGCACGCCGGCGCAGATAATCAGCACCAGGCTGGTGAACAAGGCAGTGCGGTAGGGCTGTCGCATTCAGAGGTATCCTCGCGGGTCGCGTAGCTTGCCATGCTTGTCCTGACAGATGAATATCGCAGCTCGATATTCATCTTCGCCGTCAGTCTGGAAGCCTTTATGCCCGTCACCTTTGACCCTGATCATCTGCGTGAAAGCTTGCAGCCCCTGATGCATGCGCAGCCGCTGTCAGCCGAGGCGCGGGTGTACCAGCGGTTCTACGGGTTGGACCTGCCGGCCCGCAAGGCCGTGAGCCGCCTGGGGCGTATGGAGGTGGCCGGGTTCGAGGTGGTTGCGCAGGTGTGGTGGCCTTCGGCGCCGGTGGCAACGATGTTCATGTTCCACGGCTTCTACGACCACATGGGGCTGTATCGCCATGCCGTGGACTGGGCGCTGGAGCAGGGCTTTGTGGTGATCGCCTGCGACCTGCCGGGCCATGGCTTGTCCAGCGGCATACGGGCCAGCATCGATGATTTTGCGGTGTACCAGCACGTGGTGCAGGCCTTGTTCGCCGAAGCCGCGGCGTTGCAACTGCCGCAACCCTGGCACCTGTTCGGGCAAAGCACCGGTGGCGCAATCGTGGTTGACCACCTGCTCAACCACGGCGACGAAAGCCCGGCCCAGGGCAAGACGTTCCTACTCTCGCCCCTGGTACGTCCGCGAGCCTGGGGTTGGTCGCAGCTCAGCTATTACCTGCTGCGCCCGTTCGTCAAAGGCATCGCGCGACGTTTCAGCGATAACTCCAACGACCCGGCATTCAGGCCTTTTCTCGAAGCCGACCCGTTGCAGCCGCGCCAACTGCCCACCGCCTGGGTGGGCGCGCTGGCGTGCTGGATCAAACGCATCGAAGCCGCACCCCGCAGCGTTCGGCGGCCAGTGATCGTGCAGGGTGAGGAGGATATGACGGTGGATTGGCGGCACAACTTGCAGGTGCTGCGCAGTAAGTTCGATCGGCCTGAGGTGTTGATGCTCAAGCGCGGCCGGCATCATTTGGCCAATGAGATCCCCGAGATTCGCGAGGAGTACTTCAATTTTCTTACGCAGCAACTGAAGTAACACAATCCAAATGTGGGAGGGGGCTTGCCCCCGATAGCGGTGGGTCAGTCAACTTATGTGTAGCTGATCCATTGCAATCGGGGGCAAGCCCCCTCCCACATTTTATTACTGCGCCAGGCTTGAGGTGCTCTGGCCGACAGCCAGTCCCGCACGGATGGCCGCCAGCGCCGCCTGGTAATACGCCTTCCCCTCCGGCGATTCGGCAAACGTCGCGAACTCTTCCAGCTCCGGGTCGGACAAGTCCCGATAGACGTACAGCAGCGTGTTATTCAGATCCTTGTCGATCTGCTGCATCAAGCGCTCCCGCTGCCCATTCAACATGCCCTGGGCCTGACCGCCGCCCAGCAGGCCGGGGATCATCTGGCTCAGGCTGTCCGCCGCCACGCCGGCAATCGCCAGGCTGACTTCGGCGCCGGCTTCACGCGCGGGCAGGGCCTGGGCCAAGTGGCCGATGATCAGACTGCGGGTGGCGTCGGCCTGGATTTTCGGCAGGCCCTGGGCGTTTTTCGCCAATTGGTCGCGACGCGTGGCGAGCAGCTCGGCGGCGACAATCTTGCGGCCCAGGGGCGATTGGAAAAACGCGAGTGCCGGTTTCGGGTCCGCCAGGTGCTTGCGCAATTGCGCTTCGGCACGCTGGTCCATGGCCTGGGCCGCGAAGCGTTTGCTGCTGTTGTCCACCAGCGCCTGGTACACCGCCGGCGGCAGGCTGTTGCGGTAGCGCTGCTGTGCGGCAGTGAGGGCGTCGTTGAAGTGCGCGCGTTGTTCGGCCCAGCCGGCGACTTTGTACAACTGGTCATGGCCGTCTGCCCAGGCGGGTAAAACGCAGAACATCAGCAAGGAAAAAAACAAACGACGCATAAGGACTCCTGTCAGTCGGCCACTATTGTCCGTGTCGGGCGTAGGATTTGTCGAGAAGTCCTATCAGTCACCTGACTAAAGTGTATTCGGGCGCTCGACGGCGCTGTCGGATTCACAGGCGTATGGATACTATGCGCGCCATGCAAATACCCCTCGATCACCCGCTGCTGCAACGCATTGTCGACGACCTGGCCGAAAAAGGCTGGTCGCAGCAGAACGCCTTTCTGCCCCAGGCTCTGACCCTGGAGCTGGCGGCTGAGTGCCGTAAACGTGCGGCCGAAGGTGAACTGGCCCCGGCGGCCGTGGGGCGCGGGCCGGCCCAGGAAATTCGCGAGGGGATTCGCGGCGATCATATCCAATGGCTGGAAGAGGGCGACGCCGCCGTCTGCGATACCTACATGGCCGTGATGGACAGCCTGCGCCTGGCGATGAACCGTGGCCTGTTCCTCGGCCTGGAAGACTTCGAAAGCCACTTCGCGATGTACCCGCCCGGGGCGTTCTACCTCAAGCACCTGGACCGTTTTCGCGACGATGACCGGCGCATGGTCTCGGCGGTGATCTATTTGAATGACGCCTGGCTGCCCGAGCACGGCGGTCAGTTGCGCATGTACCTCAAGGGCGGCATCGAACATGACGTGCTGCCCGCCGGTGGCAGCCTGGTGGTGTTCCTGTCGGGCGAGGTGCCCCACGAAGTCCTGCCCGCCACGCGCGAACGCCTGTCCCTGACCGGCTGGTTTCGTAGGCGCGGCAACGAGCCGTTCTGAGCAGGCAAAAGGCTCCGATCCATCCCTCAAGTCTTGCCTGGAACAAAATGTGGGAGGGGGCAAGCCCCCTCCCACATGGGTTATCGCGTATCCCCGTCGAGCCACTTCTCTTCCAGCGCCTTTAACCGACCATCGTCCTTCACCCGTTTCAACGCCCCGTCCAGGCTGCTCTTGAACGCAGGGTTGCCCTTCTGAAACGGAATCGCCAGTTCAGGTTTGTCGTTATACGCGGCGCTGAAATCGAAACGATCCTTCAGCTCGGCAGTCATAGCGATATGGTTGATTGCCACGTCGTATTTGCCGGTCGCCACGCCGTTCAGCAGGTCGGCATCATCGGTGGTGATAAACGAGGAGCGAACGTCCATTTCCTTGGCCAGTTGCTCGCCCAGCTCCACTTCAAAGCCGGTGAGTTTGTCGCCTTCCTTGAAATTGAAGGGCGGGGTATTGGCTTCGAGGGCGATGCGCAGTTCACCGCGATCGTTGACGTCGTCGATCAGCTCGGCGTGAGCCCAGGGGCTCAGAAGGGGAAGCAACAGTAACAGGCCAGGCGAGAAGCGCATGGTCACTCCTAAGGAATTCGGATGTACGAGGCGCTGTTCAGCATCGTTTTGCTATGGTGTTGAGTGCCTTGGACAGCAATTTGCCGCGAAGTTGTCATAACCCTACAGATTTCACAGAAAAACTGGAGAAGCGAATGAAAGCCCTTTTGTCCCGTGCAACCCTGGCCAGCCTGTTGCTGGGTGCTTCGATGTTGGCGACCGCCGCTGACGGTATCCCGCGTAGCGCTCCACCTGAAGGTGCCAAGGTGTTTATCGTTTCGCCGAAAGACGGCGCCACCGTCGATAAAACCTTTACCGTGAAATTCGGCATGGAAGGCCTGAAACTGGCACCGGCCACCGATCAGACGCCCGGCACCGGCCATCACCACCTTCTGATCGACCAGAAAGAACTGCCGGATGCAAAACTGCCGATCCCGGCCACCGACACCGTGATCCATTACGGCAAGGCCCAGACCGAGACCGAGCTGACCCTGACCCCCGGCAAGCACACCTTGCAACTGGTGGCCGGCGACAAGCTGCACATGCAGTTCAACCCGACGGTTGCCTCGAAAGTCATCACGGTTAACGTCAAGTAAGCGTTGTCCAGGCGAAAAAAAGGGAGACCCCGGCGGGGTCTCCCATTTTTTTGTGCAGACTGATCGTTCCCTCGCTCCGCGTGGGAATGCATCCCGTGACGCTCCGCGTCGCCATCTCGCACGTGCCTGGTTATTCACTGAGAGCAGGACGCAGAGCGTCCCGAGCGGCATTCCCACGCAGAGCGTGGGAACGATCAAAAGGCGAAAAAAAGGGAGACCCGCCGGGTCTCCCTTTTTTGTGCAGCGTTTAAAGCGTTAGAACAACACGCGGCTACGAATCGTGCCGTTGATGTGCTGCAGCTTCTCTTGCGCCAGGTCCGAGTACTCGGCGTCGACGTCGATTACCACGTAGCCGACCTTCTCGTTGGTCTGCAGGAACTGACCGGAGATGTTGATGCCGTTTTCCGCGAAGACCTTGTTGATCTCCATCATCACACCCGGAATGTTCTGGTGGATGTGCAGCAGACGGTGCTTGCCAGGGTGAGCCGGCAGGGCCACTTCCGGGAAGTTGACCGACGATACCGAGGTACCGTTGTCGCTGTACTTGACCAGCTTTTCCGAGACTTCCAGGCCGATGTTGGCCTGGGCTTCAGCGGTGGAGCCGCCGATGTGCGGGGTCAGGATCACGTTGTCCAGGCCGCGCAGCGGGCTTTCGAAGATGTCGTCGTTGGAGCGTGGCTCCACCGGGAACACGTCGATGGCGGCGCCGATCAGGTGCTTGTCCTTGATCGCGTCGGCCAGGGCGTCCAGCTCGACCACCGTGCCGCGTGCGGCGTTGATCAGGATCCCGCCTTTCTTGATCGCACGGATTTCCTTCTCGCCGATCATCCACTGGGTCTCGGCGGTTTCCGGAACGTGCAGGGTGACGATGTCGGACATGCCCAGCAGCTCGGTCAGGCTCGACACTTGCGTGGCGTTGCCCAGCGGCAGCTTGGTCAGGGTGTCGTAGAAGAACACCTGCATCCCTAAGCCTTCTGCCAGTACCGACAGCTGTGTGCCGATCGAACCGTAACCGACGATCCCCAGCTTCTTGCCGCGAATTTCGAAGGAATTGGCCGCGCTCTTGATCCAGCCGCCACGGTGGCAGGACGCGTTCTTCTCGGGGATACCGCGCAGCAGCAGGATGGCCTCGGCCAGCACCAGCTCCGCAACGGAACGGGTGTTGGAGTAGGGTGCGTTGAACACCGCGATACCGCGCTCGCGCGCCGCGTTGAGGTCGACCTGGTTGGTGCCGATGCAGAAACAGCCGACGGCCACGAGTTTCTTGGCGTGGTCGAAGATCTCTTCGGTCAGCTGAGTGCGGGAGCGAATGCCGATAAAGTGCGCGTCGGCGATCTTTTCCTTGAGCTGGGCTTCCGGCAGAGAACTGGTGATGTACTCAATGCTGGTGTACCCGGCGGCTTTCAGAACGTCGACAGCCGATGGGTGGACGCCTTCCAGAAGAAGGAACTTGATCTTGCTCTTATCGAGAGAAGTCTTGCTCATCTGCGTAAACCTGTATCCCGGAGAAAAATGGCAGGGAATCGAGCAGCGCAAGCTGACCCGGACGGCAGGAAAGCCGTCACCGCAGAAACGCCCTTGGGCTCTGTCCTGCGGGGGCGGTATGCTAGCATACGCGCCCCGCTAAACACCTATTCCTGCGACGTGAAGCGTTCTCAGGATGACCATGAATTGTTCGAGAGTTCTGTCGATGACCCATCCTGCCCTGATTGATGAGCTGAAGACCCTGGTTGAGCCCGGCAAAGTGCTGACCGACGCCGACTCCCTGGAGGCTTACGGCAAGGATTGGACCAAGCACTTCGCGCCCGCGCCATGCGCCATCGTGTTCCCCAAGACCACCGAGCAGGTGCAGGCCATCGTCCGTTGGGCCAACACCCACAAGGTGGCGCTGGTGCCATCCGGCGGGCGCACCGGCCTGTCGGCGGCGGCCGTTGCGGCCAATGGCGAGGTGGTGGTGTCGTTCGACTACATGAACCAGATCCTCGACGTGAACCTCACCGACCGCACCGCCAAGTGCCAGCCGGGCGTGGTCACCAAGCAGTTGCAGAACGTCGCTGAAGAACACGGCCTGTACTACCCGGTGGATTTCGCATCGTCCGGTTCCAGCCAGATTGGCGGCAATATCGGCACCAATGCCGGCGGGATCAAGGTGATTCGCTACGGCATGACCCGCAACTGGGTGGCCGGGATGAAAGTGGTCACCGGCAAGGGCGATGTGCTGGAACTGAACCGCGACCTGATCAAGAACGCCACCGGCTACGACATGCGCCAGCTGTTCATCGGCGCCGAAGGCACCCTGGGCTTTGTGGTGGAAGCCACCATGCGCCTGGACCGTGCGCCGAAAAACCTCACGGCCATGGTGCTTGGCACCACCGACTTCGACTCGATCATGCCGGTGCTGCACGCCTTCCAGGGCAAGCTCGACCTGACCGCGTTCGAATTCTTTTCCGACAAGGCCCTGGCCAAGGTCCTCGGCCGTGGCGATGTGCCGGCGCCGTTCGAAACCGAATGCCCGTTCTACGCACTGCTGGAATTCGAAGCCACCACCGAAGAAGTCGCCAATCACGCCCTGGAAACCTTTGAGCACTGCGTCGAGCAGGGCTGGGTGCTGGACGGCGTGATGAGCCAGAGCGAAACCCAGCTGCATAACCTGTGGAAACTGCGCGAGTACATCTCCGAGACGATTTCCCACTGGACGCCGTACAAGAACGATATTTCGGTCACCGTTTCCAAGGTGCCGGCGTTCCTCGGCGAAATTGACGCAATCGTCGGCGAACACTACCCGGATTTCGAAATCGTCTGGTTCGGTCACATTGGCGACGGTAACCTGCACCTGAACATCCTCAAGCCGGAAAACCTGAGCAAGGACGAGTTCTTCGCCAAGTGCGCCACCGTGAACAAGTGGGTGTTCGAGACCGTCGCCAAGTACAACGGCTCGATCTCCGCCGAACACGGCGTGGGCATGACCAAGCGCGATTACCTGACCTACAGCCGTTCGCCGGTTGAAATCGAATACATGAAAGCAGTGAAAGCCGTGTTCGACCCCAACGGGATCATGAACCCTGGCAAGATCTTCGCTGTTTAACCGCCCCTGAAGGAGTCGTTTCATGAGCTACCAGCACAAGTACGTCGACGGCACCAACATCCACTTCCCCATGGGTAAAGTGGTGTGCATCGGGCGTAACTACGCCGAGCACGCCAAGGAACTGGACAACCCGGTACCCACCGAGCCGCTGCTGTTCATCAAGCCGGGCAGTTGCGTGGTGCCGCTCGAAGGCGGTTTCGCCATTCCAACCGAGCGCGGTTCAGTGCATTACGAAGCGGAGATCGCGGTGCTGATCGGCAAGCCGTTGTCGAACAAGCCAAGCCGCGAAGAAGTGCTGGACGCCATCTCCGGCTTCGCCCCGGCCCTGGACCTGACCCTGCGCGACAAACAGGCGGAGCTCAAGGCCAAGGGCCTGCCATGGGAGATCGCCAAGTCGTTCGACGGCGCAGCGGTGATCGCGCCTTTCGTGGTGAGCAGCACGTTCGCCGACGTGACCGATATCGGCATTCGCCTGACCATCAATGGCGAAGTGCGTCAGAACGGCAACAGTGCGCAGATGCTCAACCCGATCGTGCCGATGATCCAGCACATGGCCGGCTGCTTCTCGCTGCAGGCCGGTGACGTGATCCTGACCGGCACACCGGCGGGCGTCGGGCCGCTGAATGTCGGTGACAAGCTGGTGCTGGAGTTGTCGGGCGTGAACCGCTTCGAAAGCGTGGTGCGCTGATTTTTTCATGACGAAGTGCGGCAAAATGTGGGAGGGGGCTTGCCCCCGATTGCAGTGTGTCAGCCAGCAAATCTGTGGCTGACACTCCGCTATCGGGGGCAAGCCCCCTCCCACATTTGATTGTGTACATCTGCCAAAACCGGTGTTTTTGCATTTTTTTCACACGTCACCCGGATAATCCCGATCCTGTGCTATTCCCTACCGCTGACTTTCCGGAAAAAAGCGCCCCATGGCCGTGCCTCTGCCCACCTCCAAACCTACGCTTCGCTCGCGCCTGACCATGCGCTGGTATTCCTGGGTGTTCCTGGCCGGTGCGATCCTGTATGGCATCGCCTGGGCCATGCACTGGGACGATCGGGGTGTGCTGTGGGTGCTGGAGGGTTTTGAAAGCCCGGCCGAACGCCGGGAAAGTGTGTGGCTGCCGGACTATCGCGTGGTCATCGACGCCAAGCTGCTGCCCGGTATGGAGAAAGATGAGGCTTCGGACCTGTCCTACAACCCCCAGACAAAAACCCTGTTTTCCGTGATGGGCAAGAACCCGTTCCTGGTGGAGCTGAGCCTGCAAGGCGATGTGCTGCGCAAGATGCCGCTCAATGGCTGGAACAACCCGGAAGGCGTGACGGTGATGGAAAACGGCCTGATGGCCGTGGTCGATGAGCGCCAGCACAGCCTGACCCTGATCAAGGTCGATGCAGGCACCACGGCGTTGAACAAGGCCGATTTCCCCAGTTATGACCTCGGCCCGTCCAAGGACCAGAACAAAGCCTTCGAAGCCATTACCTGGGACAAGCGCAACCAGCAGCTCGTGCTGGGCGAAGAGCGCCCACCGGCGCTGTTCACCTGGAAAAGCGATGGCAGCCAGACCCTGGCAGGCGACAAGCAAAAACTGGCCAGCACCGAGCTTGATATGCGCAACCTCTCGGCGCTGGCTGTCGACCCGCGTACCGGGCATCTGCTGGTGCTGTCGGCCGACTCCCACCTGTTGCTGGAGCTGGACGAGAAGGGTGAGCAAGTCAGCTTCATGACCTTGCTGGGCGGTTTCAACGGCCTGAAGGACACCATCCCGCGTGCCGAAGGCGTGACCATGGACGAGAGCGGTACGCTGTATATCGTCAGTGAGCCGAATCTGTTTTATCGTTTTGAGAAACAGAAATAACGTACGTTTACGTCAGGCATTTCTCAAATAGCGGCATTCGACAGGCATCCGAGCGCGTTTAAGTTTAAATTCAGGCGACCTTGATATCTATTCGCCAGTTTTTTCACTGAGCCCGCCCCGATGCGTCGACTTGCCCGCCCCAAACCCGCTTTAGTCATCCTGATTCTGATTGCCCTGGTTGCCGCCGGGGTCGTTGCGCAACAGTTTCGTCTGTTCGAACGTGCCTGGTTCAACTGGCGGGTGTGGCATCAGCCCGCCGATGAACGCAGCATAGGCCTGGCCGATTACCGCGTGTCCCTGGAGGGCCAGGTGATCGAGGGGCTCGACGACGATGTGTCGGCCCTCACCTACGACCCCGTGCGCAAAAGCCTGTTTACCGTCACCAATAAAAACGCCGAGTTGGTCGAGCTGTCCCTGCAGGGCAAGATCCTGCGGCGGATTCCCCTGGTGGGTTTTGGCGATGCCGAGGCGGTGGAGTTCATCAGCGACAACATCTATGTGATCAGCGACGAGCGCCAGCAGCGGCTGATCAAGGTGCATGTGGATGACGACACCCAGTTTCTCGATGCGGCCGATGCGGAGCAGATGACCCTGGGCGTGCACATTGGCAGCAACAAGGGCTTTGAGGGCCTGGCCTATGACTCGGTGGGCAAGCGCCTGTTTGTCGCCAAGGAACGCGACCCGATGGTGATTTACGAAGTCCACGGTTTTCCCCATTTCAAAGCGGAAAAAACCTACTCGGTACACGTGATCAACAACCCCAAGCGCGATGCCGGGCTGTTTGTGCGCGACCTGTCGAGCCTGCAATACGATGAGCGCAGCGGCCATTTGCTGGCGCTGTCGGATGAGTCATTCCTGGTGCTGGAGCTGGACATCGACGGTCGCCCGCTGAGCAGTCTGTCGCTGCTCAACGGGCGCCACGGCCTGAAAAAGCGTGTGCCCCAGGCCGAAGGCATCGCCATGGACGACGAGGGCACGCTGTATCTGGTCAGTGAGCCGAACCTGTTCTACGTGTTCAAAAAGCCCTGATCAGAACATCCACTGCACGCTGTGTTACATAAATCCAGCGTGGAGCACATACCAAATGGGAGAGGGGGCTTGCCCCTCCCACATTGGAACTGCCACATTGGAGTTGTGGTGTCTTTAGGCTTTGAGGGTTTTTACGCCTTCCGGGGTGCCCAGCAGCAGCACATCCGCCGGACGTGCGGCGAACAGGCCGTTGGTGACCACGCCAACGATGGCGTTGATCTGCGTCTCCAGCTCCACCGGGTGGGTGATCTGCATGTTGAACACATCGAGGATAATGTTGCCGTTATCGGTCAGCACGCCTTCGCGGTACACCGGGTCGCCGCCCAGTTTCACCAGCTCGCGGGCCACGTGGCTGCGGGCCATCGGGATGACTTCCACCGGCAGCGGGAAAGCACCGAGTACCGGCACCAGCTTGCTGGCGTCGGCGATGCAAATGAAGGTCTTGGCCACGGCCGCGACGATTTTCTCGCGGGTCAGGGCTGCGCCGCCGCCCTTGATCAGGTTCAGGTGTTCATCGCTTTCGTCCGCGCCGTCGATGTAGAACTCCAGGTCGCTCACGGTGTTGAGCTCGTACACCGGAATGCCATGGCCTTTAAGGCGTGCGGCGGTCGCTTCGGAGCTGGCCACGGCGCCATCGAACGCGCCTTTGTGCTGGGCCAGCGCATCGATAAAGCAGTTGGCAGTGGAGCCGGTGCCGACACCGACGACGCTCTTGTCGTCGAGTTTGGGAAGGATTAAATCGACGGCGGCCTGGGCCACTGCCTGTTTGAGTTGATCCTGGGTCATGCGGGCTCCGGAGCGGGCGGGGAGTTATCGAGGGCGGCGAGTATACCCCAACAAACCTTGGGATTCGTGTGGTCTCCCGGCCAAAAGCCGGGTTAGACTCCGTGGTCCTGCCCAACCCCCGAAGTAGATGCCTGCCGATGCTTGAACACTACGTCAAAAAGATCCTCACCTCGCGCGTTTACGACGTTGCCGTAGAAACACCCTTGCAGACTGCCCGCCAGCTTTCCGAGCGGCTGGGCAATCAGATTTGGCTCAAGCGCGAAGACTTGCAGCCGGTGTTCTCGTTCAAGATTCGCGGCGCCTACAACAAACTGACCCAGCTCAGTGCCGAAGAACGCGCACGCGGCGTGGTCACCGCCTCGGCGGGCAACCATGCCCAGGGCCTGGCCCTGGCGGCCAAGGTGCTGGGGGTCAAGGCGACCATCGTGATGCCCAAGACCACGCCGGAAATCAAGGTCGAAGGCGTGCGCTCCCGTGGCGGCAAAGTGGTACTGCACGGCGATTCCTTCCCGGAGGCGCTGGCCTATTCGCTCAAGCTGGTCGATGAAAAAGGCTACGTCTACATTCACCCCTACGATGATCCGCACACCATTGCCGGGCAGGGCACGGTGGCGATGGAAATCCTGCGCCAGCACCCCGGGCCGCTGGATGCGATCTTCGTACCGGTGGGCGGCGGCGGGCTGATCGCCGGTATCGCGGCGTACGTGAAATACCTGCGTCCGGAGATCAGGATCATCGGCGTCGAGCCGGACGACTCCAACTGCCTGCAAGCGGCGATGGCCGCCGGTGAGCGTGTGGTGTTGCCGACCGTGGGCATCTTCGCCGATGGCGTGGCGGTGGCGCAGATCGGCCAGCACACCTTCGACATCTGCAAAGACTATGTGGATGAAGTGATCACCGTCAGCACCGATGAAATCTGTGCAGCGATCAAGGACATCTACGACGACACCCGCTCCATCACCGAGCCGGCCGGTGCGTTGGGCGTCGCCGGGATCAAGAAGTACGTCGAGACCCGCGGCGTCAGCGGCAAGACCTTTGTCGCCATCGATTCGGGCGCCAACGTCAACTTCGACCGCCTGCGCCATGTAGCCGAACGTGCCGAGCTGGGTGAAGGCCGCGAAGCCATCATCGCCGTGACCATTCCCGAGAAGCCGGGCAGCTTCAAGGCGTTCTGCGAGGCGGTGGGCAAGCGCCAGATTACCGAATTCAACTACCGCTATCACACCGGCAGCGAGGCCCACATCTTCGTCGGCGTGCAGACCCACCCGGAAAACGATCCGCGCAGTGCGTTGATCGCAAGCCTCACGGACCAGGGTTTCCCGGTGCTGGACCTGACCGAAAACGAATTGGCCAAGCTGCATATCCGCCATATGGTGGGTGGTCACGCCGCCAAGGTCAGCGACGAGCTGGTGTTTCGTTTTGAGTTCCCCGAACGGCCGGGGGCGTTGTTCAACTTTCTTAACAAACTGGGCGGGCGCTGGAATATCTCGATGTTCCACTATCGCAACCACGGCGCGGCCGATGGCCGTGTGGTCGCCGGCCTGCAAGTGCCGGCGGACGAGCGCCACCTGGTGCCGGCGGCCCTGGCGGAAATCGGCTACCCGTACTGGGATGAAAGCGAAAACCCGGCCTACCAGTTGTTCCTCGGTTGAGCGACTAAGCTGACTGAGCGGCCTTCAAGGAATCGAGACTATGGAAACGCTGACCACCCTCAAGGTTATCCACATCGCCGCCACCGTGTTGCTGCTGCTCAGCGGCCTCGGCCTGGCGGTACTGGCCTGGCGCAAGCGCAGCGCCGGGCCGGCGGTGACTATGCAACGGCCGTGGGCATTTGTGTGGCTGCTGATGGGCATTTGCCTGCTCAGCATGCCGTTCACCGGCTGGTGGCTGGTGCACCTGACTGGCTGGCCGCTGGGGCAAACCTGGATTCTGGGCTCCAGCATTCTCTACACCGTGGCGGCGCTGGCATGGTTCTGGCTGGTGGCGCGGCTTAATCGCTTGCGTAGAGGCGAGGGTGGCAGCCTGAATTTCACTGTGGTGCTCGCGGTGGTGAGCCTGGTGGGGTTTGTGGCGATTGCCGGGCTTATGGGGGCCAAGCCCGTGTAGGAGCGAGCTTGCTCGCGAAGAACGTCAACGATGACGCGGGTATCCTGGATGCACGCGGCGCTCTCAGGTTTTTCGCGAGCAAGCTCGCTCCTACAGGGTTGGGGGGTCAGCTGCGCAGCGTAATCACCGGCCAGCCGCGCCGTTCAGCCTCAGCACGAAGATTGGGGTCCGGGTCCACCGCCACCGGGTGCGTCACCTGCTCCAGCAACGGCAAATCATTCATCGAGTCGCTATAGAAGTAGCTGTCCTCCAGGCTATACCCGGTCTCCTCCAGCCAACGGTTCAAACGCGTCACCTTGCCTTCGCGAAAGCACGGCACATCGGTGCTGCGTCCGGTGTAGCGGCCATTTTCCATCTCGCATTCGGTGGCAATCAGGGTTTCAACGCCCAGGCGTGCGGCAATCGGCGCGGTGACGAAACGGTTGGTGGCGGTGATGATCACCAGCTTGTCGCCGGCGGCGCGGTGTTTGGCCAGCAGTTCCAGCGCCTTGGGCAAGATGATCGGCTCGATGCAGTCGCGCATATAGTCGTTGTGCCATTCGTCCAGCTGAGCCATTTCGGTGCGGCCGAGGATTTCCAGGCAGAAGTTCAGGTAAGCGGCGTTGTCCAGCGTGCCGGCCAGGTAGTCCTGATAAAACTCGTCGTTGCGGGCCTTGTAGGCCACCGCATCGAGAATCCCGCGTTCACACAGGTAATCGCCCCAGGCGTGGTCGCTGTCACCGCCGATCAGGGTGTTGTCCAAGTCGAATAAAGCCAGGCGCATTGCAGTTACTCGCTGAAAAGTCTGTAAAAAGGCGTCCAGAATACGGTCTTTTCACAAGAGTGCACATAAGGTAAGAAGCCTCGTTGCCGCTGGAGGAAGCTTTGTGGAACAATGCGGTGATATGCGTTTGCGAGGTTGTTGCCGTGATCGACCCCGATGGTTTCCGTCCTAATGTCGGGATTATTCTCACGAATGATGCCGGACAGGTGCTATGGGCTCGCCGAATCAACCAAGATGCCTGGCAGTTTCCTCAAGGTGGGATCAACCCCGATGAAACCCCTGAAGACGCCTTGTACCGTGAGTTGAACGAAGAAGTCGGCCTTGAGCGCGAAGATGTGCAAATTCTGGCCTGTACCCGTGGCTGGTTGCGCTATCGTTTGCCGCAACGCCTGGTGCGTACCCACAGCCAACCGCTGTGTATCGGCCAGAAGCAGAAGTGGTTTCTCCTGCGCCTGATCTCCAATGAGCAGCGGGTGCGGATGGATTTGACCGGTAAACCGGAGTTCGATGGCTGGCGCTGGGTCAGTTATTGGTACCCGCTGGGCCAGGTGGTGACATTCAAGCGCGAGGTTTATCGTCGCGCTCTCAAAGAGCTTGCCCCGCGCCTTTTATCGCGCGACTGACGACGGAGTTCGACCCCGAGCCATGCTCAATACGCTGCGCAAGATCGTCCAGGAAGTTAACTCCGCCAAGGATCTCAAGGCGGCGTTGGGGATTATTGTGTTGCGCGTCAAGGAAGCCATGGGCAGCCAGGTCTGCTCGGTTTACCTGCTGGACCCCGAGACCAACCGTTTTGTGCTGATGGCCACGGAGGGCTTGAACAAGCGCTCCATCGGCAAAGTCAGCATGGCGCCCAATGAAGGTCTGGTGGGCCTGGTGGGGACGCGTGAAGAACCCCTGAACCTTGAAAATGCGGCCGATCACCCGCGTTATCGCTACTTTGCCGAAACCGGCGAAGAACGCTACGCCTCGTTCCTCGGTGCACCGATCATTCACCACCGCCGCGTTGTCGGCGTACTGGTCATCCAACAGAAAGAACGCCGTCAGTTCGACGAAGGTGAAGAAGCCTTCCTGGTGACCATGAGCGCGCAGCTCGCCGGGGTTATCGCCCACGCCGAGGCCACCGGCTCGATTCGCGGCCTGGGGCGCCAGGGCAAGGGCATCCAGGAAGCCAAGTTCGTCGGCGTGCCGGGTTCGCCGGGTGCCGCCGTGGGTACCGCCGTGGTCATGCTGCCACCGGCCGACCTCGACGTGGTGCCGGACAAGACCGTCGATGACATCGACGCTGAGATCAAACTGTTCAAGACCGCCCTGGAAGGCGTGCGCGCCGACATGCGCAACCTGTCGACCAAGCTGGCGACCCAGTTGCGCCCCGAAGAGCGTGCGCTGTTCGATGTCTACCAGATGATGCTGGACGACGCGTCCCTGGGTAACGAAGTCAAGACCGTGATCAAGACCGGCCAGTGGGCCCAGGGTGCACTGCGCCAGGTGGTCACCGATCACGTCAACCGTTTCGAAATGATGGACGACGCCTACCTGCGCGAACGTGCCTCGGATGTACGCGACCTGGGTCGCCGTCTGCTCGCCTACCTGCAGGAAGACCGCACCACCAACCTGGTCTACCCCGACAACACCATCCTGATCAGCGAAGAACTGACCGCCACCATGCTCGGCGAAGTGCCTGAGGGCAAACTGGTGGGCCTGGTCTCGGTATTGGGTTCGGGCAACTCCCACGTGGCGATCCTGGCCCGTGCCATGGGCATCCCGACGGTGATGGGCCTGGTGGACCTGCCGTATTCCAAAGTGGATGGTATCGACATGATCGTCGATGGCCATCGCGGCGAAGTCTTCACCAACCCCAGCGAATTGCTGCGCAAGCAATACGCCGAAGTGGTCGAGGAAGAGAAACAGCTGGCGCTGGGCCTGGACTCCTTGCGTGAACTGCCGTGCGTGACCATCGACGGCCACCGTGTGCCACTGCTGGTCAACACCGGCCTGCTGGCCGATGTGGCCCGTGCGCAGCAGCGCGGCGCGGAAGGGGTAGGGCTGTACCGCACCGAAGTGCCGTTCATGATCAACCAGCGTTTCCCGAGTGAGAAGGAGCAGCTGGCGATTTATCGCGAGCAACTGCAAGCCTTCCATCCGTTGCCGGTGACCATGCGCAGCCTGGATATCGGCGGCGACAAGTCACTGTCGTATTTCCCGATCAAGGAAGACAACCCCTTCCTCGGCTGGCGCGGTATTCGCGTCACCCTCGACCACCCTGAAATTTTCCTGGTGCAGACCCGCGCCATGCTCAAGGCCAGCGAAGGCCTGAACAACCTGCGTATCCTGCTGCCGATGATCTCCGGCACCCACGAGCTGGAAGAAGCCCTGCACCTGATCCACCGCGCCTGGGGCGAAGTGCGCGACGAAGGCGCCGACGTGCCGATGCCGCCGATCGGCGTGATGATCGAAATTCCGGCGGCGGTGTATCAGGCCAAGGAGCTGGCGCGGCAGGTGGACTTCCTGTCCGTGGGCTCCAACGACCTGACCCAGTACCTGCTGGCCGTGGACCGCAACAACCCACGGGTCGCCGACCTTTACGACTACCTGCACCCGGCCGTGCTGCAAGCGCTGCAACACGTCGTACGCGACGCCCATGCCGAAGGCAAGCCGGTGAGTATCTGCGGGGAAATGGCCGGCGACCCGGCGGCGGCGGTGCTGTTGATGGCGATGGGCTTTGACAGCCTGTCGATGAACGCCACCAACTTGCCGAAAGTGAAGTGGATGCTGCGTCAGGTTGAATTGAGCATGGCCAAGGATTTGCTGGCCGAGCTGATGACCATCGACAACCCGCAGGTTATCCACAGCTCGCTGCAATTGGCGCTGAAGAATCTGGGGCTGACCCGAATGATCAATCCGGCTTCTGCGAAAACCCTTTAGACCTGCCAATGAACATCCAATTGTGGGAGGGGGCTTGCCCCCGATAGCAGTGTGTCAGTCAGAGTATCTGGTACTGATACACCGCAATCGGGGGCAAGCCCCCTCCCACAGTTGATTTTCAGTGTGTTCAGAAATTGAGTTCGACCTCGCCCAAGCGGCCACCCTGCGGCCCGAAACTGCGCTCCACCATCCGCCGCGTGCCGTCGGCATTCACAATCAGCGCCGTGCTCGCCCGTGTTCCGTAACTGGGGCTGGCGATAAATACGCTCGACAACAGGCTCTCCGTCGCCAGGCCGACGCCGGTATCCGGCAGCTCGGCGAACGGTGCGGTCTGCGGGTTGCTCAAGATATCCAGCAACGCTTGTGGCTGCGGATCGTCGAGGATGTCTGCGAGTGCGGCCCTGGCCTTGAGCAACTTCGGCCAGGGCGTATCCAGCCCGGCATTGGACAAACCGTACACGCCGGCCTTCAACCGCGTCGGCGTGGTCTCGTTGGCGTTGTAATGCCACAGTTGGTCCGGTGTGCCCACCAGCAGGTTGAACCCGGCGTATTCAATCGAGCGGCCATTAACATCGGCCAGATAGTCGTCAATCGACAGCGAACCACTGAGAAAACGCGCCACCAGTTCGCCACGGGACTTGCGTGACGGTGGCTGGTGCGGGTCGCGGATATTGGTCAGTGCGGCAAAGCGCCCGTCGGCGTTAACCCCCAGCCAGGTCCCGCCCGCTTCCTGGTCGCGACCGGCATAGACCTGGGGTAGATCCGGCCATTGCGCCAGGGGCAGGCTGGGCCGGGCGTAGAACTCATCGCGGTTGGCCGCGACGATCAGCGGCTGGGCATGGCCCGGCCGCCAGGCAAAGACAATCAGGCACATCGGGCGATCCCTTATGTGTTTTTCCTCACTCTACCCACACAACTGCGAGCGTTCCATCGCAACGAAGTTGGGCCGCGCACCTTCCATCCGTTAACATGCCGGGCCGTTGGGTGTGTATGTGAACTTCTTAATTTGATCTCGCAGCTGTAACGCAGGCTTAATCGCGCATCGGCATGGTCCGATGCGTCATGACTAAATGTTTAACGAGGAGTCGCAATGCTGCCTTACCCGCAGATCGATCCGGTGGCCCTGGCCATCGGTCCGCTGAAAATCCACTGGTACGGGTTGATGTACCTGATCGGCATCGGCGGTGCCTGGCTGCTGGCTTCCCGGCGCCTGAACCGTTTCGACCCGACCTGGACCAAGGAGAAGCTCTCCGACATGGTGTTCTGGATGTCGATGGGGGTAATCGTCGGCGGGCGCCTGGGGTATGTGCTGTTTTACGATTTGTCGGCGTATATCGCCAACCCGACGCTGATCTTCGAAGTGTGGAAGGGCGGCATGGCGTTCCATGGCGGCTTTGTCGGCGTGATGATCGCCGCCTGGTGGTTCGGCCGGCGCAACGGCAAGTCGTTCTTCCAGTTGATGGACTTCGTCGCACCGTTGGTGCCCATCGGCCTGGGCGCCGGGCGCATCGGTAACTTCATCAACGCCGAGCTGTGGGGCAAGCCCACCGACGTGCCGTGGGCCATGGTGTTCCCGCCGTTCAGCGACCCGGCGCAACTGCCGCGCCATCCGTCGCAGCTGTACCAATTCGCCCTGGAAGGTGTGGCACTGTTCCTCATCCTCTACCTCTTTTCACGTAAACCTCGCCCAACCATGGCGGTTTCCGGGATGTTCGCGCTGTTCTACGGGATCTTCCGCTTCATCGTCGAGTTCGTGCGGGTGCCGGATGCGCAGTTGGGCTACCTGGCGTGGGGCTGGCTGACCATGGGCCAGGTCCTCAGTATTCCGATGATCCTGGCGGGCCTGGGCCTGTTGTGGTGGGCATACAACCGTCCGCAACCGCTGAAGAACGCCGCGCTTTAAATTCGAATGCCAGGACCAGGAGGTCCTGGCTTCAACGATACGGGTAATCACATGAAGCAATACCTCGAACTCCTGCACGACGTCGTGACCAATGGCCTGACCAAGGGCGATCGTACCGGCACCGGCACCAAGGCCGTGTTCGCCCGCCAGTATCGGCATAACCTGGCCGACGGCTTCCCGCTGCTGACCACCAAGAAGCTGCACTTCAAAAGCATTGCCAACGAGCTGATCTGGATGTTGAGCGGCAACACCAACATCAAGTGGCTCAACGAAAACGGCGTGCGCATCTGGGACGAATGGGCCACCGAAGACGGCGACCTGGGCCCGGTGTACGGCGAGCAGTGGACCGCCTGGCCCACCAAGGACGGCGGCACGATCAACCAGATCGACTACATGGTTCACACGCTCAAGACCAACCCCAACAGCCGCCGCATCCTGTTCCACGGCTGGAACGTCGAATACCTGCCGGACGAAACCAAGAGCCCCCAGGAAAATGCGCGTAACGGCAAGCAAGCGCTGCCCCCGTGTCACCTGCTCTACCAGGCGTTCGTGCACGACGGCCACCTGTCGATGCAGTTGTACATCCGCAGCTCCGATGTCTTCCTCGGCCTGCCCTATAACACCGCCGCGCTGGCGTTGCTCACCCACATGCTGGCGCAGCAGTGCGACCTGATCCCCCACGAGATCATCGTCACCACCGGCGATACCCATGCCTACAGCAACCACATGGAACAGATCCGCACCCAGCTGGCGCGCACGCCGAAAAAGCTGCCGGAACTGGTGATCAAGCGTAAACCGGCATCGATCTACGACTACAAGTTCGAAGACTTCGAAATCGTTGGCTATGACGCGGACCCGAGCATCAAGGCTGAAGTCGCGATCTAAAGCTTGTCTCGGTCAAAAATGTGGGAGGGGGCTTGCCCCCGATTACGGTGTGTCAGTAGCAGATATTCTGACTGACACACCGCTATCGGGGGCAAGCCCCCTCCCACATTTTGATTCGGTTATCAGCCTGAGTCAGTGGCCGTGGCTGCGGCCCACGTGCGAGGGCTCGGCCTCGCTGGCCGCTATCCCGCCGCTGACTTCCAACTGCTGCAGGATTCCACACGGCTCCCCACCCCCGCAGCGCTGGCGCAAGTCCAGCAATTGCTCCTGCAACGCCAGCAGTCCATCGATCCGCGCCTTTACATGGTGGATATGCTCATCAATCAACGCATTCACGCTTTCGCACTGGTCCTGGGGGCTGTCGCGCAGGCTGAGCAGGCTGCGGATTTCTTCCAGTGTCATGTCGAGGCTGCGGCAGTTGCGGATAAAGATCAGCCGCTCGGTATGCGCCTGGGTGTACACGCGGTAGTTGCCGTCCGTGCGTGCGGGGGGTGGCAGCAGGCCTTCCTTCTCGTAATAACGGATGGTTTCCACCGGGCAGTCGGTGAGTTTGGCCAGTTCGCCGATCTTCATCGCAGCAATCTCCAAATGGGTGCTTGACCCTATAGTGGCTACAGGGTCTTTACTTGGCAACAGGCACCTTTCCGGACGCGACACCATGAGCGATTCCCTCCACACCCCGCACAAGCACGACCACGATCACAGCGAGCACACGCTCAAGCCGGTGCATGACCACGGCGGCGCCTGCTGTTCCGGCGCTCCGGCACCTGCGCGGGTGCAACTGAGCGACGCTCCCACCGCCGGCTCGCGCCTGAGCACCTTTCGCATCGAAGCGATGGACTGCCCTACCGAACAGACGCTGATCCAGAACAAACTGGGCAAGCTTGCCGGCGTGCAGCAGTTGGACTTCAACCTGATCAACCGCATCCTCGGCGTGACCCACGATTTGCCGAGCACTGCGCCGATCATCGACGCGATCAAATCCATCGGCATGCAGGCCGACCCGATTGAAGAAGGCACGCCTGCTGCCGCCCCGCCTGCCAAGAAGCACTGGTGGCCGCTGGCTGTGTCGGGCGTGGGCGCGTTGGGCGCCGAGGTCCTGCATTTCAGCGGCATTGCACCGACCTGGGTGATCGCCCTGGTGGCATTGGTGTCGATCCTCAGCGGTGGCCTCACCACCTACAAAAAGGGCTGGATTGCCCTGAAAAACTTCAACCTGAACATCAACGCACTGATGAGTATCGCCGTGACCGGTGCGGTGCTGATTGGCCAGTGGCCGGAAGCGGCGATGGTGATGTTCCTGTTTACGGTGGCCGAGTTGATCGAAGCCAAGTCCCTGGACCGTGCGCGCAATGCCATCAGCGGCTTGATGCAGATGACCCCGGAACAGGCCACGGTGCGGCAGGCTGATGGTTCCTGGATGGAACAGGAGGTCAAAAGCATCGATCTTGGCGCCATTGTGCGGGTCAAGCCCGGTGAGCGCATCGGCCTGGACGGTGAGGTGACTGCTGGTCAATCCACCATCGACCAGGCACCGATCACCGGTGAAAGCCTGCCGATTGAAAAGACCGTGGGCGATAAAGTCTTCGCCGGTACGATCAACCAGGCTGGCTCCCTGGAATATAAAGTGACCGCAGGCGCCAACAACTCCACCCTGGCGCGGATCATCCACGCGGTGGAGCAGGCTCAGGGCGCGCGGGCACCGACCCAGCGTTTTGTCGACAGCTTCTCGAAAATCTACACCCCGGCGGTGTTCTTGTTTGCCCTGGGCGTGGCCGTCATCCCGCCGCTGTTCATGGCGGGCGTCTGGTTCGACTGGATCTACCGCGCCCTGGTGTTGCTGGTGGTCGCGTGCCCGTGCGCCCTGGTGATCTCCACCCCGGTGACCATCGTCAGCGGCCTTGCGGCGGCGGCGCGCAAAGGCATCCTGATCAAGGGCGGCGTGTACCTGGAGGGCGGTTACAAGCTCGACTACCTGGCCCTGGACAAGACCGGCACCATCACCCACGGCAAGCCGGTGCAAACCGACTATGTGCCGCTGTTCGACACCGTGCAGGACAGCGCGCCGGCCCTGGCCGCGAGTCTGGCGGGGCGTTCCGACCACCCGGTGTCCCTGGCCATTGCCAACGCGGCGGTGGATAAAAACCTGCCGTCCCACGTTGTGGATAACTTCGAGGCATTGCCCGGGCGTGGTGTGCGCGGTGACATCAACGGCGAAACCTACCATCTGGGCAACCACCGTCTGGTGGAAGACCTCGGGCTGTGCTCGCCGGCGCTGGAGGAGAAACTCTTCGCCCTGGAAAAACAGGGCAAGTCCGTGGTGTTGCTGCTCGACAAGTCCGGCCCGCTGGCCTTGTTCGCGGTGGCCGACACCGTCAAGGACAGCAGCCGCGAAGCCATCCGGCAACTGCACGACCTGGGCGTCAAGACCTTGATGCTGACCGGCGATAACACCCACACCGCCCAGGCGATTGCGGCTCAGGTCGGTATCGATCAGGCCCGAGGCGACTTGTTGCCCACCGATAAGCTGCAAGCGATTGAAACGCTCTACGGCCAGGGCTACCGCGTCGGCATGGTCGGCGACGGCATCAACGACGCCCCGGCCCTGGCCCGCGCCGAAATCGGCTTCGCCATGGCTGCGGCGGGCACCGACACCGCGATCGAGACCGCCGACGTGGCATTGATGGACGATGACCTGCGCAAGATTCCCGCATTCATCCGGCTCTCCAGGCAAACGTCGAGTATCCTCAAGCAGAACATCGCCCTGGCGCTGGTGATCAAGGCGATTTTCCTGGCGGTCACGTTCCTGGGCATGGCCACCATGTGGATGGCGGTGTTCGCCGACATGGGCGTCAGCCTGCTGGTGGTGTTCAATGGCCTGCGCCTGTTGCGCAAATAGACGATGAGAGGGCGGTGTGCTGAGTGCTGAGCTGAAGGCGTTTTACAAGGTCGCCCGCCTGGGCAGCATCACCCAGGCGGCGAAAAAACTCGGCCTGAGCCAGCCCACGGTCACCACCCAGATTCGCAACCTGGAAAGCCAATACGGCGTTGAACTGTTCTACCGTGGCGGTCGCCGTCTGACGGTAAGCGATGAAGGCGCGCGGCTGTTGCCGATGGTCAAGGCGCTGTTGCAGCAGGAAGCCGATATCGAGTTTTTCCTGCGTAACAATGGCCAGGTTCAAGGCGCGCTGAGGATCGCCGCGACGGCGCCGTACTACATCCTCGATCTGGTCAAAGCCTTTCGCGAACGCCTGCCGCAAGTGGAAGTGTCGGTGGAAATCGGCAACTCCCAGCAGGTGCTCGAAGCGCTGGACGACTACCGTGTCGACGTCGCCGCCTCGTCGCAACTGCTGGAGGACGCGCGCCTGGTGCGTCGTGTGCTCGGCACTGATCCTCTGGTATTGGCGGTGCATCGCAACCATCCGTTGGCCAGGCTTGATCATGTGCCGTTGACTGCGCTGGCCGGGCATACGCTGCTGATGCGTGAGGCGGGGTCCACCACCCGCAGACTGACGGAAGACATGCTTCAGGGCGCTGGCGTCAGCTACGGGCCGCTGCTGGAAATCGGCAGTCGTGAGTCGATCCGCGAGGCGGTGCTGCGCAATATCGGCATCAGCATCATTGCGCGGCAGGAAGTACCCCATGATCCGCAGCTGAAGGTGCTGACCCTTGAGAATGCGCCGCAGATTCCGGAGTATCTGTACTGCCTCAAGGAGCGCAAAGGTGCGCGGCTGCCGGCGGCTTTCCTTGGCCTTGCCCAGGAAATGTCGCCAATTTAACCTTGATCGTTCCCACGCTCCGCGTGGTAACGCCTCCCGGGACGCTCCGCGTCCCGCTTGATCATGCTCACCTCCAAGAGCCCAACCCAAATCCACCAATACCCCTATCACGCCCTTTTGCCCTTCTGCCACATCAGCGAAGTATTCCCCCCCTAGCATGGCCTTCATCCGATCGATGAGGCGCCACCATGAACACAGCCCTGACCCACCCCGGCGCACCGATGAAGGTGCGCGGTCTCCAGAAACGCTTCGGCGCCTTTACCGCGCTCGATAACGTGTCCCTGGATGTCGCCGCCGGCGAGCTGGTGTGCCTGCTGGGCCCGTCCGGCTGCGGCAAGACCACCATGCTGCGCTGCATTGCCGGCCTTGAGCACCAGGACAGCGGCGAAATTTACCTGGGTGACCGCGATGTTTCCCGGCTGCCGCCCCAGGCGCGGGACTACGGCATCCTGTTCCAGTCCTACGCGCTGTTTCCCAACCTGACCGTAGAAGCGAACATCGGCTACGGCCTTACCGGCAGCGGTCGCGATGAGGTGCGCAAGCGTGTCGGGCAGATGCTTGAGCTGGTCGGCCTGCTCGGCAGCGAAAAGAAATACCCCGGCCAATTGTCCGGCGGGCAACAGCAGCGGGTAGCCCTGGCGCGGGCCCTGGCGCCGGCACCTTCGTTATTGCTGCTGGATGAGCCGATGTCGGCCCTCGACGCCCAGGTTCGCGAGCATCTATGCACCGAACTGCGCCAACTGCAACGACGCCTGGGCATCACCACGCTGATGGTTACCCACAATCAAGACGAAGCCATGCTGATGGCCGACCGTATCGCCGTGATGAACAACGGCAAGGTCGAGCAATACGCGACGCCCCAGGACATCTACGACCGCCCGGCCACGCCGTTCGTGGCGGAATTTGTCGGCCAGGGCAACTGGTTGCCGTTCAGCCGCAACAGCGCCAGCCACGCCCAGGTCGGAGGGCTGAAGATGCGCCTGGCCGACGACGCCGGCATGGCCACCTCCGGTCGCCTGTTCTGCCGGCCGGAAGCCATCAGCGTGAATCCGCCGGTGCATGAAGAAAACTTGTTTGCGGCCAAGGTGCGCGAGATCACGTTTCTGGGCAACCGCTGCCGCATGAGCTTCGAACTGGCGCAGCTGCCGGGCCACGCGTTGCTGGCCGAACTTGCGCCACACGACATGCCGCGTCTGGGCAGCCAGGATATCTGGGTGGCGTTGCCGCCGCGCAGCCTGCAGGTGTTTGCCTGAGATGGCTGCGATCATGAGCGTGCCGCTGCCGCGTCAGGCGGCCCACGCCGGGTGGGGTGACCGCCTCTTCGTGGTCGGCGGCAAATGGCTGTGGCTGGGCCTGTTGGTGGTGGCGGTGCTGCTGCCGCTGCTGGCGATCTTCTGGCGTGGCTTCAGCAGCGAAGCCGGG
The DNA here is from genome assembly GCF_019891515.1 of Pseudomonas sp. Wu6. Taxonomy (NCBI): domain Bacteria; kingdom Pseudomonadati; phylum Pseudomonadota; class Gammaproteobacteria; order Pseudomonadales; family Pseudomonadaceae; genus Pseudomonas; species Pseudomonas sp. Wu6. Next base: position 123,089 of record NZ_JAFLXH010000009.1, on the reverse strand, counting down.
CAGGGCGGCGGCCTGATCGCCGCACGGGAATTGCTGACCAGCGCCAATTTCCACTGGTTGCTGGGCAATAGCCTGAAAGTCTCCCTGAGCGTAGCCGCGATCGTCGTACCGTTGGCCTATCTGTTTGCCTACGCGCTGCAACGCACCTTGATTCCCGGCAAGGTCATCTGGCGCGGCGTGTCGCTGCTGCCGTTGATGGCGCCCTCGATGTTGCCGGGCATCGCGCTGGTGTATCTGTTCGGCAACCAGGGGCTGTTGCGTGGGTTGCTCTCGGACAATATCTACGGCTTCTGGGGCATTGTCCTGGGCGAAGTGATTTACACCTTCCCACACGCCCTGATGATTCTGCTGTCCGCATTGTCGCTGGCGGATGCGCGCTTGTTCGACGCGGCCTCCAGCATGGGCGCCAGCCCCGCCCGGGCCTTTCGCAGCATCACCTGGCCGGCCACGCGCCAGGCGGTGTTCGCGGCGTTTTGCCTGGTGTTCACGTTGACGATCACCGACTTTGGCGTGCCGGTGGTGGTCGGCGGCGACTACCAGGTGCTGGCCCTGGAAGCCTACAAGGCCGTGGTCGGTCAGCAACAATTCGGGCGCGGCGCGTTGATCGGCATGGTGCTGCTGTTGCCGGCGCTGTTCAGCTTTGGCGTGGATGCGTGGTTGCGCCGCCGTCACGGTGATGCCATGAGCGGCCGTGCCCAGGTCTTTCAGCCGCTGCCGTCGCGTTCAAGGGATGGCTGCTACCTGGCCATCGTGCTGCTGATCTGCGCGGCGCTGCTGCTGGTGTTCGGCATGGCGGTGTATTCCTCGCTGGTCAAATTCTGGCCCTATAACCTGTCGCTGTCGCTCAACCACTATCAGTTCGAAGACACCGCCGGCGGCGGTTGGCTGGCCTATCGCAACAGCCTGACCATGGCGCTGTGCACGGCGCTGATCGGCAGTGTGCTGATCTTCACCGGTGCCTATTTGATGGAAAAAACCAAGGGCCAAAAGGGCCTGAACCTGGCCCTGCGTCTGCTCAGCTTTGTGCCGATGGCCGTGCCGGGCCTAGTGCTTGGCCTGGGCTATGTGTTCTTTTTCAACCTCGGCGGCAACCCGCTGCATGTGTTCTACGGCAGCATGGCACTGCTGGTGGTGTGCACCATTGCTCACTACCTGACCACCGCACAAATGACCGCCACCACCGCACTGCGCCAACTGGACGCCGAATTCGAAGCCGCCGCGTTGTCCCTTAAGGCGCCGCTCTACCGCCATTACCTGAAAGTGACGGTGCCGATCTGCCTGCCCGCGCTGCTGGATATTCTGCGTTACCTGTTCGTGTCGGCAATGACCACCGTCTCCGCTGCGATCTTTCTCTACAGCCCCGACACCATCCTCGCCGCCGTCGCCGTGTTGAACATGGACGACGCCGGCAATGTGGGCGGTGCGGCGGCCATGTCGACCCTGATTCTGTTCACCTCAGGCAGCGTTTCGTTGCTGCTGGCGTGGGCTTCACGTGGCGCCTTGCGCCGCTCCCAAGCCTGGCGCCAGACCGCGCCCGGGCAATGATCCTTCAAAGGAGGTATTCCATGTTCAAGCCCCTGGCGCTGGTCGCTGCCGTACTCACTGCATTCAGCCTGAATGCCTTCGCCAAGACTGAGCTGACCGTGTACACGGCCCTCGAAGCCGAACAGTTGAAGACCTACAAAAAGGCCTTCGAACAGGCCAACCCCGACATCGAGATCAAGTGGGTGCGCGACTCCACCGGCATCATCACCGCCAAACTGCTGGCCGAGAAAGACCGCCCGCAGGCTGACGTGGTCTGGGGCCTGGCCGCCTCCAGCCTGGCGATACTTGACCAGCAAGGCATGCTCGATACCTATGCCCCGAAAGACTTGGACAAGATCGGCAAAAACTACCGCGACGCCGCCAACCCGCCGGCCTGGGTCGGCATGGACGTGTGGGCCGCCACCATCTGCTTCAACACCGTCGAAGCCGAAAAGCAGGGCCTCACCAAACCGGTGAGCTGGCAGGACCTGACCAAGCCTGAGTACAAGGGCAAGATCGTGATGCCCAACCCGGCCTCCTCCGGCACCGGCTTCCTGGACGTGAGCGCCTGGTTGCAGACCTTCGGCGAGAAGCAGGGCTGGCAGTACATGGATGACCTGCACCAGAACATCGGCCAGTACGTTCACTCCGGCTCCAAGCCGTGCAAGTTGGCGGCATCCGGTGAGTTCCCGATCGGGATTTCGTTTGAGTACCCGGCCGTGCAGTTGAAGCGCCAGGGCGCACCGCTGGACATCATCCTGCCCAAAGAGGGCCTGGGCTGGGACATCGAAGCCACGGCGCTGATCAAGGGCACGACCCATGCCGAGGCTGCGAAAAAACTGGCGGACTTCTCTGCAAGCCCGGCGGCGATGGCGTTGTACAAGGACAATTTCGCCGTGCTCGCCCAACCGGGGATCGCCAAACCGCAGACTGAATTGCCCGCCGATTACGAGCAGCGGTTGATCAAGAACGACTTTGTGTGGGCGTCGAAGCATCGCGACAGCATTCTGGCTGAGTGGCGCAAGCGTTATGACGGGAAGTCGGAAAAGCAGTAACCGATCGTTCCCACGCTCCGCGTGGTAACGCCGCTCTGGACGCTCCGCGTCCGCTCTTGAACGTCGTGACGCAGAGCGTCACTGGATGAGTTCCCACGCGGAGCGTGGGAACGAGAGGACGGTATGAGTAGTGATCTGTTAATTGTCGGCGCCGGCATCCTCGGCCTCTCCCATGCCTACGCCGCCGCCAAGCGCGGCCTCAAGGTCAAGGTCTTCGAACGCAGCGCCACGCCCCTGGGCGCCTCGGTGCGCAACTTCGGCCAGGCGCTGGTCACCGGCCAACCGCCGGGGCCGATGCTCGACCTGGCAAGGGAAAGCCGCGCTATCTGGGGGCATTGGGCGCAGGTGGCCGGCCTTGCGCTCAAGCGCAATGGCTCCTACCTGTTTGCCCGTACCGAAGCCGAAGCGCATCTGCTCGAAGCCTTTTGCCGCGGGCGTGCCCGCGAGCACGGCTACAACGTCGAGCTGCTGCAAGGCGCGGCCTTGAATGACCTGTACGCCGGCCAGTTCCGCCATCACCGCGCCGCGCTGCATGGCAGGGACGACCAGCAACTCTATTCACGCGAAGCGATTCCGGCGCTGATCAACTACCTGGCGCAAGCGCTGAACGTGGAGTTTCACTTTTCCACCTTGGTGCATGACGTCGAGCCGGGCCAGTTGCACAGCACGGCGGGGCGTTTTCGCGGCGAGCAGATCATTGTGTGTTCCGGTCACGACTACCAGACCCTGCTGGCCGATTCGATGGCCGCACTCAACCCGCAAGTCTGCCGCCTGCAAATGCTGCGGGCACGGCCGGCGCATGACCTGAACCTGCAACATGCCTTGCTGACCGGCCTCAGTTGCGTGCATTACGGTGCGTTTGCCGACTTGCCCGAGGCCGCCGCGGTACAGGCGCAGATCCTGCGCGAAACGCCGCACTTGCAGGCGCACGGGATTCACCTGCTGATCAGCCCCACGCCCCATGGCGAGTTGATCATCGGCGATTCCCATGATTACGGCAGCGATGCATCGCCCTTCAACGCCGAACAGGTCGATGACTGGCTGATCGAACTGGCCGAGCAGACCCTGGGTTGCAAGATCCAGGTGGTGGAGCGTTGGCAGGGTGTGTATGGCTCGCGTGGGCCCGCGCCGTTTTCATTTGTCCAGGCGGCTGCGGGCATCAGCGCCGCGTTGATGCATACCGGTGTGGGCATGAGCGTTGGCCCGGCGATGGCCGAGCGAAATATCACCACAGTGTGGGGGCCTGAGTGATGACTCGGGAGCGCTTGCTTGCCGAGCTGTTCGGCCTGTACGAACGCCATGGCACGGCGGATTACATCGGCGAGCCGGTGTCGCAGATCGAGCACATGTCCCAGGCCGCGCAGCTCGCGATGGCCGAAGGCTTTGACGATGAAGTGGTGCTGGCGGCGTTCTTCCACGATATCGGCCACCTCTGTGGGCAGGGTGGCGAGGGCATGGGTGGGTATGGCGTGCTCAGCCATGAGCGGCTTGGCGCAGATTACCTGCGCCGTGCAGGCTTCAGCGAACGCATGGCGAAGTTGGTGGAATATCACGTACAAGCCAAGCGTTACCTGACCTTCAAGCAGCCGGACTATTACGCACAGTTGAGCGAGGCCAGCCGCCGCACGCTGGCGTATCAGGGAGGTGTGATGACCGCGCAGCAAGCACAGGCGTTCGAGCAGGACCCGCTCTGTCACATCAGCCTGCGCATGCGCCATTGGGACGAACAGGCCAAGCAAATGCACATCTCGTTGCTGGACCTTGAAGTGCTCAAGGCCAAGGCCCTGCGACTATTGGCCGATCAGGACGCGCCCAGCCGCTGAGCCAGCGCCTGGATTTGCGCCTGACGCTCGGCCTGGTTCAACTTGGGGTGTGGGTTGAGCGACGACCATTGCGGATAGGCGCGGGCCCTGTTCAAGGCGTCCGGCAGCTTGCCTTCGCGCCAGGTCTTGTCCTGGGGCGTGTCGACTTTGATGCTGTGCATGGCCGCATGGCCGCGCAGGTTCAAGGCCTTGACCAACTGGCGCTGGCGCAGGGCGAGCAGGCGCAGCACGCTGTCGTCGACGGTCAGCTCGCGCTGGCCCTTGATCTTGCCGAGCAGGCGACTGCCGTAGCTGCGTGCGGTTTGCAGGGCACCGCCGGCAATCGCGCCGGCCAGCGCGGCAGCGCCGAGGGTCAAACCGCCGACCAGCAGGTCCACGCCGGCGCCTGCCGCCGCGCCTGCCGCAATCCCGCCACCGACGCGCACGCCGAGTTGCTTGAGGGTTTGCGGATTGAACAGGTCGTCGCCCCAGCGCCCGTCCAGCAGCGGCAAGTCACTGGCGGCGGCGTCCTGGGGGCGGAAACCAAATAGCTTGAGTAACGCTTCCACACATTTTTGTTCGCGCTGGCGCACGGCGTTGCGTAAATCACTGATGGCTTGGGGTTCATCTTCAGTCACCACACTGCGACGGCTGGCCGCACAGTCGATCAACAGTTCGGCGATCAAGCGCGCGGCGCTTTGCTGGCGGGCCTGGCGCTGGGCCTCCTGATCAAGGATCAACCGTTCCAACTGCGGTCGTGCGCTTTCCAGCAGCAGGGCCAGGCTTTCATACAATCGGCGCTCGCCATCTTCCGGCGGCGCCACACTGTCGAAACGCACCAGCGCATGCAGGCCGAGGCGGGCCAGGGCTTCGCGCCAGTCCGGTTCGCGGTGGTCGGCGCTGCTGACGAAATTGAGCACCGGCAGCAACGGTTTGCCGCAACTGGCCAGCACTTGCAGCTCGTCACGGTACTTGGCCAGCACCGGCTCGCGGGCATCGATCACGTACAGGCCGGCGTCCGAGGCCAACAGTTGGCGCAGTACCTTGGCTTCCTGTTCGAAGCGTTGGCGCGCCTCGCTGCCCTCCAGGAACCGCGCCAGGCGTGCCGGACCATCGAGGCGTTCGCCGGGGCGGTCCAGGCGTTCCAGGTAGTCGAGCAGGGCAATGGCATCTTCCAGGCCGGGCGTGTCGTACAACTCCAGCAAGGCTTGGCCGTCCACCGACAAGCGTGCGCCCTCCACATGCCGCGTGGTGCTGGGGCGATGGGAGACTTCGCCAAAGCCGACATCGCGGGTCAGGGTGCGCAGCAGCGAGGTCTTGCCCACATTGGTATGGCCGACCACGGCGAGCTTCAGCGGTTTAGTCATGACCGGTCTCCAGCCAGTTCAGCGGCGCGCAATCGGCGAAGGGCAGCTCAAGCTGTTGCAGCGCGCTGTGCCAGTCGCCCAGGCGCTCGGCGTCCAGCGCCTGGCCGGGCGGCGCCTGCAGCAGCCATACGCGGGTGGCGGTGGCGCTGCGCGCCAGTTCGGCGATCAGCGCCAGGCTGCCACGGTCGGGCGAGCGGCGCGGGTCGCAGACGATGGCCAGGCGCGCGGGGGGGAATCGGCTGAGTTGTTCCAGCAGTTTGTTGCGCGATTCGCGGCTGTCGAGGATGCCGGCGTTCTTCACATTGGCGGGCAGTTTGGGCGGCCAGGGGTGCTGATCATCGAGTTCGACGGCCACCAGCAAGGCTCCATCGCTTTGCATCTCGCTGACGCCGCCGCTGACGTGATGCAACTGTTCGGGGGCGGCATCGTTGACCCCAAGCCGTTCGCTGCTGGGCATCAGGCGTTCGCGCAGTTGGGCGTAGCCGGGCAGGTTGAGGTCCAGGCGCAATGCCGCACGTCCGATTTTCCAGCGCCACAGGCAGAACAGGGCAAGGACCGCTCGGGGCAACAGGCCGTAGACCAGCAGCACGCCCACCAGCCAGGCGGCCCAGGCTTGGCGGGCGCTTTCGATATTCAGGGCGGAGTCGCCGCTGGCGCGGATCATGTCGACGGTCGGCACGTTGAAACCGAGCAAAGCGGGCAGGGTGCCGAGGGCCTGGGTGACAGCGATGAAGGTGTCGGCACCGAGGATGGTGGTTTCCCACACAAAGCCGTAACGCCGGGTGGCGAGCAGCATCAGCAACATCAGCATGGCGCTGAGCAACGCCAGTGACCACAGGCTGTTGACCAGCACGCCGACTGCCCGGCGATTGAGCTTCTGGCGCTGTAGCAACAGCAGCAGCGCCGGCGCCAGTTGCGCGGCCTTGGCGTCGCGGGCGAGTTTTTCACTGAGCCACAGCCACAGGCGACCGAGGCTGGCACTGTGTTCGCCGGCAAACACCAGGCCCAGGGCCCAACTGAGCAGCAGGATCAGGTTCAGGCCGAGCAGGCTGCCCAGGGCCCAGAACACATTCACCGGGGCGAGGCCGTTGCCCAGGGCGGCAAACGCCAGGCCGGCGCCGCTGATAATCGCTACGATCGCCAGCAGCACCAAGGCCAGGCGTGCGCCTTGCAGCCAGCGTGTGAGGGCGCCGGTCAGGCCATCGCGTTCGGCCAGGTGCAGCGCGCGATGCACGATGCGCGTCGGCAGGTCGCCACCGGCCGTGCGGGCCAGGCGGTTGGCTTCGAGATCTTCCAGAGGGCCTGCGTGTTCTTCGCGCAGGCGCACGGTTTCGGTCAGCCAGAGGTTGTGCAGCGGGTTTAGTGCAGTCACGCGCCATCCTGTTGTGTTCGTGAGGTTGGAGCATAACTGCTGACTCGCAGCTCTGGTATTCTCGTGACCATGAAAAAAACTCTCCTTTTAAGCCTGATCGCAGCCCTCGGTGAAAACCGCGTGATCGGCGTCGACAACAGCATGCCCTGGCATTTGCCGGGGGATTTCAAGTATTTCAAGGCCACCACCCTGGGCAAGCCGATCATCATGGGGCGCAAGACCTGGGATTCCCTGGGCCGACCGTTGCCGGGGCGGCTGAACATTGTGGTCAGTCGTCAGACCGACCTGGTGCTCGAAGGTGCGCAAGTGTTTGCGTCACTGGAGGCGGCGATAGCGCGCGCGGAGGAATGGGCCAAGGCCCAGGGCGTGGACGAGCTGATGCTGATCGGCGGCGCGCAGTTGTATGCCCAGGGGCTGGAGCAGGCGGATCGCCTGTACCTGACCCGGGTGGCGTTGAGCCCTGAAGGGGATGCGTGGTTTCCGGCGTTTGATGCGAACCAGTGGAAGCTGGTGTCGAATGTGGAGAACCCGGCCGAAGGGGATAAACCGGCTTACAACTTTGAAGTCTGGGAGAAAGCTTAAAAGCATCGGGGGCAAGCCCCCTCCCACATTGGACCGCATTCTTCTGTTGGAACTCGGTCAACTGTGGGAGGGGGCTTGCCCCCGATAGCGCTCTATCAGACCTGCGCTAACTCAGCATGCTCATCGGCATCGAGCAACGCCTTGTCCGTCTGCCCCATGATCTGGCTGGTAATCGCCCCCGCCGTCATCGAGCCATTCACGTTCAGCGCCGTACGGCCCATGTCGATCAGCGGCTCCACGGAAATCAGCAGCGCCACCAGTGACACCGGCAAGCCCATGGCCGGCAGCACGATCAATGCCGCGAAGGTCGCACCACCGCCCACGCCCGCCACACCGGCCGAGCTCAGGGTCACAATCGCTACCAGCGTCGCGATCCACAGCGGGTCCAGCGGGTTGATGCCGACAGTCGGCGCGACCATCACCGCCAACATCGCCGGATAGAGGCCTGCGCAGCCGTTCTGGCCGATGGTCGCCCCAAACGAAGCGGCGAAACCGGCAATGGACTGCGGGATACCCAGGCGGCGTGTCTGCGCTTCAATACTCAAGGGGATCGAGGCGGCGCTGGAGCGGCTGGTGAAGGCAAAGGTCAGTACCGGCCAGACCTTGCGGAAGAAGCGCAGCGGATTGACCCCGGCCAGCGACAGCAACAGGCCATGCACCACAAACATCAGGCCCAGGGCCAGGTACGACACCACGACAAAGCTGCCGAGCTTGATGATGTCCTGCAGGTTGGAGCTGGCGACCACCTTGGTCATCAGCGCCAGGACACCGTACGGGGTCAGCTTCATGACCAGGCGCACCAGGCGCATCACCCAGGCTTGAAGGGTGTCGATGGCGTTGAGCACCTTCTGGCCTTTTTCCACGTCGTCCTTGAGCAGTTGCAGCGCGGCAACCCCCAGGAACGCGGCGAAAATCACCACGCTGATGATCGACGTCGGCTTGGCCCGGGCCAGGTCGGCGAACGGGTTGGCCGGCACGAACGACAGCAGCAATTGCGGGATATTCAGGTCGGCGACCTTGCCCGCGTAATCGTTCTGGATCACTTGCAGGCGCGCCATTTCCTGGGTACCGGCGACCAGCCCTTCGGCGGTGAGGCCGAACAGGTTGGTCAGGCCGATACCGATCAGCGCCGCGATCGCGGTGGTGAACAGCAAAGTGCCGATGGTCAGGAAGCTGATCTTGCCCAGGGACGAGGCGTTGTGCAGGCGCGCCACGGCACTGAGGATCGAGGCGAACACCAGCGGGATCACGATCATTTGCAGCAGTTGCACATAGCCGTTGCCGACCAGGTCAAACCAGCCGATGGAGGCCTTGAGTACCGGGTGACCGGCCCCGTAGATGGCGTGCAGCACCACACCGAACACCACGCCAAGCACCAGGGCGAACAGGACCTTCTTGGCCAGGCTCCAGTTCGTACGGCCGGTTTGTGCCAGGCCCAGCAACAGGGCCACGAACACCAGTAAGTTGAGAATCAGGGGAAGATTCATTGAAGCTCCGTTGAGAAGGCAGCCAATCGCGTGAGCCTGCGATTGCGAACCGGGAAGCCTAACAGCTTGAAATATATTGATTTAATACCGATATGGAATGGTGACTGTCGTTTTTGGAATAAGCGCTTGACGCTCTGACGTACGACCCTGGCGCAATCAGGATGCACACGGTCGGGCTCGACACGGGAACTGTCACAGGGATTTGTTAGCGTCGATGTTTTTCACTCAGGAAGAAACGCTTATGAAGCTCGCGCCGAAATTGCTTGCCGCCGCGCTTTGCCTCGGACTCGCCAGCCAGGTATTTGCCGCCACCGAGTTGAAACACTGGCCGGCGCCTGCCGCCAAACAGTTGAACGAGATGATCGCCGCCAACGCCAACAAGGGTAACTTCGCGGTGTTCGACATGGACAACACCAGCTACCGCTACGACCTTGAAGAGTCCTTGCTGCCGTACATGGAAAACAAGGGCCTGATCACCCGCGACAGCCTTGATCCGTCGCTCAAGCTGATGCCGTTCAAAGACACCGCCGACCATAAGGAAAGCCTGTTCAGTTACTACTATCGCCTCTGCGAAGTGGACGACATGGTGTGTTACCCGTGGGTGGCCCAGGTGTTTGCCGGGTTTACGCTCAAGGAACTCAAGGTCCAGGTCGACGAGTTGATGGCCTCCGGCAAACCCGTTCCCGTCAGCTATTTCGAAGGCGATACGGTGAAAAAGTCCGAGGTGCAGCCACCGAAAGTCTTCACCGGCCAGGCCGAGTTGTACAACAAGCTGATGGAAAACGGCATCGAGGTGTACGTGATGACCGCCGCCTCCGAGGAACTGGTGCGCATGGTCGCCGCCGATCCGAAGTATGGCTACAACGTCAAACCCGAGAATGTGATCGGCGTGACCACCCTGCTCAAGGACCGCAACACAGGCGAACTGACCACCGCGCGCAAACAGATTGCCGCCGGCAAGTATGACGAGAAGGCCAACCTCGGCCTGGAGCTGACGCCTTACCTGTGGACTCCGGCCACCTGGATGGCCGGCAAGCACGCGGCGATCCTCACCTATATCGACGAATGGAAAAAACCGGTGATCGTCGGCGGCGACACGCCAACCAGCGATGGATACATGCTGTTTCATGACGTGGATGTGGCCAAGGGCGGCATTCACTTGTGGGTCAACCGCAAGGACAAATACATGACCCAGCTTAATGGCATGATCGCCAAGCATGCGGCGGCGCAGGCCAAGGAAGGGTTGCCGGTGACGGCGGACAAGAACTGGGTGATCGTCAAGCCGGAAGACATTCAGTAACAGGCTGGATGCAGTAAAAATGTGAGAGGGAGCTTGCGCTAATAACGCTTTTTGTAGGAACGAGGGGGGCGCCTAGCTCTTGCTCGCGAAAAACTCATAGGCACCGCGTTCATTCAGGAAGCGCGCGTTATCGTTGACGTTTTTCGCGAGCAAGCTCGCTCCTACAGACGGCGGTTTACGCCCTTTCCTGATTTTTCAGGCAATTCAGTGTTGGGTATTTAAAAAGTATCTATAAAATCAATGCCCAGAGCGTGAAGTGTTCAACAATTTGCAGGCATCAAGCACTCTTTGATAAGCGTATTCTACTGCGTCGGCGTTATATTGGTCCGCACCTGCCAGTTGATTGAATAATAAAGGCGTGAAGTTTTTTTGATCGTTATACGAAAACACCGTATAGGCTTCGTTAAGCGAGTGGCCTCCGCTGAAGGTGAGATAGGCCGCCGTCAGGGTTTTCGCATGCTCCATGGAAAATACCTTGCCTTCCTCGATCAGACTTTTAAATAAGTAGTTCAACACGTTGGTGCTGCCGGACATGCCGGTGCCTATTGCACGCTCAGCGTGCAGCGCGGCTCGATTGTGTGGAGTTATTTTCTGTGTGGTAAGTTGGTAGCAGTCAATCGGCCTGATGCCCTTGGTGCCCAGCAGGCGGGTCGGTTGCTGTGGTGCTGACTGATAAGGTAGCAATAGCCCGTATCGGTCGCTGCGAAAGTTGCTGTTTTCAAGAGATTCAATCCGCTCTCGCTGGTTCTCGATGACATCGATATAGTGCTGCGTTGCCACCTCCGCCAGTGGCCGTAAATTCGGGGCCACCAACATATATTTCACTGCCAGCGACAAGGTCAGTGGAATCGCATAGGGGTGGCGACTTTGCAGCATGGCGGTAAAATTCTGCGTATCGAAAGCTCGCAGGAATTCTTGAGTTTCCTTGATCTGTTCGCGCCACCCGGGTGGGTCGTCGCGCATCCTCTGATGGATTTCCGCGCACAGCGCGAGTTGCATGGCAGGTGAGTAACTATTGAAGTCCGTTAGAAGTTTTTGCGTCAGCAATTCGTTGATGTGGTGCGATTCTACCGTGGGATTATTAATTACATATTCTGAAAACGCAGTGTCGAAAAGCCGTCCATAGTAATTGTCATTGCGTTTGGTAATATAAAATTCCTTTTCCAGGGTATTTGACATCTCCTCTATTCTCGACAGCAACGCCTGGTTTTTTTCCGGTTCGAATGACAGGTCGCGCTGAAGCTGCGTTATAAGGGTTTGCGTAATGTCTCTTGAACTCCTGTTATCCAGCCAGCTTACTTTAAGGCGCTCGATGATGGGCGTTTTGATCGAGGTATCCAGTTCCGACTCTGCAATCGCAAGGGTCAACGCCAACAGCACTTCCTTGGGCGTCCTTATCAGCTCTTGCGCAGGCTGTGGTCGCTGAGTCAGTGGCGCAGTGATTGAATTGGAGATGTCTGTAAAGTTGCTGCTGGACAAGTGCCTGGGTTGAACTTTAGTGATCATACCTCGGCTGTCCACCGTGACCATTTCCCTCATCCGAAACGCAGTTTCAGGGCTTATGGTTTTGCCGAGCAAGGTGTTGGCCATTTCGTCAGGACGTAAACGCCTGGTGCTGTTTTCAGAGCGCTGAGGTGCAGAGGGGGCGTAGTCCTGGGCCCGAAATTCTGCTGGAGGAACGCCGTCCGATATTTTCATCGCACACCCTTTGGTTAATCGATCGTCTCGCTTGGTGGACGATTCGGTAAAAGGGTTCCAGATGGCAGTGCAAGGGACGCGGCGCGTCAGGCGGGGTAAAAAAATGCCCCGTGGGTACGGGGCATTTTTCAGGGGCAGCGATAGAGCGAAGGCAGATTAGACTTACAGCCCATCCAGCATCGCCTTGTTACGCACGGCGCCCTTGTCGGCGCTGGTCGCCAGCAGGGCATACGCCTTCAACGCGGTGGTCACCTTGCGTGGACGTTTCTCCACCGGTTTCCAGCCCTTCTTGTCCTGCTCGACCCGGCGCGCCGCCAGTTCTTCATCGCTGACCAACAGGTTGATCGAGCGGTTCGGGATGTCGATCAGCACCTTGTCGCCATCCTGCACCAGGCCAATCGCGCCACCGGCAGCGGCTTCCGGCGAAGCGTGGCCGATGGACAGGCCCGAAGTACCGCCGGAGAAACGGCCGTCGGTCAGCAACGCGCAGGCTTTGCCCAGGCCTTTGGATTTCAGGTAGGACGTCGGGTAGAGCATCTCCTGCATACCCGGGCCGCCTTTGGGGCCTTCGTAGCGGATGATCACGATGTCGCCTTCTTTCACTTCGTCGGCGAGGATGCCGCGAACCGAGCTGTCCTGGCTTTCGTAGATCTTGGCGCGGCCTTCGAAGACGTGGATGGATTCATCCACACCGGCGGTTTTCACCACGCAACCGTCGAGGGCGATGTTGCCGTACAGCACGGCCAGGCCGCCTTCTTGCGAGTAGGCGTGCTCGACGCTGCGGATGCAGCCGTTTTCACGGTCGTCGTCCAGGGTGTCCCAACGGGTCGACTGGCTGAACGCGGTCTGGGTCGGGATACCCGCCGGGCCGGCCTTGAAGAAGTGATGCACCGCTTCGTCGTCAGTCTGGGTGATGTCCCACTTGGCGATGCCTTCGGCCAGGGATTTGCTGTGCACGGTCGGCAGGTCAGTGTGCAACAGGCCGCCACGGGCCAGGGAGCCGAGGATCGAGAAGATCCCGCCCGCACGGTGCACGTCTTCCATGTGGTACTTCTGGATGTTCGGCGCGACCTTGCACAGCTGCGGCACGTGGCGTGACAGGCGGTCGATGTCGCGCAGGTCGAAGTCGATCTCGGCTTCCTGGGCGGCGGCCAGCAAATGCAGGATGGTGTTGGTGGAACCGCCCATGGCGATGTCCAGGGTCATGGCGTTTTCGAACGCCTTGAAGTTGGCGATATTGCGCGGCAACACCGACTCATCATTCTCGGTGTAGTAACGCTTGCACAGCTCGACGATGGTGCGGCCGGCCTGCAGGAACAGCTGCTCGCGGTCGCTGTGGGTGGCCAGTGTGGAACCGTTGCCCGGCAAGGCCAGGCCCAGGGCTTCCACCAGGCAGTTCATCGAGTTGGCGGTGAACATGCCGGAGCACGAACCGCAGGTCGGGCAGGCGCTGCGCTCGTATTCGGCGACTTTCTCGTCAGACGCGCTGGAATCGGCGGCGATGACCATGGCGTCGACCAGGTCCAGGCCATGGGAGGCAAGCTTGGTCTTGCCGGCTTCCATCGGGCCGCCGGAGACGAAGATAACCGGGATGTTCAGGCGCAGGGCGGCCATCAGCATGCCGGGGGTGATCTTGTCGCAGTTGGAGATGCACACAATGGCGTCGGCGCAGTGGGCGTTGACCATGTACTCCACGGAGTCGGCGATGATCTCGCGGCTCGGCAGCGAATACAGCATGCCGTCATGGCCCATGGCAATGCCGTCATCCACGGCGATGGTATTGAATTCCTTGGCCACGCCGCCGGCGCGTTCGATCTCGCGGGCGACCAATTGACCCAGGTCCTTGAGGTGGACATGGCCGGGTACGAACTGGGTAAACGAGTTGGCAATCGCGATGATCGGCTTCTTGAAGTCGTCATCTTTCATCCCCGTGGCACGCCACAATGCGCGCGCGCCGGCCATGTTGCGGCCGTGGGTGGATGTTTTCGAGCGGTAATCAGGCATTGGAGCACTCCGGGCGGCTAATCGGTATCAAAGGGGAGTGAGCTTCTATTGACGTCTGGAACACTCAGAAAATGGCCGTGTGTCCGGAAGTTGCCACTCGCGTCGCGGGATCGCCGCGTGCTTGGGCCTCGAGCTCATAAACCCGCCGGGGGATGACTGGCGATGAATAGGGCCGATTCTACACCGCTGGCGGCTGGAGGGAATGGGCGTCTACCTGTAGGAGCGAGCTTGCTCGTGAAGATCGTCAACGATAACGCGGCGCTATCAGGTAGCCGGTGGCGTCTATTTGTTTTTCGCGAGCAAGCTCGCTCCTACAAGGACGGACATATCCAGAACAATTGTTTGAGGGCTGATTGGCGCTTCAGCTCCTACGGTTTCTCTTCCAATCACAGAAGAGGACGAAGGAATGTCCACTCAGCAAAATGCTTATCGGCTGCGCAAGGGGCGCTATTCAGAGTCGGGCCGTATCTACTTGCTAACGGCTGTCACCCATCAACGGCAACGCATTTTTCAAGACTGGCTTATCGGTCGCTTGCTGGTCCGCGAATTCAGAAAGGCTCAGGAAGATGGAGATGCAACGTCACTGGCCTGGGTGGTCATGCCCGACCATTTCCACTGGCTGGTGGAGTTGCACAACGGCGATTTGCCCAGGCTCATGCAGCGAACCAAATCGCGAAGTGCCCGTGCAGTCAATAAGGCAAGACAGTCCTTCGGAGTGCTTTGGCAAAAAGGCTATTTCGACAGGGCGCTGCGTCGTGAGGAGGACTTGAAGGCAATGGCTCGCTACATCGTCGCAAACCCACTGCGCACGGGCTTGGTCGAGCACATTGGCCAATACCCGCTATGGGACGCCATCTGGCTATAAGGCACCTCTACCTGTAGGAGCGAGCTTGCTCGCGAAGAACGTCAACGATAACGCAGCGCTATCAGGTAGCCCGTGGCGTCTATTCGTTCTTCGCGAGCAAGCTCGCTCCTACAAGGGGAAGGCGTCAGCGATGGATCCTGGCATTCGTCAGCCAACCCCACAGGCTCAAAACAATGAAGCTGACAGCAATGGTCATCAGTAAATGGGCACCGGTTTGCGCGAGGGCGGCGCTGCTGACGGCGGCGGTGAGGAACATGATGCTGTTACCCGCTGATGCCGCCGTCCCCGCGCTGCTTGAAAACAGCAACATCGCCGCCGAAATGGCGGCCGGGCGCACCAAGGTCACGGCCAGGGCGCTGATCAGCATCGGTATCAGCAGGGTCACGCTGGTGATGGCTTGCAGGCTGACGATCAGCGTCAACAACACACCGGCGCCGAGCAACAAGCCGAGGCCGATATTGATCTGCCGTGACAGCGGGATGCGTTTCTGCAGGTAGGAAGCCACCAGGCCACCCAGCAGATAGGCGACGCCGTACACCATTAACACGAGCGCGTACTCGTATTCAGAGAGTTTCAGCGCATCCATGAAGATCAGCGGTGTCACACTGATCAAGGCGAAGTAGCAGGCGAACACCAACGCTGCAATCCACCAGTAGCGCAGGAAATCGTGGTTGGCGGCGACGGCCTTGAGTGTGCCGACGATGGACACCGGTGCTCGATGCGTACTGGCGGATTTGGTGGGCAGGATGCACTGCGCATGGATCAACATGCCCGTAGCCATCAGCGCGAAGCCGTAGAAGCTGCCTTGCCAGTCGAACGTGGTTTGCAGCCAGGAGCCGATCAGCGGCGACAGCGCGACGAACGAGCCACTCAAGGTCATGTAATACAGACGAACGCGGGCGCGGTCTTGCTCGTCGAACAGGTCTTCCACCAGCGCATGGCCCAGCACAAAGAAACCACAGCCCATGGCTTGCACTGTGCGAAACAATAGGAACGTCAGGTAGTCCGGTGCCCATGCACAGCCTATCGCGCCGAGGATGGAAAGCAGGATGCACCCGAGCAGGACTTCCTTGCGCCCCCATTTATCCGACAATGGGCCGGCGATCAGTTGCGAGATCGAAAACACCAGGGTGAACAGGCTGATGGACAGCGCGATGTCTGCGCTGGGCGTGTCGAATTGGGCAGACAGGGCAGGGAACGACGGGAGCAGGATATTGATCGGGAAGAAGCTAATCAGGGAAATGCAGGTGATGAGGGTGAAGCGGGAGAGCGTGGGCCCAGACATTGTTTTTGTTTTCCGGAGTAAAACCAGAAACCGATACTAGCCTGCGAAAAATGGAATTCAATCAGAAGTGCTGTGAGCCATTTCCTTTAATGGTGTGAGCCATCACTGTAGGAGCGAGCTTGCTCGCGAAGAGCGTCAACGATAACGCGGGGTATTTGATACTCCGCGGCGTTCTCGGGTTTTTCGCGAGCAAGCTCGCTCCTACAAGGTGGTCGGCGTCAGCTATTGGGCAACAACCGGCACGTAATGCTCTTGATATACCGCGTTTCGACAATCGCCGGGTGCACCGGGTGGTCCGGGCCCTGGCCGCCGCGTTCGAGCATCTGGATATTACGGTCCAGGTGGCGGGCGCTGGTGAGCAGGATGTTCTGCAGGTCGTCTTCGGGCAGGTGCATGGAGCACGAGGCGCTGACGAGGATGCCGTCCTTGCTGAGCAGGCGCATGGCTTGCTCGTTCAGGCGGCGGTAGGCGCCTTCGCCGTTTTTCATGTCTTTTTTGCGTTTGATGAAGGCCGGTGGGTCGGCGACGATCACGTCGAAGCGTTCTTCGCTGGCTTTCAGTTCTTTCAACGCTTCGAAGACGTCGCCTTCGATGCAGGTCATCTTCTCGGCCACGCCGTTGAGCGCGGCGTTGCGCTCCACGCCGTCGAGGGCGAAGGCCGACGCGTCGACGCAGAACACTTCACTGGCGCCGAAAGCGGCGGCTTGCACGCCCCAGCCGCCGATGTAGCTGTACAGGTCGAGCACGCGCTTGCCTTTGGCATACGGCGCCAGGCGTGCGCGGTTCATGCGGTGGTCGTAGAACCAGCCGGTTTTCTGGCCCTGGATCACCGGGGCTTCGAATTTCACGCCGTTTTCTTCCAGCGCCACCCATTCCGGCACCAGGCCGAACACGGTTTCGACGTAGCGGTTGAGGCCTTCGGCGTCGCGCGCGGCGGAGTCGTTCTTGAACAGGATGCCGCTGGGCTTGAGCACCTGGGTCAGGGCAGCGATCACGTCCTCTTTGTGGGCTTCCATGGTCGCCGAAGCGATCTGCACGACCAGGATGTCGCCGAAACGGTCGACCACCAGGCCCGGCAGCAGGTCGGAATCGCCATAGACCAGGCGGTAGAACGGCTTGTCGAACAGGCGATCGCGCAGGGACAGGGCGACGTTCAGGCGGTGCACCAGCAGCGACTTGTCCAACGGCAACTTGATGTCACGCGACAGCAGGCGGGCGCAGATCAGGTTGTTCGGGCTCATGGCCACGATGCCCAGGGTCTTGCCGCCGGCCGCTTCCAGGATAGCCTGGTCGCCTGCCTGGAAGCCGTGGAGTGGGGTGGCGGCCACGTCGATTTCGTTGCTGTAGACCCACAGGTGGCCGTTGCGCAAACGACGATCGGCGTTGGCTTTGAGACGCAGGCTTGGCAGGGACATGACGTCGCTCCGGAAAAAAGAGCGGGAGTATACCGTGTTGTGCATTGCTTGGCGGCGCTGCCGGACATGTGGGAGGGGGCTTGCCCCCGATAGCGGTGGGTCAGTCAGCCCATCTTTCACTGATATACCGCAATCGGGGGCAAGCCCCCTCCCGCATTTGATCGAGTTTCAATCGGGCATTTGGGTGTCGGCCCGGGCTGCTTAAAGGGTAGAATCCACACCTAGCCCAGAGTGTGTACTTATGTCCCAAGAGCTTTCCGCCGAACAGATCCAGCAGGTCCTGCAAGGCATCAGCGTACCGCCCCAGCCGCAAATCATGGTGGATTTGCAGATGGAGCAGTACATGCCCGACCCGGACTTGGAAGTGATCGCCCGGTTGATCGCCCAGGACCCGGGCCTGTCCGGCGCATTACTGAAGATCGTCAACTCGCCGTATTACGGCCTGAGCAACAAGATCGCCTCGATTCAGCGCGCAGTGAACCTGTTGGGCAGCCGCTCGGTCATCAACCTGATCAATGCGCTGTCGATCAAGGGCGAGATGAGCGACGACACCATTGTCACGCTCAACCGCTTCTGGGACACGGCCCAGGATGTGGCCATGACGTGCCTGAGCCTGGCCAAGCGCACCGGCTCCCAGACGGTTGACGAAGCCTATGCCCTGGGCCTGTTCCACGACTGCGGCGTGCCGCTGATGCTCAAGCGGTTCCCGAACTACATGACGGTGCTGGAGCAGGCCTACGCCAATGCCGGTCCGGATTGCCGCGTGGTCGACACCGAGAACAACGCGTTCAACACTAACCATGCCGTGGTGGGTTACTACACCGCCAAGTCCTGGCGCCTGCCGGAGCATGTCACTGACGCCATCGCCAATCACCACAACGCCCTGGCGATTTTCAGCGATGAGTCGTCGCGCAACCCCGTCCTCAAGAACCTGCTGGCGATCCTGAAAATGGCCGAGCACATCTGTTCGTCCTATCGCGTGCTGGGCAACCAGACCGTTGACCATGAGTGGGATGCGATCAGCCCTCTGGTGCTCGATTACGTGGGCCTGTCGGACTACGACTTCGAAAGCATGAAGTTGTCGATCCGCGAACTGGGCGCGCACTGAGCCTTTCTTCCCGAGGTACACATGCCTGAGTTACCAGAAGTCGAAACCACCCGGCGCGGGATTGCCCCTCACCTGGAGGGCCAGCGCGTCAGCCGAGTGGTGGTGCGTGAGCGTCGCCTGCGCTGGCCGATCCCCGAAGACCTTGATGTGCGCCTGTCCGGGCAGCGCATCGTGCTGGTGGAGCGGCGCGCCAAGTACCTGTTGATCAACGCCGAAGTGGGCACCTTGATCAGCCACCTGGGCATGTCGGGCAACCTGCGCCTGGTGGAAGTGGGCATGCCTGCGGCCAAGCATGAACATGTGGACATCGAGCTGGAATCCGGCCTGGCCCTGCGCTACACGGACCCCCGGCGTTTCGGCGCAATGCTCTGGAGCCAGGACCCGCACAACCACGAGCTGCTGATCCGCCTGGGGCCCGAGCCGTTGACCGCGCTGTTTGATGGCGAACGCTTGTTCCAGCAGTCCCGTGGACGGTCGATGGCGGTGAAGCCGTTCATCATGGATAACGCCGTGGTGGTGGGCGTGGGCAATATCTATGCGACCGAAGCGCTGTTTGCGGCGGGGATCGATCCGCGTCGTGCGGCGGGCGGTATATCGCGGGCGCGTTACCTGAGGCTGGCGATCGAAATCAAGCGCGTGCTGGCTGCAGCGATCGAGCGGGGCGGTACCACCTTGCGCGATTTTATCGGCGGCGACGGGCAGCCGGGGTATTTCCAGCAGGAACTGTTCGTGTATGGCCGAGGCGGCGAGGCGTGCAAGGTCTGCGGGACCGAGTTGCGCAATGTGCTGCTGGGGCAGCGGGCGAGTGTGTTTTGTCCCAAATGTCAGAGCTGATTGCTGTGTGATGGCTGATATCGCCATCGGGGGCAAGTCGAATCGTCGCCCCGCCCCTCCCACATTTTGAATGTATTCACAAATCAAAGTGTGGGAGGGGGCTTGCCCCCGATGAGGCCTTTACAGGCGCTAAAGAACCTCAATCCTTACCGGTAATCTTCCGATACTTCTCCATCAACTGCTCTTCAGTCTCCGGATGCGCCTCATCCAGCGGAATGCAATCCACCGGGCACACCTGCTGGCACTGGGGTTCGTCGTAGTGGCCGACACATTGCGTGCACAGGTTGGGATCGATCACATAGATCTCTTCACCCTGGGAAATCGCAGCGTTCGGGCACTCGGGTTCGCAGACGTCGCAATTGATGCAATCGTCGGTGATGATCAGGGACATGAAAACTCCTGCCAGGGCTGTCAGCCAGGGCATTGAAAACGAATGCGCGCAATTGTGCCGCATTGGCGCCCGCAGTGCGAGCGGGCGCCGAGTGAGCGGTCTTACTTCTTGAAGCGCAGGGTGAGCGCATCCGCGACGGCCGGGTGCACGAACTTGGTGATATCTCCGCCTAAAGCGGCGATTTCGCGCACTAACGTCGAGGAAATGAACGAATAACGTTCCGACGGCGTGAGGAACAGGCTTTCCACGTCCGGCGCCAATTGGCGGTTCATGTTGGCCAGCTGGAATTCATATTCGAAATCCGACACCGCGCGCAGGCCACGCAGGAACACATTGGCGTTCTGCTCCTTGGCAAAGTGCGCCAGCAGTGTCGAAAAGCCCACCACTTCCACATTAGGCAGGTGCCGGGTGACTTCACGTGCCAGCTCCACGCGTTGCTCCAGGGGAAACAACGGGTTTTTCTTGGGGCTGGCGGCAACCGCGATGATCACATGGTCGAACAGGCGAGAGGCGCGTTCGACCAGATCGCCATGGCCTTTGGTAATCGGGTCGAAGGTACCTGGGTACAACACTCGGTTCATCGCGTCGTCCTGGCGGAGTCCGTTGGGGAATCGGATGGTATCGCAGCCATCCCGGTCGGCCAAGTCGACTTATGGAGATAAATGCCGTGAATCGAACGGTTTTTCACGCTGTTTTCAGACGTTCGGCCAAGGCTGACGCCAGTTGGGCGCTCAATCCATACACCGACAACTGGGGATTTGCCCCAATGCTGGTGGGAAACAGCGAGCCGTCGTGAATCGACAGGTTGCGCAATTGGTGGTGGCGCCCAAGGCTGTCGGCCACCGCGTTTTTCGGGTCTTCGCCCATGGCGCAACCGCCCATCACATGGGCGCTGCCCAGGGTGGTCCGATGCAATTGGAGGTTCAACCCGTCAATTACGCTGCGCGCCTCGGCCAAGGTGTTCACGTAGCGGGCGTCGTGATGCAGGGGCTTGACCGAGTTGGCGCCCGCCGCGAACTGAATCTCGGCCATGCTGTGAAAGGCCCGGCGCAGGCCGTCCCAGGCATAGGGCGAGACTTGATAGTCGAGCACCGGCGTACCGTCACCGCGCAGTTCTACTGCGCCGCCGGGGCTGTCGGGGTGAAACCCGTCGCGCAACAGCGCGAGCATGGCGTGGGTATGGGGCAATCGGCTCATGTCCAAGGCATTCTGCGCCCCGTAGCCGCCAAACAAGGTACTCGCCAGCCCTGGATGTAAGGGCGGTGCTTCTAGCTTGTAGGACATTTTACCGGTAGTGCCGTCCTGCCACTGGAAGTGGTCGGAATAGATCGACTGCGGCGCCCCGTAGAACGGATTGATCACCTCGTCGAACAACCCGGCGGAGAAATTCACCAGGTGCAGGAAGGTGCGCTTGCCCAGCCGTGAATGCGGGTCGGGCGCGTCCGAGCGCATCAGCAGTGCCGGGCTGTTGATGCCGCCGCCCGAGAGTACGTAATGCTTGGCTTTCACGCTGATCGTGCGCCCGGTAGGGGCTACGCAGCGTGCGTCCATGGCCACGCATTCCAGGCTGCTGATCGTGTCGCCGCTGTAGTTGAGGCGCTCGGCTCGGGCCAGGTAGAGCAGCTCGCCGCCTTTGTCCAGGGTGGCGGGGATGGTGGTCACCAGCATCGACTGCTTGGCGTTGACCGGGCAACCCATGCCGCAATAACCCAGGTTGAAGCAGCCGCGCACATTGCGCGGGATCACGTGCCAGCTGTAGCCGAGCTTTTCGCAGCCTTTGCGGATCACGTCGTTGTTGGCGTTCGGCGGCAGGGCCCACGGCGCAATACCCAGGCGCTGTTCCATGGTCTCGAACCACGGCGCCATTTCGGCGCTGCTATGGCCCTTCACCGCGTATTCGCTGGCCCAGTGGGCGAGGGTGGCATCGGGGGTACGGAAGCTGGAGGTCCAGTTGATCAGCGTGGTGCCGCCCACTGCCCGGCCCTGCAGGATGGTAATCGCACCGTCCTTGCTCATGCGCCCGATCCCTTCCTGGTACAGGCTGGCATAGGCTTCGTCTTCCAGCAGCTTGAAATCGTTGCTGGTCTTGAGTGGGCCTTCTTCGATCAACAGCACCTTGTAGCCGGCGGCGCTGAGAATTTCCGCGGTGGTGCCGCCACCGGCGCCGCTGCCGATGATGGCCACGTCGGCTTCCAGGGTCAGGTCGCTGTCGAGGGCGGCGCCATTGTGGGTTTTCCAGCCGCGGGCCAGGCCGTCGCGGAACAGATCGGGTACGGGCATCAGGGTCGTCTCTTTTTTATTGTGAGGGATGCAGATCAGATCTTCGGCGGGCCGGGGTAGCCGCAATGGGCCCAGGACTCGGGCCGGAAGTACCAGGCCATGATCACCAGCTTGAGCAGCGAGCCCTGGCCCATGCGCAGCAGGTTCAGGTAGCTGTTTTCCCAGCGGTGCAGGAAGTTGCGGATCTGCTCGCTGCCGGCGTTTTCCCAACTGCCCCAGATGCCGGTCAACGGTCCTCGGGTAATGCCCAGGCTCAACACGTCGAACAGCTGTTGGGTGAGCTTGAACATCTCCGGCGACAGGTGCTGAAGGCTGTAGTCGAGCTTTTTCAGGGTGTCTTCCAACCCGGCGCTGACGGACTGCGCGCTGGCGGCGCCTTCCAGCAGCACCGGGATGACCGCGCGCAGGAACGGCAAGTCACTGGCGCGCAACATTGCAAAACCGCTGGCCGGCGTGCTGCTCGAGCAACCGCTGAGGCTGGCGCCCAGCCCGGCGGTCGCCAGGAAGGCGCTGGCGCACAGGCCAATTTTCAAGACGCCGCGCCGCGACAGCGCAGGTGTTTCAGTCAGGCTGGGATTCATTGTCTTTATTGTCCCGGTGGTGGCGGTTTCAGCGGATAAACAGCTTCTGGATCAACGTCTGGATGGATTTCCCGTAGGGCGGGTAGATCAACTTCGCCGCGTTCAGACGCTGTTTGACCAGTACGCCCTTGGCCTTGCTGAATGTCAGGAAACCTTCGCGACCGTGGTAATGACCCATGCCGGAGGGGCCGATGCCACCAAACGGCAGGTCGTCCTGGGCCACCTGCAGCAGGGTGTCGTTCAGGCACACGCCGCCGGAGTGGGTCTCGTGGAGTACGCGGTTCTGTTCGGTCTTGTTGTAGCCGAAGTAATACAGGGCCAGTGGACGCGGGCGCTGGTTGATGTAGGCGAAGGCCTCATCAATGCCGCGATAGGGCACGATCGGCAACAGCGGACCAAAGATCTCATCCTGCATCACCTTCATCTCGTCACTCACATTCAGCAGCAGGCTGTGAGGCATGCGCCGTGCCTGGCCCTGGTCGTACAGCGCAATCAGGGTGGCGCCTTTGTCAGTGGCGTCCTTGGCGTAGGCATTGAGCCTGGCCAGTTGCCGCTCGTTGATGATGGCCGTGTAGTCCGGGTTGTCGGTCAGGGTCGGATAGAACCCGCGAATCGCATCGGAGTAAGCCTCGACGAAGCCGTCCACACGATCCTCCGGTACCAGCACATAGTCGGGTGCCACGCAGGTTTGCCCAGCGTTCAACGCCTTGCCGAAGGCGATACGCTCGGCAGCATCCTTGAGCGGCACATCGGCGGAGACGATGGCTGGCGATTTGCCGCCCAGCTCCAGGGTGACCGGCGTGAGGTGTTCGGCGGCCGCACGCATCACATGCCTGCCGATGCTGGTGGCCCCGGTGAACAGCAGATGATCGAAACGCAACGTGGAAAACGCCATGCCGACTTCGGCTTCGCCGAGCACCACGCACACCAGGTCCTCGGGGAAGATTTTCGCCAGCAATGCCTTGAGCAGTTCACCGGTGGCCGGCGTGGACTCGCTGAGCTTGAGCATCACCCGGTTGCCGGCGGCCAAGGCGCCGACCAGCGGGCCGACGGCCAGGTACAGCGGGTAGTTCCAAGGCACGATGACGCCCACTACACCCAGCGGCTGGTAGATGACTTTGGCCGACGCGGGTTGAAAGGCAATGCCTACAGCGCGGCGGGAAGGTTTCATCCAACCTTTGAGGTGCTTGCTGGCGTAGTGAATGCCCTGCAGGCTGGGCATCAGCTCGGCGAACAGGGTTTCGTCCGCGCTGCGATGGCTGAAGTCCTGGCTGATTGCGTTGATCAGCGCCTGGCGTTCGTTGCTGAGCACATCGCGCAGGGCCTTGAGCCATTGACGGCGTTGTGCGGCCGGCGGCATCGGGTTGGCGGCGTAGGCGCGACGTTGCGCTTCGAACAGGTCCTGGAGATGATCCAGCGCCTGGGATTCTGGCAGGTAGGCAACGTTGGCAGACATGGCGCGATCCCGATTGTTATAGGTCTGTCTGGATTTTTAGAGTCATTGCTCTAAATTGTCAAATAAACATTGCAGTAACATCTGGATTTAACCTGACCGGCATAGGCCGTAAGATGCCCCATCCCGTGTTTGGAAGCTGATCCCTATGGCACCACGAGTAAAGACCAGCGAGCGCATTGTGCAAACCAGCCTGGAGCTTTTTAACCAGCAGGGCGAGCGCAGTGTCAGCACGAACCATATCGCCGCCCATATGGAAATTTCCCCGGGCAACCTGTACTACCACTTCCCCAATAAGCAGGCGATCATCGCCGTGCTGTTCCGCGAATACGAAGCGTTGGTGGACAGTTTCCTACGCCCGCCCCAAGGGCGCGCGATGAGGGTGGAAGACAAGCGTTTCTACCTGCAGGCCGTACTGGCCGGCATGTGGCGCTACCGCTTCCTGCACCGCGACCTTGAACACTTATTGGAAAGCGACCCGGAGCTGGCCACTGGCTACCGACGGTTTTCCCAGCGCTGTCTGATTCAGGGCGGAGCGATCTACCAGGGCTTTGTCGACGCAGGCATTCTCACAATGGACCCGGTGCAAACCGAAGCCCTGACCCTTAATGCCTGGATTATCCTCACCTCCTGGGTACGGTTCCTGTGCACCACCAATGAAAACTCCACTCATTTGAGCGCCGAAGCGATAAAGCGTGGGGTATACCAGGTGCTGGTGTTGGAGGCGGGTTTCGTCACGCCCCAGGCCAAAGCCGCGGTGGATGCGTTGTTCAAAGAGTTTTACGTGCCATTGAACCAGGCACTGGAAGAAGTGAAGTAGGACCTTTCCCCTTTGTATGCACAGGAGTCAGTCATGCCGCTTGCCCAATTGATCAGCCCCCAGGCGTTGGCCGAGCGCCAGCAGTCGGCCGGGCTGGTGATCCTCGATTGCCGCTTTGCCCTGGAAGACCCGGATTACGGGCTGTGCAGCTATGCCGAAGGGCATATCGAAGGGGCGCAATATGCCGACCTGGAGCGCCACCTCAGCGGCAAGGTGATCAAGGGTGTGACCGGCCGTCATCCGTTGCCTGCGGCGGACACCTTCGCCGAACAGCTGCGAGCTTGGGGCATCAGTGCCGACACCGACGTGGTGCTGTATGACGACGGCGCCGGTGCCTATGCCGCCCGTGCCTGGTGGCTGCTGACCTGGCTGGGCAAGCGTGATGGCGTGTTTATTCTCGATGGTGGCCTCAAGGCCTGGCACAGCGCCGGTTTCCCCTTGAGCCTGGATGCGCCAGTGACTGAGCCGGGCACCTTCACCGGTATGCCGGATAATCGGCTGGTGCTGGATGCCGAGCATGTGCAAAAACGCCTGGGTCAGCCCGGCCTGACCTTGATCGACGCCCGCGCCCAGCCGCGTTTTCGTGGTGAAGTAGAGCCCATCGACTCGATTGCCGGGCATATTCCCGGTGCGCAGTGCGCGGCCTTCAATGAGAACCTGGGCAGTGATGGTCGTTTCTTGCCGGCCGAGCAACTCAAGCAACGCTTTGCCGCACAATTGCAGGGGCGCCCGCCGGAAGAATTGGTGGCGTATTGCGGTTCGGGGGTAACGGCGTGCCATAACCTGTTTGCGCTGAGCTTGGCGGGGTATCCGTTGGGCAAGTTGTATGCGGGGTCTTGGAGTGAGTGGATTACGGATCCCAAGCGGGAAGTGGCAACAGGCGACTGAGCAATTGGCCTGTGAACTCAATCAAAATGTGGGAGGGGGCTTGCCCCCGATGGCGGTGGATCAGTAACAGATGTACTGACTGACACACCGCAATCGGGGGCAAGCCCCCTCCCATATTTTTACCTATGTTGTGCCAGTAGCCATTGGGGGATGCGGCGTTCCAGATAGTAGCCGGGGCGCTTCAGCGAACCCTCTACAAACCCCACATGCCCACCCTTGGCCAACAGCTCAAACTCCGTACAGTCTGATAGCTCACTGGCTTCGGGCAGGCTGTGGGCAAACACAAACGGGTCATCGGCGGCCTGGATAATCAGGGTTGGTGTGCGGATAGCGCCCAGGTAGTAGCGACTGGAGGCGCGGCGATAGTAATCCTCAGCACTCAAGAAGCCATGCAACGGCGCAGTCACTCGCCCATCGAAGTCCCAGAACGTGCGCATCTTCTCCAGAGAGCCCAGTGCCTCCAGGCTTTTCAGCCCTTCCTCACGGCCATCCTGCAAAAACTGGCGTTGCTTGACGCGGATATACGCCAGCATCTCGCGCATGAAGTGCTTCTGGTAGATCCGCGAAAATCCCAGCCCGATACGATCCGCGCATTGGTCCAGGCGAAACGGCACCGACACTGCCGCCGCGCCTTGCAGCCCCGAAGCCGCACCGGTTTCGCCCAAATGCTTGAGCAACACGTTGCCGCCCAGGGAATAACCCACCGCATAGAGGGGCGCCAAAGGTCGCTTGGTGCGCAGATGAGCAATCGCTGCGGCCAGGTCTTCGCTGGCACCGGAGTGATAGCTGCGAGCCAACAGGTTCGGCTCGCCCGAACAACCGCGCCAGTTCAATGCCGCACTGGCCCAGCCTTGCGTGGCGAGGACTTTTTGCAGGCCGGCGACGTAAGGCGAATTGGACGAACCGGTCAGCCCGTGCAACACCAGCACCAGCGGCGCCTGAACGTCGTGGGGGCCGTGCCAGTCGAGGTCGAGAAAGTCGCCGTCTTCCAGCCACAGACGTTCGCGTTGGCGCTCGATGTGGGTGGTCGGGCGCCACAGCGGCCCCCACAGTGTTTGCAGGTGGGGGTTGCCGAGGCCGAAGGCGGGTTTGAAGCGGTCCACAGAGGGAGTCATGAAATACTCGCTGCCGGACGAGCTTGCCATGCCCCCCGTAGGAGCGAGCTTGCTCGCGAAAAACGTTAACGATGACGCAGCGCTATCAGGCAGCCCGTGCCGCCTGCTCGACCTTGGCGAGCAAGCTCGCTCCTACAGGGCGCGGTGCCACAACGCGTAATACACCCGCCCGGATTTCTGCTCCCGGTGCAGGCGCCAGCTGCCCGGCAGGCCGAGCGTCGACGGCGCGGTCTCGCTTTCAGTGTAGATCCACGCATCCGGCGCCAGCCACTGGCGTTCTTCCAGCAACGCACACACGGTCGGCAGCAGGTTCTGGTTGAACGGTGGGTCGAGGAACACCACGTCGTATTCGCTGGCGGCCTGGGTTTCCAGGTAGCGCAAGGCGTCGGCGGTCTGGACCTGGCCATTGGTGCAGCGCAAGGTACCCAAGTGTTCCTTGAGGCTGGACACCGCCACATTGCTCGCATCCAGCGCCTGTGCCTGGGCTGCGCCACGGGACAGCGCCTCCAGGAACAACGCGCCACTGCCGGCAAACGGGTCGAGTACCTTGGCGCCGCCGATGTACGGCGCCAGCCAGTTGAACAGGGTTTCGCGCACGCGATCCGGGGTCGGACGCAGGCCCACGACATCGGGGAAGCTCAGCTTGCGGCTGCCCCATTCACCGCCAATGATGCGCAGTTGGCCCACACCGTTATGCACGTTGTGGACAGGTTTTTTCGGGCGAGATGAACTGGCCATTAATGCTCCGGAACCCCGAGCGGCTGCTCGGCGGGTTTATCAGTGGGGGGCGGTAGTGGCTTTTGCGCAATCGTCGGGCCGGCGGTCACGATGACCATCTTGTCGGCGCTCAAGTGTTTGTTCATTGCAGCCTTGACCTGCTCTACGGTCAGGGCCTGGGATTGTTTCATGAAATCTTCCAGATAGCTCAGCGGCAGGTTGTAGAAACCCATGGCCCCCAACTGCCCGACGATATCGGCGTTGCTGGCGGTGGACAGCGGAAAGCTGCCGGCCAGTTCGCGCTTGGCGTCATCCAGTTCTTTCTGGGTGGGGCCGTTTTTGAGGTAGTCAGCCACCACGTCTTCGACCAGGCGCAGGGTGCCGCCGCTCATTTCGGCGCGGGTCTGCAGGTTGATCATGAACGGGCCGCGCACCTGCATCGGCGAGAAACCGGAGTACACGCCGTAGGTCAGGCCGCGTTTTTCGCGCACTTCGCTCATCAAGCGGGTGCCGAAGCCACCGCCGCCGAGAATCTGGTTGCCCAGGGACAAGGCTGCGTAATCCGGGTCTGCACGGTCGATGCCCAACTGGGCGAACAGCAGGTGGGTTTGCTTGGAGGGAAACTCGATACGGCTCAGGCCGGCCTTGGGCTCCGTCGGTTGGGCAATCTTCGCCAGGGCCGGGCCCTTGGGCAGCGCGGCAGAGACCTTGGCGGTCATGGCTTCGGCTTCGGCACGGGTCAGGTCGCCGACCACCGCGATCACCGCATTGCCCGCCGCGTAGGCCTTGGCGTGGAAGGCCTGCATCTGTTGCACGGTAATCGCCGGAACGCTTTCAGGCGTGCCTTCGCTTGGGTGGGCGTACGGGTGGTCGCCGTACAGGCGCTTGAACAGCTCGATACTCGCCAGCTTGGCGGGGTTCTGTTTCTGGTATTCGAAGCCGGCCAGGATCTGGTTCTTGATGCGTGCCAGTGAATCGGCGGGGAACGTGGGCTTGCCGATCACGTCATTGAACAGCGCCAGTGCGGCCTCGCGCTTGTCGCTGTCGCTCAGGCTGCGCAGCGACACCAGGGCCATGTCGCGGTAGGCGCCATTGCCAAAATCGGCGCCCAGGCCTTCAAAGCCGCTGGCGATCTGGCTGACGTCCTTGCCCGGCACGCCTTCGTTGAGCATGGCATTGGTCATCAAGGCCAGCCCCGGCACGTTGCCGTCCTGGCTGCTGCCGGCGGCGAACAGGATGCGCACGTCGAACATCGGCAATTCATGGGCTTCGACGAACAGCACCTTGGCGCCTTCGGCGGTGGTCCAGGTCTGCACATCGAGCTTGCGGTTGGTCGGTGCTTTACCGTCCAGCTCAGCCAGTGATTGCAGCTTGCTGGCCGATTGAGCCTTGTCCAGCGCCGGGCTGGCAACCGATTCGCTCGGGCGCAGGAAGTACACGGCACTGGCCGCGCAGAGGGTAACGGCGATCAGGCCGGGCAGAATCAGGCGGCTGCTTTTGCGGTCACTCATGAGCGGTCTCCTCGGGCAAAACATGGGCGACGCTCAGACGTTCGCGGGTGAAATAGGTGCGCGCAGCCTTTTGGATATCTTCCGGGGTCACGCTTTGCAGGTCGGCAAGCTCAGTGTCCATCAGCTTCCACGACAGACCGACGGTCTCCAGCGAGCCAATGGCCGTGGCCTGGCTGGTGATGGAGTCGCGCTGGTAGACCACGCCCGCTATCACCTGGGCGCGGATGCGCTCGAGTTCTTCGGCGGTGGGCGGCTTGGCCTTGAGCTCTTCCAACAGGCGCCACAGGCCGGCTTCGGCTTGGGCGACGGTCTTTTTCTTCTGCTGGTTAGGCGTGGCGCTCAGCATGAACAGGGTATCGCCGCGGGTATAGGCGTCGTAATTGGTGGAGGCGGCGGAGACCAGTTCTTCACCGCGCTCCAGCTGCTCGGAGATCCGCGCGCTGTAGCCGCCGTCGAGCAGGGCCGAGATCAGGCGCAGGGCTTGTACCGAGCGCTTGTCCTCGGCAGTCGCAAGGCCCGGCACGTTGAAACCGAGCATGACGCTTGGCAACTGGGTTTGCACGTGCAGGGTCAGCAGGCGCTCGCCGGGCTCGGCCAGCTCCAGCGGAATCTTGGCGGGCGGGACGTCGCGCTTGGGGATCGGGCCGAAGTAGCGCTGGGCCAGGGTTTTCACCTCGTCCGGCGCGACATCGCCGACCACCACCAGGGTCGCGTTGTTCGGTACGTACCAGGCCTGGTACCAGTGGCGCAGTTCCTCGACCTTCATGCGTTCCAGGTCGGCCATCCAGCCGATGGTCGGCGTGTGATAGCCGCTGGCCGGGAAGGCCATGGCCTTGAAACGTTCAAAGGCCTTGGACATCGGGTTGTCGTCGGTGCGCAGGCGGCGCTCTTCCTTGATCACCTCGATTTCGCGGCTGAACTCATCGGCCGGCAGGCGCAGGCTGGCCATGCGGTCGGCTTCCAGCTCGAAGGCCACGCCCAGGCGGTCACGGGCCAGCACCTGGTAGTAAGCGGTGTAGTCGTCACTGGTGAACGCGTTTTCTTCGGCGCCCAGGTCGCGCAGGATCAGCGAGGCTTCGCCGGGGCCGACCTTGGCGCTGCCCTTGAACATCATGTGTTCCAAGGCGTGGGACAAACCGGTCTGGCCCGGGGTTTCGTAGCTCGAGCCCACTTTGTACCAGACCTGGGAAACCACCACCGGCGCACGATGATCTTCGCGCACGACGACCTTGAGGCCGTTGTCGAGGGTGAATTCGTGGGTGGGTTGTGGATCGGCAGCCAAAGCTGAAAGGGGCAGACAAACTGTGCTGAGCAGCAGGCCTGCGGCGCGGCGGGCTAGAGCATTCATTCGTTTTTTAACCTGTTGGACTGCCCGCTTGGTCTTAGCGTCGGCGGGCGAGGAGGTGCTAGGATACTGATCCGACTCAGGGACGGCCACTGTGGCTGTCCTGTTAAGGCTCTATTTAGGCCTTCAAAATGTTGCGCATGAACGAGCTGGCTAAAAAACAGTCTGTTACGCATCGAATTTTATTTACCGAAGCGCCCCTTGGCGCGTCGCTACCTTGAGATAGCCGTCTCCATGTTTGGTTCCAACGACGACAAGAAGACCCCAGCTGCGGCTGGCGAGAAGAAAGGCCTGTTCGGATGGCTGCGCAAAAAACCGCAGGAAACCGTCGTCGAACAGCCGCAGGTTCAACCCGAACCTACCCCTGAGCCTATAGTAGAAGCCGAACCGGTTGCCGAAACGCCGGCACCGGTGGTGTTGCCTATCGCGGAGCCGGTGTTGCAGCCGGTGGTCGAGGCAGAACCTGCGCCTGAACCTGAACCCGAGCACAAACCGTGGCTGGAGCTGCCGGTAGCCGAGGAGCCGGTGGCACTGGTTGAGGATGTGCAGGCTGAACACGTGACGCCGCCCATTCCTGTGGCGCCGCCGGTAGAGGTTGTCGTCACGGCGCCCCCAGCAGTCGAAATGCCTGCTGAAATCCCTGCTCAAGTGCCAGCTGTAGCTGCCGTGCCTGCGGTCATCGAAGAGCCCGCCGCACCCGCCGAAACCAGTAAAACCGGCTTCTTCGCCCGCCTCAAGCAGGGCCTGAGCAAAACCAGCGCCAGTATCGGCGAAGGCATGGCCAGCCTGTTCCTCGGCAAAAAGACCATCGATGACGAGCTGCTGGAAGACATTGAAACCCGCCTGCTTACCGCAGACGTGGGCGTCGAAGCCACCGCCGTGATCATCCAGAGCCTGACCCAGAAAGTCGCGCGCAAGCAGTTGACCGACGCCGACGCGTTGTACAAGTCTCTGCAGGCCGAGCTGGCCGCCATGCTTAAACCGGTTGAAGCGCCGCTGGTGATTACGCCGAAGAAGCCTTTCGTGATCCTGGTCGTGGGCGTCAACGGCGCCGGCAAGACCACCACCATCGGCAAGCTGGCCAAAAAGCTGCAGGGTGAGGGCAAGAAAGTCATGCTCGCCGCCGGCGACACCTTCCGTGCCGCTGCCGTCGAGCAGCTGCAAGTGTGGGGTGAGCGCAACAAGATCCCGGTGATCGCCCAGCACACGGGGGCCGACTCCGCTTCGGTGATCTTCGATGCCGTGCAGGCCGCCAAGGCCCGTAACATCGATGTGTTGATCGCCGACACCGCCGGTCGCCTGCACACCAAAGACAACTTGATGGAAGAGCTGAAGAAAGTCCGCCGCGTGATCGGCAAGCTCGACGCCGATGCCCCCCATGAAGTGCTGCTGGTGCTCGACGCCGGTACCGGCCAGAACGCCATCAGCCAGGCCAAGCAATTCAACCAGACGGTGCAACTGACCGGCCTGGCCTTGACCAAGCTGGACGGCACGGCCAAGGGCGGTGTGATTTTCGCCCTGGCCAAACAGTTCGGGTTGCCGATTCGTTACATCGGCGTCGGTGAAGGCATCGACGACCTGCGCACCTTTGAAGCCGAACCCTTTGTACAGGCACTCTTTGCCGAGCGGGAGCGTTCATGATTCGATTCGAACAGGTCGGTAAACGCTACGCCAACGGGCATGTGGGCTTGCATGAGCTGAGCTTTCGAGTACGGCGGGGCGAGTTTTTGTTCGTCACCGGTCACTCCGGCGCCGGTAAGAGCACCTTGTTGCGCCTGCTGCTGGCGATGGAGCGTCCCACCACCGGCAAGCTGTTGCTGGCGGGCCAGGACCTGGCCACCATCAGCAATGCGCAGATCCCGTTCCTGCGCCGCCAGATCGGCGTGGTGTTCCAGAACCACCAGTTGCTGTTCGATCGCACGGTGTTCAACAACGTCGCCTTGCCCCTGCAGATTCTCGGGCTGTCCAAGGCCGAGATCGTCAAGCGGGTGGATTCGGCCCTGGAGCGCGTGGCGTTGTCGGACAAGACCGACCTCTACCCCGGCGACCTGTCCACCGGCCAGCAACAGCGCGTGGGTATCGCCCGCGCCATCGTCCACCGCCCGGCCTTGCTGCTGGCGGACGAACCCACCGGTAACCTCGACCCGCGCCTGGCAGCCGAGATCATGGGGGTGTTCGAAGACATCAATCGCCTGGGCACCAGCGTATTGATCGCCAGCCACGACCTGGCCCTGATTGCCCGTATGCGTCACCGCATGCTGACCCTGCAACGCGGCCGCCTGATCGGCGACGGGGAGGCCGGCGTATGAGTGCGACACGCAGTCCTAAAGTATCCGAACGCGTGGCGCCGAAACCGGCCGACCCGCAACCGAAAAAGAAAAAACGCGACGATGACGACGGTCCGGACTTCGGCACCCTGTTGCGTGCCTGGATCGAAAGTCACCGCGCCAGCTTGCTCGACAGTCTGCGCCGCCTGGGCAAGCAGCCGATCGGCAGCTTTTTCACCTGCCTGGTGATGGCCGTGGCCCTGAGCCTGCCGATGGGCTTGTCGTTGCTGCTCAACAATGTCGAGCGCCTGGGCGGTTCCTGGCAGCGCGCAGCGCAGATTTCGCTGTACCTGAACCTGGATGCCAGCACCCAGCAAGGCGAAGCGCTGCGCGACGAAATCAAGAACATGCCGGGCGTGGCGGAGGCCGAATACATCAGTCGCGACCAGGCACTTGAGGAGTTCCAGCAACAATCCGGCCTGGGCGAGGCGCTCAAGGAGCTGCCGCAGAACCCGTTGCCGGGCGTGGTGCTGGTGACGCCGGATGAAGTGGACAAACCGGCCCTGGAAGCCCTGCGCCAGAAACTTGCAGAGATGCCCAAGGTGCAACAGGCGCAACTTGATCTAGTCTGGGTAGAGCGCCTGGCCGCGATCCTCAAGCTGGGCGACCGCTTCGTGTTCGGTTTGACGGTGTTGCTGGTGTCTGCATTACTTTTGGTGATAGGTAATACCATTCGTCTTCATATTGAAAACCGCCGCACCGAGATAGAAGTGATTAAACTGGTCGGCGGCACGGACAGCTATGTGCGTCGTCCTTTTCTGTACATGGGCGCGCTTTATGGCTTCGGTGCCGGGGTTTTGTCCTGGGGATTGCTGGCTTTTGGCCTGGACTGGCTGAACGATGCAGTTATCGGGCTGGCCGGCTTGTACGGCAGCGATTTCGCCCTGGCTGGGGTGCCGGTGGCCGATGGCCTGAGCCTCTTGCTTGGCGCGGTGCTGTTGGGGTATATCGGTGCGTGGATTGCGGTCGCACGGCATTTACGTGAGCTGGCACCGAAGTAGTTAATGTCAGGGTAATGTAGTTTCGTTTGTATTGACCTTGTCAGCAGTTTAGGGAACTTGTCCTACGGTTCCCCGGTCAATTTTCGCAGTGCTGAACTGCACGAGTTATGTGAGTCGGAGGTTTTTTCGTATGACCACTTCTTTGCAACCTGCTTATGCCTTGGTCCCGGGTGCGAACCTGGAAGCCTATGTGCACACGGTAAACAGCATTCCTTTGCTGACGCCCGAGCAGGAGCGTGAACTGGCCGAGAGTCTCTACTATGAGCAGGATTTGGGGGCGGCTCGGCAGATGGTGCTCGCCCACCTGCGTTTTGTCGTACATATCGCCCGTAGCTATAGCGGCTACGGTCTGGCCCAGGCTGACCTGATCCAGGAAGGCAACGTCGGCCTGATGAAGGCGGTCAAGCGCTTCAACCCGGAAATGGGTGTGCGCCTGGTGTCGTTTGCCGTGCACTGGATCAAGGCGGAAATCCACGAGTTCATCCTGCGCAACTGGCGCATTGTGAAAGTGGCGACCACCAAGGCCCAGCGCAAGCTGTTCTTCAACCTGCGCAGCCAGAAGAAACGCCTGGCGTGGCTGAACAACGAGGAAGTCCACCGCGTGGCCGAAAGCCTCGGCGTGGAGCCCCGTGAAGTGCGCGAGATGGAAAGTCGCCTGACCGGCCATGACATGGCCTTCGACCCGGCTGCCGAGGCAGACGACGACAGCGCCTTCCAATCGCCGGCCAACTACCTGGAAGACCACCGGTACGACCCGGCGCGTCAACTGGAAGATGCCGACTGGAGCGACAACTCCAATCACAACCTGCACGAAGCGCTGGAAGTGCTGGACGACCGCAGCCGTGACATTCTCTACCAGCGCTGGCTGGCGGAAGAAAAAGCTACGCTGCACGACCTGGCGCAGAAGTACAACGTGTCGGCCGAGCGGATTCGTCAGCTTGAGAAAAGCGCGATGAACAAGCTGAAGTTGTCGATCGCTGCCTAACGCTACTGGCAGCACTGGGTAAAAATGTGGGAGGGGGCTTGCCCCCGATAGCAGAGTGTCAGTCATTACATACAGTGACTGGTCCATCGCTATCGGGGGCAAGCCCCCTCCCACAGTTGTTTTGTATTGTGTCAGTTGGACCAGGGGGCCTTGCGGGCGTTGTTCAGCTCAAGCAGGTAGCCATCGCCACCCAACTGACTCATCTGCTGGCGAATCCACGCCGCCCGCCGCGCTACATAGGCGGTCGGGTGGCTGGCACTCCAGACTCGCGGGTTAGGCAACACCGCTGCCAGATAGCTGGCCTGTTGCCGTGACAGCCCCTTGGCGCTCACGCCAAAGTGATGCCGCGCCGCCGCCTCTGCGCCAAACACGCCCTCATCCCACTCCACGCTGTTGAGGTACACCTCAAGAATGCGCTGCTTGGGCCATAGCACTTCGATCAACCCGGTAAACCAGGCCTCCAGGCCCTTGCGCAGATAGCTGCGGCCGGCCCACAGGAACAGGTTTTTCGACACCTGCTGGCTCAATGTACTGGCGCCCCGGATCGAACCGCCACGTTCGTTGTGCACGATCGCTGCCTGGATGGCGCCAAAGTCAAAGCCCCAGTGCTGCGGGAAACGCTGGTCTTCACCGGCCATCACCGCCACTTTGAGGTCATCGGAAATCTCGTCCCACGGCACCCAGCTGCGCTGCAGGTCAATGGGCTCGCCGTCGATCCAGGATTCGATCTTGCGTTCCACCATCAGCGCGGTGAACGGCGGCGGTACGACGCGAAACAGCAGCACCAGCAGCACACTGCCGATGGCGAACCATTTCACCACGTTGAGAAAGCGTTTGAAGAAGATACGCAGCATAGAGATGGCTTGGCCGAACCCGTTGAGCGGGCCATTATACAGACCCTGCCCGATGAGTCTGACTGGAGTTCCTCATGCTGCGTAGCTTTCTGATGCTGGCTGCCTTTTTCGGTTTCACCGGTGTCGCCCTGGGCGCCTTCGCCGCCCACGGCCTGAAGAACCGCCTGAGCGCCGATTACCTGGCGATCTTCCACACCGGCGTGACCTATCAACTGGTGCACGCCCTGGCCTTGTTTGGGGTGGCCCTGCTGGCCGCGCATATTCCCGGCCGACTGGTCACCTGGGCGGGCATTTCGTTTGTCGTCGGTATTTTGCTGTTCTCCGGCAGCCTGTATGTGTTGACCATGACCGGCATCAGCAAACTGGGCATCATCACCCCATTTGGCGGCCTGGCCTTCCTGCTCGGCTGGTTCTTCCTGGGCTTGACGGCGTGGCGCTTGCAGGTTTGACCGCTTGACGCCTGGAGCTGACCTTCAGGTGCCAATCGCGTTAGAATGCCGGCCCCTAAAAACGATGGCGGCCCGTGGCATGCGCATTCAGTTGAACGGCGAACCCCTTGAACTGCCCGACGGTGAAACCGTTGCGGCCCTGCTGACCCGCCTGGATTTGACCGGGCGTCGTGTCGCAGTGGAGCTCAACCTGGATATCGTCCCGCGCAGCCAGCACGAAGGCACCGCGCTCAGCGAGGGTGACCAGGTCGAAGTGGTCCACGCCATCGGCGGCGGCTAGTCGCGCCGGCGGTAACGCATTCTGCAGAACCTCACCCCATTACGAGGATTTCCCATGAGCATCGTTCGTAGCGACAAGCCCTTTGTCCTGGCCGGTCGTACCTACCAGTCCCGTCTGCTGGTTGGCACCGGCAAGTACCGCGACATGGAAGAAACCCGTCTGGCCATCGAAGCCTCGGGCGCCGAAATCGTTACCTTCGCCGTGCGCCGTACCAACCTCGGCCAGATCGCGGGCGAGCCGAACCTGCTTGAAGTGCTGTCGCCGGACCGTTACACCTTTTTGCCGAACACCGCCGGCTGCTATGACGCCATCGAGGCCGTGCGCACCTGTCGCCTGGCCCGCGAGCTGCTCGACGGTCACAACCTGGTGAAGCTGGAAGTGCTGGCCGACCAGAAAACCCTGTTCCCGAATGTGATCGAAACCCTCAAGGCTGCCGAGACTCTGGTCAAGGAAGGCTTTGACGTGATGGTCTACACCAGCGATGACCCGATCATCGCGCGCCAGCTGGCGGAAATCGGCTGTATCGCGGTGATGCCGCTGGCCGGCCTGATCGGCTCCGGCCTGGGTATCTGCAATCCGTACAACCTGCAGATCATCCTTGAAGAAGCCAGGATCCCGGTGCTGGTGGACGCGGGCGTGGGCACGGCCTCCGACGCCACCATCGCCATGGAACTGGGCTGCGACGCGGTGCTGATGAACTCGGCCATCGCCCATGCCCAGCAACCGATCATGATGGCCCAGGCCATGCACCATGCAATCGTCGCGGGCCGCCTGGCCTATCTCGCCGGGCGCATGCCGAAAAAACTCTATGCCAGCGCCTCTTCGCCGCTGGATGGTCTGATCAAGTAAGAGCTATTGATGACTGAATCAAACGAAACGCCGAACACCCTGGAAGCAGGCGACGAGTCCAAGCACCGCCGCATCAAGAGCTTCGTGATGCGCGCCGGCCGCATGACCGAAGGCCAGCAAAAGGGCCTGGAGCAAGGCACGCCGCTGTTCGTATTGCCGTTGGCCGACGCGCCGGTGGATTACGACCAGGTATTCGGCCGTTCGGCCCCGCGCTCCCTGGAAATCGGCTTTGGCATGGGGCACTCCCTGCTGGAAATGGCGGCGGCCGCGCCGGATCAGGATTTCATCGGTGTGGAAGTGCACCGCCCAGGCGTCGGTGCGTTGCTTAACGGCGTGCTGACCCAGGGCCTGACCAATCTGCGCGTCTACGATTGCGACGCGATTGAAGTGCTCAACCGCTGCATCGCCGACAACAGCCTCGACCGGCTGATGCTGTTCTTCCCC
Source organism: Pseudomonas sp. Wu6 (assembly GCF_019891515.1). Classification (NCBI taxonomy): domain Bacteria; kingdom Pseudomonadati; phylum Pseudomonadota; class Gammaproteobacteria; order Pseudomonadales; family Pseudomonadaceae; genus Pseudomonas; species Pseudomonas sp. Wu6. Next base: position 85,101 of record NZ_JAFLXH010000009.1, on the reverse strand, counting down.
GACCCCTGGCACAAGGCCCGTCACCACAAGCGTCGCATCGTCCAGGCTTCCTTCGCGGAACTGGTGCGCAGCAAGCTGAAAGTGGGCGGCATCCTGCACATGGCCACCGACTGGGAACCCTATGCCGACTACATGCTGGAAGTGATGAACGTCGCCCCCGGCTACCGCAACCTGGCCGAAGATGGCAAATGCGTACCGCGCCCTGCGGAGCGCCCGATCACCAAGTTCGAACGCCGTGGCGAGCGGTTGGGGCATGGGGTGTGGGATTTGAAGTTCGAGAAGCTGGCTTAACTCGCCCCTGACTTGAAATGCAATCAAATGTGGGAGGGGGCTTGCCCCCGATAGCGGTGTATCAGCCAAAGATTTGGTGACTGATCCACTGCAATCGGGGGCAAGCCCCCTCCCACATTTGGTTTTGTGTTGGGTTCGGAATCAGCGGCGGTCGGCGACTACGCCAATCAACACCAGCACCACCACCAACACCGGCGCCAGGCTGTAGTTATTGAACTGGCTCAGCCCCCGCACAATCCACGGTGTGGCATAGATCAGCGCCGCGCCGCTGCCGATCATGCACAGCAGGGCCATCAAGGGCACGCGCAACGCACCGGCGATGCTGCCCAGGCGGGCTTCGACCCAGCCCTTGATATCGGCGCCGAACAGCACCAGCAGGCAGCCGACCAGGGCCAGGGAGATTTCCGACAGGTTGCTACGGCTCCAGCGGGACACGGTGGCGAGCAGGTCGAGTACCAGATCCATTTGATTTCCTTAAAAAGCGTCAGCTCAAAAACGTCTGCAACAGGTCATTGAGAAAGAGTTGCCCGCGGTCGGTCGCCGCCAGGCGTGACGGTTCGACCCGCATTAAGCCACTTTGTTCTGCCTCGCGGCGGCCTTCGTCGAGGCTCGCCAGGTCAAGCCCGGTGCGCTCGGCATAGAGCCTGGCATCCACCCCTTCGGTGAGGCGCAGGGCGTTCATCAGGAATTCGAACGGCAGCTCTTCGTTGGTCAGCTCTTTCGCCCCGGCCTGGAAGCTTTTGGCCGGGTTGAGGTAGTCCTTCGGTGCGCGGGTTTTCCAGGTGCGCACGATGCGCCCGTCGGGGTGGCTGAGCTTGCCATGGGCACCGGCGCCGATACCGATGAAATCGCCAAAGCTCCAGTAATTGAGGTTATGTCGCGCCGGGCGACCCTGTTGGGCGTAGGCCGACACTTCGTATTGCGCGTAACCGTGTTCGGCAAGCAGCGCCTGGCCGGCTTCCTGGATATCCCACAGCGTATCGTCTTCGGGCAGCGCGGGCGGCTTGTTCCAGAAGACGGTATTGGGTTCCAGGGTCAGTTGATACCAGGACAGGTGCGTCGGCTTGAGCGCAATGGCCTGGCGCAGGTCGCTCAACGCATCGTCCAGGGATTGGTTGGGCAAGCCGTGCATCAGGTCCAGGTTGAAGTTATCGAACCCGGCCTGGCGTGCCATATCCGCTGCACGTACGGCTTCGTCGCCATTATGAATGCGGCCCAGCGCCTCGAGTTTTTCCTGCTGGAAGCTCTGGATGCCGATGGACAGGCGATTGATCCCCAGCTTGCGATAAGCGACGAACTTCTCTTGTTCAAAGGTGCCCGGGTTGGCTTCCAGGGTGATCTCGATATCGCCGGCAAACGGGATGCGCGCTTGCACGCCTTCGAGCAGGCGCCCCAAGGCTGCGGCGCTGAACAGGCTGGGGGTGCCGCCGCCAAAGAAGATCGAACTCAGCGCTCGGCCGTAAACGGCGTGCAGGTCCTGGTCCAGGTCCGCCAGCAAGGCGTCCACGTACTCTTCTTCCGGCAGCACGTTGCTTGCGGTATGGGAGTTGAAGTCGCAATACGGGCATTTGCGCACGCACCACGGAATGTGAATGTACAGCGCCAGGGGCGGCAGCACCGGCAGAGCCGCCCGGGGTGTTTGCGCGCCACCGTGGATCAGCGGCTGCGCAGAGGTGTTCTGGGTCATTTCAGGCCCAGACGCTGGCGCAGCAATGCCATGGCGCGGGCGCGGTGGCTGATCTGGTTCTTGTCGGCCGGGCTCAGTTCGGCGCTGGAGACGTTGCGCTCCGGTACCCAGAACAGCGGGTCATAGCCAAAGCCATGCTCACCGCTGGCCGCATGCAGAATGCGACCGTGCCACAAGCCTTCGCACAGGATCGGCAGCGGGTCATCGGCGTGCCGCACCAGCGCCAGCACGCAGACGAACTGCGCGCCACGGTCGGCATCGGGCACGTCCTTGAGGGCGTCGAGCAGCTTGGCGTTGTTAGCCGCGTCGCCCTTGCCATCGGCGTAGCGTGCGGAATAGATGCCCGGCGCGCCGCCGAGGAAATCCACCGCCAGGCCCGAATCATCCGCCAAAGCCGGCAGGCCGGAGATCCGTGCGGCGTTGCGTGCCTTGAGGATGGCGTTCTCGACGAACGACAAGCCGGTTTCCTCCGGCTCTACCTGGCTGAACTCGCCAATGGAGCGCAGTTGCACGGACTCACCGAGCATGGCCTGCAGTTCCTTGAGTTTGCCGGCGTTGTGGCTGGCCAGTACGAGTTGGGTAAGGTTCATCATTCGGCCGGGAACAGTTCTTGGTTGAATTGGAAACCATGGGCCTTGCCACCGGTTTCAACGTTGATGGTGAACGTCTTGTATTCCCGCTGCGTCACCGAGTAGGGCGCGAGGTAGCTGATGCCGCCTTTCTCTTCGATTTGCTTGAAGGTGAGGATTTCGCTCTTGCCGCCCAGGTCCTTGATGGTACCGGTTACCTGGGCTGCGACCGGGGTGACGCCCTTGATCACGGTCACATTGATCAAACCCTTTTCCTTGCTGCGCACGATGCCGACGTTCTGGGCGGTCTCGGGTGGCAGGAAGCTGGAGGTGAAGGTGTTGTAATGAACGGTGATATCGCCGAAGTCTTTTTTGCGGTTAGCGTCGATAGCGTCCGCAGCCATGGCGTTGGCGCCCAGGCAGGCGGTCAGTAGAAAAACAGCCAGACGATTCATGAGCGTCCCTCTTGATAATGATTAGACGGCAATCTTGTGGTCGGTCAGGCCAGGACTGCTGACCCGGTAGATACCAATTTCGCCCAACAGGTTGGGCCATAGCTTACTCGCCCAGCCGTGGCGGTGCTGTTGATCGACGGCAAGGCGGTTGATGACCTTGGCTTCACGCTCGCCACACAGGGCTTCGAAGTCTTCGAAGGTGCAAAAGTGGATGTTCGGCGTGTTGTACCAGGTGTACGGCAGGAAGTCCGACACCGGCATGCGGCCCTTGGTGGCCAGGTACCAGCGGCAGCGCCAGTGACCGAAGTTGGGGAAGGTGATGATGCACTGGCGGCCGACCCGCAGCATTTCATCGAGGATACGGTCCGGGTAGTGCACCGCTTGCAGGGCCTGGGTCATCACCACGATGTCGAAGCTGTTGCTGGCAAAGTTGCCCAGGCCCTTGTCCAGGTCCTGCTCGATCACGTTGATGCCCTTGGCCACGCATTGGGCGATGTTGTCCGGGTCGTTTTCCAGGCCGTAGCCGGTGACTTGCTTGTTGTCGCGCAGCCAGCTCAGCAACTCGCCATCACCGCAGCCCAGGTCGAGCACGCGGCTGCCGGCGGGGATCCAGTCTTGGATGATTTCCAGGTCGGCTCTCATGGCGTTCTCCAAAAGCGTAAGCAATTCATATAAGCGCGATTCGGTTCATGTAATTGCTGAACGCCTGCAGATAACGGGGGATCGGAATCAGGAAGGCGTCGTGGCCCTGCGGCGCATCGATCTCCAGGTAGCAGACGTCTTTCTTGGCGGCCATCAGGGCGTCCACCAGCTCACGGGAGCGCGCCGGTGAGAAGCGCCAGTCGGTGGTGAATGACATCACGCAGAACTTGGCCGTGGCGTGCTCGAAGGTTTTCGCCAGGTCGTCGTCATGGTTCGCGGCCGGGTCGAAGTAGTCCAGCGCCTTGGTCATCAGCAAGTAGGTGTTGGCGTCGAAACGCCCGGAGAACTCCTCGCCCTGATAACGCAGGTAGCTTTCCACCTGGAACTCGACGCTGTGGAAGTCGTAGTTGAGCTTTTCGCTCTTGAGCCCACGGCCGAATTTTTCGCCCATGGAATCATCGGACAGGTAGGTAATGTGCCCGACCATCCGTGCCAGCATCAGGCCGCGCTTGGGGATCACGCCGGCTTCCTGGAACGAACCACCGTGGAACTCGGGGTCGGTGAGGATGGCCTGGCGCGCCACTTCGTTGAAGGCAATGTTCTGCGCCGACAACTTGGGGGCCGAGGCGATAGCCAGGCAATGACGCACGCGATCCGGGTAGGTGATGGTCCATTGCAGGGCTTGCATGCCGCCCAGGCTGCCGCCGATCACGGCGGCCCATTGGGCGATGCCCAGCCGGTCGGCGAAGCGCGCCTGGCTGTGCACCCAGTCTTCGACGGTCAGTACCGGAAAGTCGGCGCCGAAGGGCTTGCCGGTTTCCGGGTTGAGGCTGCTGGGGCCGGTGGAGCCGTTGCAGCCGCCGAGGTTGTTCAGGCTGACTACAAAGAACTTATGGGTGTCGATAGGTTTGCCGGGACCGATGCAGCTGTCCCACCAGCCGGGCTTGCGCTCGTCGACGCTGTGGAAGCCTGCGGCGTGATGATGGCCGGACAAGGCGTGGCAGATCAGCACGGCGTTGCTCGCCGTGGCGTTCAATTGGCCGTAGGTTTCGTAGATCAGGTCGTAGGCTGGCAGCGAGCGGCCACAGGCCAGGGCCAGCGGTTCGCTGAAGTGCGCCACTTGGGGCACCACCAGTCCAACGGAATCGGGGGGGAAGGCAGTTGGCATCGACCCTGCTCTCGTTTAAATGAGGCGTAAGTCTAAAGAGCGGGGGACCCAGCGGCAAGCAATGGTCTGCGCGCATTGATCGTTCCCACGCTCCGCGTGGGAATGCAGCCGATGACGCTCCGCGTCGCACCCCGCATGGGGGGACGCAGAGCGTCCCAAGAGGCATTCCCACGCAGAGCGTGGGAACGATCATGCGGTCAGATCAGGCCGAACAGCTCTTTAGGCATGAACGCATAGAACGCCAGACGCGGAATCACCCAGCTCTGAATCAGCTGGATCGCGATAAACGCGAAGATCGGCGAGATATCCAGCCCGCCCAGGTTCGGGATCAGGCGACGGAATGGCGCCAATACGGGCTCGGTGATCTGATATACCAGCTCGGCACCCGGGCTGCGGCTGCCCGGTGCGACCCAGGAGAGGATCACGCTGATGATCATCGACCAGAAGATGATCTTCAAAAACAGCGAGAAAATGCCGATCAGCGCCCATGGCAGCAGCAGCACCGTAAAGGCCTGGTAGCCGTTGAGCATCAGGATCACCACAAACAGCAGAATCTGCAGCAGCAGTGCCAGTACCAGCGACGACATGTCCAGCCCGAACAGGCTCGGGATCACGCGGCGCAGCGGCTTGAGCAGGGGTTGGGTGGCCTTGACCACGAACTGGCACAGCGGGTTGTAGAAGTTCGCCCGCACCAGTTGCAGGATAAAGCGCATCAGCACGATCAGCAGGTACAGGCTGCCCAGGGTCTGGATGATGAAGACGGCAGCGTCATTGATTCCGAGCATGTTTGATTACCTTGGTAAGGGACGACTATTTGCCCAGTTGTTCGGCCATCTCGGCTGAACGATGTGCCGCGGCACCCAGTGCTTTTTCCACCAGGGCTTCAAAGCCCCCGGCCTGGAACGATTCGATGGCGGCTTGCGTGGTGCCGCCCGGGGACGTTACGCGACGGCGCAGCTCGGCCGCATCCACCTCGCTGGACACCGCCATCTTCGCGGCGCCCAGGGCGGTCTGCTCGGCCAGTTGCTCGGCAACGTCGGCGGGCAGGCCCAGTTTCACCCCGGCGGCGGTCATGGCTTCGATCAACAGGAAGAAGTACGCCGGGCCACTGCCGGAAACGGCGGTGACCGCGTCCAGTTGCTGCTCCTGCTCCAGCCACAGGGCGATGCCCACGGCGGATAACAGTTGCTGGGCTTGATCACGCTGCGCGGCGCTGACTTCGGCGGTGGCGTACAAACCGCTCACGCCCTGGCGCAACAACGACGGGGTATTCGGCATGCAGCGAACGATCGGTTGGGCGCCGAGCCAGTTGTTCATGCTGGCGCAAGTGATGCCGGCCGCGATGGACACCACCAGTTGATGGGCCTGTAGGCTCGGGCGCAGGCTTTCGCACACGGCTTTCATGGCCTGGGGCTTGACCGCCAGCAGGATCACGTCGACGCCTTCAATGGCCTCGGCGTTGTCGGCAAAGGTTTCAATGCCGTGTTCGGCGCTGACACGGGCGCGGGTCTCGGCGCCCGGGTCGCTGGCGCGAATCTGCGCAGCGTCCAGGCCCTTGGCCCGCAGGCCGCCGATCAGGCTGGCCGCCATGTTACCGGCGCCGATAAAGGCAATACGCATGTCTTTCATGACAGGTCCTTAGCTAAATGAACGTCAGCCATTTCACGGCTGGCCGTAGTCGCGGGCGCCAAACAGCGCGGTACCGATCCGCACCCAGGTGGCGCCTTGAGCGATGGCCGACTCGAGGTCGTGGCTCATGCCCATGGAAAGTGTGTCCAGTGGCAGGTTCAGGCTGCCTTGCAGCTCGCGCACCGTGGCGAACGCGGCATCTTGCGCAGCGCGATCTTCAGTCGGTTCGGGGATCGCCATCAAGCCCCGCAGCTTCAGGCGCGGCAGGGCGCTGATGGCGTTGGCCAGGGCCGGCAGGTCGGCGGGCGTACAGCCGGACTTGCTGGCTTCGCCACTGACGTTGACCTGAATGCAGATATTCAGCGCAGGCAGGTCGGCAGGGCGTTGTTGGGACAGGCGTTGTGCGATTTTCAGGCGGTCCACGGAATGCACCCAGGCGAAGTTCTCGGCGATCGCGCGAGTCTTGTTCGATTGAATGGGGCCGATGAAGTGCCAACTCAAGGGCAGGTCGGATAATTGCGCCTGTTTGCCCAGGGCTTCCTGCAGGTAGTTTTCACCAAAATCATGCATCCCCGCGGCATAGGCTTCACGTACCGCTTGCGCCGGTTTGGTCTTGCTCACGGCCAGCAGGTGGATGCCGCTTGCGTCACGCTGCACGGCGTCGGCGGCGGCGCGGATGCGCTGGCTAACCAGGCCGATGTTGTCTGCTATCGTCGACATTCAAGTTGCGCCCGTGGATATGGAGTCCGCGGCATTCTACTGGAAATGGAAAGCCCTATGGATATCACTGAATTACTGACGGCCAGCGTGCGCCGTGGCGCCTCCGACCTGCACCTGTCGGCCGGCCTGGCGCCGATGTTGCGCATCGATGGCGAGGTCTGGCCGCTGGATGGCCCGGTGCTGGCCGGGTCGCAGGTAGCGGATTTATTGAGCCCTTTGCTCAACCAGCACCAACAAAAGGATTTCGAAACATCTCTTGAAACAGACTTTGCCTTCGAACTGCCCGGCGTGGCGCGCTTTCGCGCGAATGTGTTCCATCAGGCGCGGGGCGTGGGGGCGGTGTTTCGTACCATCCCCAGCGACATCCAGAGCCTGGAAAGCCTTGGCCTGGGTGAGGTGTTCCAGCGTATCGCGCAGCTGCCGCGCGGCCTGGTGCTGGTGACCGGGCCCACCGGCTCGGGCAAGTCCACTACTTTGGCGGCGCTGATCGATTATCTGAATCGGCATCGACGCCAGCACATCCTTACGCTGGAAGACCCCATCGAATTTATCCACCGGCCGAAAATGGCGCTGATCAACCAGCGGCAGGTGCATCGCGATACCCACAGCTTCTCGGTGGCGCTGCGCTCGGCATTGCGCGAAGACCCGGACGTCATCCTGGTGGGCGAGCTACGTGACTTGGAAACCATCCGCCTGGCGCTGACGGCCGCTGAGACGGGGCATCTGGTATTCGGCACCCTGCACACCACTTCGGCGGCAAAGACGGTAGACCGGCTGGTGGACGTGTTCCCGGGCGGGGAAAAGGCCATGGTCCGCTCGATGCTGTCGGAGTCGCTGCAGGCGGTGGTGTCCCAGGTGCTGGTCAGGAAGATCGGCGGCGGACGTGTCGCGGCTCACGAAATCATGCTGGGCACGCCGGCCATTCGTAATCTCATCCGTGAAGACAAAGTGGCGCAGATGGTCTCGGCGATCCAGACCGGCGGGGCGCTGGGGATGAAAACGCTGGATATGAGCTTGAAGGCGCTGGTGAGCGAGGGGCTGATCAGCCAAGAGGAGGCGCGAGGGAAGGCGAGGGTGCCGGCAGACATTTGAGATTCAGCAAACAATGAAACCAAATGTGGGAGGGGGCTTGCCCCCGATAGCGGTGTATCAGCCAATGAATCTGTTGACTAATACTCTGCCATCGGGGGCAAGCCCCCTCCCACATTTACTGCATTTCAGCCTCGAATCAGCGCTGCACGATCCGCAGGGTGTTGTTCTGCTCTTTGGGCAGCACCCGCTTGGCGATCACGTAGTTCTTGTCCCAGAACGGCTTTTTCAGTGTATCGATGCTCACCGACTTGCCACGACGCGGCGCGTGGATAAAGCGGTCGTTACCCAGGTAGATGGCAACGTGGTTGACCTGGCGGCTCTTGAGCTTGAAGAACAGCAAATCGCCCGGCTTCAGGTCTTTGCGATCAACTTTCAAGCCGTGGCCGGCCGCCATGGCGTTGGACGTACGCGGTAAATCCACCGCCTTGACGTCGTTGAACGCATATTTTACCAGGCCGCTGCAGTCGAACCCTTTACTTGGGCTGCTGCCGCCCCAACGATAAGGAGTACCGAGCACGTTCACGGCGCGGCTGAGGACATTGCTGCTCTGCTTGGTGTTCACGGCCAACTGGGTGGAAAGCACTTTGCCGTGGGCCTTGCTCAGTTGAGTCGGGCGGCTGACGGTGGGCTTTGCCGATTTGGCGGTGCTGGGTGTGCTATGGACTTTAGGGGTAAAACCGTTAACGTTTGGAAGACGTTGCTCACGATTGGTGGCGTGGGCGGCCAGTGGCATTAATAGGCAAATGGTTAGCCATGTCTTGATAAATGGTCGCATTAGGCGTGGCTCATATGGGTTTGCGCGCAACTTTATAACAGCTTTTTGTGCTGTTCTCAGGCCGTTTGTCGACTGAACCTTGGGGTCAAATTCGGAAAAAACGCGACGATTAGCCGCAATTGTCCGACACAAGTCAGGTGGCATAAGGGTTTGAGGGCAGAACGATACCATTTACCGTGCGTCGGGCGCCCGTAAAAAAGTCACAAAAAAAATGAACAAATTTATCTATTGAGTGAAAAGAGGTCCTTCATGAACACCTATCAACAGGTTGCTTCGCAGCAAGACACCCACAGCAAGGTGATCGGTTACCTGCTATGGATTTTCGGTTTCACCGGCGCGCATCGCTTCTATTACGGCAAACCGGTCACCGGGACGATCTGGTTTTTCACCTTCGGCCTGCTGGGTATTGGCTGGCTGATCGACCTGTTCCTGATCCCGGCCATGGACCGTGAAGCCGACCTGCGTTTTACCGCCGGGCCTATCGAATATAACGTGGCCTGGATTCTGTTGGCGTTTCTGGGCGTGTTCGGCGTGCACCGGATGTATCAGGGCAAATGGATCACCGGCCTGATCTACTTGCTGACCGGCGGTTTGTTCCTGATTGGGGTGCTGTATGACTTCTGGACATTGAACAGCCAGGTTTCGCTCCGCAATGCCGAGCGCAATGGCGGGCGCTGATCTCCCGGCCAAATAGAGAACCACATGTGGGAGGGGGCTTGCCCCCGATTGCAGTGTGTCAGCCAATAGATTTGGTAGCTGACACTCCGCCATCGGGGGCAAGCCCCCTCCCACATTTACTGAGCCCACTTGAAATTTGTTTCAAGCCTGGTAGCTGATCCGCCCATCCATCAGGGTGTAGCGCACGGTGGCCGGCAGGCTGTGACCAATGAACGGGCAATTTTCGCCCCTGGACAGCCAGTGTTCCCCGGCAACCGTGGAACTGGCCGGGTCGAACAGCACCAGATCCGCCGCCGAACCCACCGCCAGCTTACCCGCCGGCAGGCGCAAGGCCTCGGCCGGGCCGGCGCTCAGGCGTGCCAGCAGCGTAGGCAGGTCCAGCAGGCCATCCTCCACCAGGGTCATTGCCAGCGGCAGCAGCAACTCGACGCTGCTGATACCGGGCTCGGTGGCACCGAACGGCGCCAGCTTGGCATCGCGCTCGTGGGGCTGGTGATGGCTGGAGATCGCCGAGACCACGCCTGACTTCACCGCCGCACGCAAACCTTCACGGTCGGCCAGGGTACGCAGCGGCGGTTGCACGTGGTACAGGCTGGAGAAGTCAATCAGCGCCTCATCGGTCAGGATCAACTGGTACAACGCCACGTCCGCCGTCACCGGCAAGCCACGGGCCTGGGCCTGGGCGATCAGCGCGACGCCGCGGGCACTGGTCAACTGGCTGAAATGCGCGCGTACGCCGCTTTGTTCCACCAGCAACAGGTCACGGGCCAGGGCCACGGTTTCTGCGGTTTCCGGGATGCCCGGCAAGCCGAGGAAGCTGGCCACCGCGCCTTCATGGGCCAGGCCGCCTTCAGCCAGGTCGCGGTCCTGGGAATGAAAGATCACCGTCAGGTCGAACGTGGCCGCGTATTCCAGGGCCCGGCACAGGGTGCGCGTGCTGCGAAAGCTCTCCAGGCCGTTGCTGAACGCCACGCAACCGGCGTCGCGCAAGGCGATCAGCTCAGCCAACTGCTCGCCCTCCAGGCCTTTGCTCAGCGCGCCCACAGGGAACACTTTGCAGTTGCCCGCTTCACGGGCGCGGTCGAGGATCAGCTCGGTGACCGCCGAGGTGTCCAGGACCGGCTTGGTGTTCGGCGGGCAGCACAGGCTGGTCACGCCACCGGCGGCGGCGGCGCGGGTTTCGCTGGTGATGTTGCCTTTGCGACTGTAGCCCGGCTCGCGCAGGGCGACGTTGAGGTCCACCAGCCCAGGCGCGGCGACCAGGCCTTTGGCGTCGATGCTTTCGACTGCGCTGAAGCCTGCGGGCGCGGCACCGATGGCGATAATCTTGCCGGCGTCCAGGTGAAGGTCGGTGACTTGATCCAGGCCGCTGGCCGGATCGATGACTCGGGCGCCGAGAATGCTGAGCTTCACTGGGCGTTCTCCTGCTCGAATTGACGTTGCGCGGTTTGCCCGCTCATGGCCATGGACAGCACGGCCATGCGGATGGCGATGCCGTAGGTCACCTGATTGAGAATCACCGATTGCGGGCCGTCGGCGACCGCCGATTCGATTTCCACCCCTCGGTTGATCGGGCCCGGGTGCATCACGATGGCATCCGGCTTGGCGCCGGCCAGGCGCGCGGTGGTCAGGCCGAACAGGCGATAGAATTCGCCCTCGCTCGGCAGCAGGCCGCCGGCCATGCGTTCGCGTTGCAGGCGCAGCATGATCACCACGTCCACATCCTTGAGGCCTTCTGCCATGTTGGTGTAGACCTTCACGCCGTACTGCTCGATGCCGATGGGCAGCAGGGTTTTCGGGGCGATCACGCGGATGTCCGGGCAGCCCAGGGCTTTGAGGGCCAGCATGTTCGAGCGCGCAACCCGCGAGTGCAGGATGTCACCGACGATGGCCACCGAGAGGTTTTCAAAGCCGCCCTTGTGCCGACGGATGGTGAGCATGTCGAGCATGCCCTGGGTCGGGTGGGCGTGGCGACCGTCGCCGCCGTTGATGATTGCCACATTCGGGCACACGTGTTCGGCGATGAAGTGCGCGGCGCCGGAGTCGCCGTGGCGCACCACGAACATGTCGGCGGCCATGGCTTCCAGGTTGCGCAGGGTGTCGAGCAGGGTTTCGCCTTTGCTGGCCGACGAGGTGGACACGTTCAGCGTGATCACGTCAGCCGACAGCCGCTGGGCCGCCAGTTCAAAGGTGGTGCGGGTGCGCGTGGAGTTCTCGAAGAACACGTTGCAGATGGTCTTGCCGCGCAGCAGCGGGACCTTCTTCACCGCCCGGCCACCGACTTCGAGGAACGAGTCGGCGGTGTCGAGGATTTCGGTGAGCAGTTCGCGGGGCAAACCATCGAGGGACAGGAAGTGTTGCAACTGGCCCTGAGCATTGAGCTGCAGCGGGCGCTTGGCATCTAGAGGCGTCATCGCGGGGACTCTGTACAAGGCGGTTTAAAGGGCAAGGTCTTGCAGTTCGAGTTCGAGCGGCGTGGGACCGGACAATTTTACCCGCTGGTGGGCTTCCAGGGACAGTGTCGCGCCGACCACATCCGGGCTGATCGGCAATTCGCCGGCGTCCAGGTCCAGCAGGCATACCAGCGTGATACTGGCCGGGCGGCCGTAGTCGAACAATTCATTCATGGCCGCGCGGATGGTACGACCGCTCATCAGCACGTCGTCGATCAGCACCAGGTGCTGGCCTTCAACCTCGAACGGCAGCGCCGAGGGTTGCACTTGCGGGTGCAGGCCGTTCTGGCTGAAATCGTCACGGTAGAAGGACACATCCAGCGTACCCAGGGGCGAATCACTGCCCAGCGCTTCCAGCAAGGCCTGGGCCACCCACACACCGCCGGTGCGGATGCCAATGAAGCGCGGCTCGCTGATGCCACGGTGTTCCAGGTGCGCGTTGAGGCGTAACGCCATCTGACTGATCAGTTCGGCGGGATTGGGCAGGCTCATGGTGGCTCCTCATTAAGTGTGCAGGAGCGAGCTTGCTCGCAAAAAACCTCAACGATAACGCGTGAAGCCTGGATATACGCGGTGCCTGTGAGTTCTTCGCGAGCAAGCTCGCTCCTACAAAAGCGGCATAGCAACAAGCCGCGTCAGTCAGGATTCAAATAAAGCGGTGTTTTCATCCAGCCAGCCCTGCAACAACAGGGCGGCGGCGATGGCATCCACAGGGTTGTCGCGGTAGCTGCCTTTCTGTCCGCCACGGTCGCGTCGCTCGCCCTTGGCTTCAAAGGTGGTCAGGCGTTCATCGTGGGTATAGAAGGGCAGGTTGTAGCGGCCGTTGAGGCGGCGGGCGAATTTTTCGGCGCGCAAGCACATGTCGCTGGGGGTGCCGTCCATGTTCAAGGGCAGGCCGACCACCACTGCATCGGGCTTCCACTCCTTGATGAGGGCTTCGACCTGGTTCCAGTCCGGCACGCCGTTCTGGGCCTTCAATGTGCACAGCTCGCGGGCCTGGCCGGTGATGACCTGGCCGACCGCCACGCCGATCTGCTTGGTGCCGTAGTCAAACCCGAGAATCAAACGCAAGGCCATCAGGCGTGCCCCGCCTGGCTGGTCAACAGGCTGAGGTTGACCCGCAGCTTGGCGGCGGCGGCTTCCAGGCGCAGTTCGCTGGCGGTGTTGAACAGGATGTCGGCGTCGAAAGGGCAGGTCAGCCAGGCATTGCTGGCCAGTTCGGCCTCCAGTTGCCCGGCTTCCCAACCGGCGTATCCCAGGGTAATCACACTTTGTTCAGGGCCGACGCCGTCGGCAATCGCGAACAACACGTCCTGGGATGTGGACAGGGATACGCCCTCAAGGTCCACCGTGGCCTGGAATTTCGGCCCGGTGGGGTGCAACACGAAACCGCGATCGGTCTGCACCGGGCCGCCGATATAGATCGGCACGCCCTGGCAACTGGCGGGAGGGTCGATTTCCGGGCGCAGTTGCTCGAGGATATCGGCCAGGTTCAGCTCCTGCGGGCGGTTCACCACCAACCCCATGGCACCATTGGCCGTGTGCTCGACGATGTAGGTCAAAGTCTGCGCAAAGTTCGGGTCGGCCATGTGGGGCATGGCGATCAGGAAATGGTGCTTGAGGTAGGTCGGGCTGACATTTTTCATGTCCGCTAGTGTGGCGTTGGAGGGGCGAACTGACAAGCTGAGCGTGACCCGAATAGAGCGCCGTCTGCTTTTCTGTAGGAGCGAGCTTGCTCGCGAAGGTCGTTAACGATGACGCAGTGCTATCAGGTAGTCCGCGCCGCCTATGCGTTTTTCGCGAGCAAGCTCGCTCCTACAGTGAAGGAAAGTGCCGGAGTCAGTTGCTGGACAGCCGATCGCCCCTGGCGAATTTCCAGGTACGGATGATTTCCAGGCGGTCCACGTCGTTCAAGTCGCCGGTAAAGGGCGCAAAGGGTGCGGCCAGGCGCACGATGCGCTGGGCGGCCTGGTCCAGCAGGGGCTGGCCGGATGACTCCAGCACCTGCACTTCATAGAGCGAACCGTCGCGGTTGATCGACACCAGCAGCCGCAAATTGCCGTAGATCTGCTGGCGGCGTGCCTCTTCCGGATAGTTGAGGTTGCCGATGCGCTCGACCTTCTTGCGCCATTCATCCTTATACCAGGCGCCTTTGTCGCGCATGGTCGAGGCGGCGTTCAAGCGGTAGATGCGCGGGCGTTTGGCGTAGAGCTGTTGTTCGTGGGCCAGTTCGGCTTCCAGGCTGGAAATTTCGTCGGACAGCGTCGAGCTGTCGAATGTCGGCGCAGGCTTGACGGGCTCGGGGTTGGGCTCGGTTTTGGTCTTTTCGCGCTGGGTCGGGGCTTTTTGCGGCTTGGGCGCGACGGTGGTCACGGCAGCCTTGGGCGTCGCCTGTTTGACTTCCGGCCTGGCGGCCGGCGGCGGGGTGACTTTGTTGACCTTGTTGTCCTGGAACGGCGCCACTTCGGTGGTCTTGGGTACGGCTTTCTTGTCGAGGGTACCGCTGCCTTGCTGGTTTTCCTGGGCGAGAAAGTCGGCCTTCTCGGGCTTTTTATCGCTCTTGAAGGTGGCGAGCGTGATTTCCAGGGTCTTGGTGATCTGTTTGGGTTCGACCAGGGTGAAACCCACGCCGAGAATCAGTGCAAGGTGAACCAGCGCCGCCAGGAACAGGGTAAATCCGAGCCGATCAGCCGGGCGCACGCCGCTGTGGGAGAGTTCGGGGGGCAGATCGGACGGGAGCGTCATGACAAAAAAACCAACATCGCGCGTTTCACAGGTGGCGCATGATAACGCAATGTTGGTGTGTGTCCGGCTGTTCTATGTCACTTGGCTTGTAGCTTGCGCTCAATGGCCGCCATCAGCATTTCGCCGATGTTCGTGCCAAATGCGTGATCAATCTCGCGAATACAGGTCGGACTGGTGACGTTGATTTCGGTGAGGTTCTCACCGATTACGTCAAGTCCTACAAACAGCAGGCCTTTTTCGCGAAGGGTCGGGCCGACTTGGGCGGCGATCCAGCGATCCTTGTCCGACAGCGGTCGCGCTTCACCACGGCCACCGGCGGCCAGGTTGCCACGGGTCTCGCCGGCCGCCGGGATGCGCGCCAGGCAGTAATCCACCGGCTCGCCGTCGATCATCAGGATGCGCTTGTCGCCGTCCTTGATCGCCGGCAGGTAGGCCTGGCCCATGATCTGCTGGGTGCCCAGCGCGGTCAGGGTTTCCAGGATCACCGACAGGTTCGGATCGCCCGCGCGGTGACGGAAGATCGAGGTGCCGCCCATGCCGTCCAGCGGCTTGAGGATCACATCGCCATGTTTGGCGGCGAATTCACGCAGCACGTCGGCGCGGCGGCTGACCACGGTCGGCGGCGTGCACTGCGGGAAGAGGGTGGCGAACAGTTTTTCATTGCAGTCGCGCAGGCTTTGCGGCTTGTTGACGATCAACACCCCGGCGCGCTCGGCCTGCTCCAGCAGGTAAGTGGAATACACGAATTCCATGTCGAACGGCGGGTCCTTGCGCATCAGGATCACGTCCAGATCGCTCAGGGGGCTGTCGATTTCATCCTGCAGCTCGAACCACTTCTCGGGGTTGGCGAATACCTGCAACGGACGCATCCGCGCACGGGCCTCGCCGTCGCCCTGGTAAAGGTCGCGCTGTTCCATATAGAACAGGCTCCAGCCGCGGGCCTGGGCGGCCAGGAGCATGGCCAGCGAGCTGTCCTTTTTATAGGAGATGCTGGCAATAGGGTCCATGACAATGCCGACGCGAACGCTCATGGGTTATTTCCTCTGGCAAATAGGGCGCATAAAAGTGGCGTCAGAGTGGCGCTGCGGCTGTTGCGGGTCAAGGAAAAACCACCAGGCGAGTGCCTCGATAGATTGCGCCCGGAGACTGTGCTAAAAAGACTGCCACAGCGCAGCAGCCCTTGAATTCCAAGGCCTGCGGGGCTCATCCTGTGACACATCAGGCAGTACACACCGAAAACCGATTCGCTGTGGCGATGGTAGAGCAACTATGGAACAGCATTCCAACGCCTTGAGAGTGATGGTGATCGACGATTCGAAAACGATCCGCCGCACCGCCGAGACGCTGTTGAAGAACGTGGGGTGCGAGGTCATCACGGCCATCGACGGTTTCGATGCCCTGGCGCGAATCGTGGATCATCACCCGCACATTATCTTTGTCGACATCATGATGCCGCGCCTGGATGGCTACCAGACCTGTGCCCTGGTGAAGAACAACCCGGCGTTCAAGTCGATCCCGGTGATCATGCTGTCCTCCAGAGACGGCCTGTTCGACAAGGCCAAGGGGCGTACCGTGGGGGTCGATCAGTTTTTGACCAAGCCTTTCAGCAAGGAAGAACTGCTGGGTGCGATCAAGGCCTATGTGCCTGCCTTCGCCGCAGTAGAACAAGCACACTGACGCCGCCCCCGAGGGCCGGCGCCGACCAATGTAGTGGGGAAAACCATGGCACGTGTTCTGATCGTCGACGATTCGCCGACTGAAATGTACAAACTGACCGGCATGCTGGAAAAGCATGGCCACCAGGTCTTGAAGGCCGAAAATGGCGCGGACGGCGTGGCCCTGGCCCGCCAGGAAAAGCCCGACGCAGTGTTGATGGACATCGTGATGCCGGGCCTCAATGGCTTCCAGGCCACGCGCCAGTTGTCCAAGGAGCCGGAAACCAACGGCATCCCGATCATCATCATCACCACCAAGGACCAGGAAACCGACAAGATCTGGGGCGCGCGCCAGGGTGCCAAGGATTACCTGACCAAGCCGGTGGACGAAGAAACCCTGATCGCCACGCTGAACAAGGTGCTGGCCGGTTGACGGCACGCCATCATGACCGAGTCGCAAACCGCCTTTGAGCTGCTGCTGGACATTGACCGCCGCTGCCGCCTGCTGGCCGCCGACCTGCCGTCCCAGGAAACCCGCCTGCAACGCTGGAGCGGGATCGGCTTTCGCCTGGGGCAGCACTGGTATGTGGCGCCCATGGGCGAAGTCGCCGAGGTGTTGCATGAGCCGCGCTGCACCCTGATGCCTGGAGTAAAGCCTTGGGTCAAGGGCGTGGCCAACCTGCGCGGGCGCTTGTTGCCGGTGATGGACCTGGGCGGGTTTCTCGGCCGGGAACTGTCCAAGGCGCGCAAGCAGCGGCGGGTGCTGGTGGTGGAATACAACGATCTGTTTGTCGGGTTGCTGGTGGACGAGGTGGTGGGCATGCAACATTTTGCACTCGACGCGTGGATGGCGAGTACCGCCTCCGGCGCGCCGTTTATCCAGGGCCAGTTCGATGGCGACCCGCAGTGGCAGGTCTTCAGCCCCTTCGCCCTGGCCCAGGCTCCAGGCTTCATGGATGTGGCCGCATGAGCACCGTGACCCCGCCCAAGCCCCAGGCGGCCTCGCGCAGCCGCTCGCAGATCATCGTGCTGTTTATCGCACTGATCGTGTTCATCATGCTGTTGTTCGCCAACTTCGCGTACCTCAACACCCAGTCCACCTACGACAAACAGTACATCGGCCACGCGGGCGAACTGCGGGTGCTGTCCCAGCGCATCGCCAAGAATGCCACCGAAGCCGCCGCCGGCAAGGCGGCCGCCTTCAAGCTGCTGGGCGAGGCGCGCAACGACTTTGCCCAGCGCTGGGGCTACCTGAAAAAAGGCGACCCGCAAACCGGCCTGCCGGCCGCGCCCACTGCCGTACGCGCCGAGATGCGCGCGGTGCAGACCGACTGGGAAGCCCTGCTGAAAAACACCGACGCCATTTTGGCCAGCGAACAGACCGTACTGTCGTTGCACCAGGTGGCCGCCACCCTCGCCGAAACCGTGCCGCAGTTGCAGATAGAGTCGGAAAAAGTCGTCGACATCCTGCTCCAGCGCGGCGCCCCCGCGAGCCAGGTGGCGCTGGCCCAGCGCCAGTCACTGCTGGCCGAGCGCATCCTGGGTGCGGTCAATACCGTGCTCGCCGGCGACGAAACCGCCGTGCAGGCCGCCGATGCCTTTGGTCGCGACGCCAATCGTTTTGGCGTGGTGCTCAATGGCATGCTCAACGGCAACCCCGGCCTGCGCATCACCCAGGTCGAAGACCCTGACGCCCGCGCGCGGCTGGGGGAAATTGCCGAACTGTTCGAATTCGTCTCGGGCTCCGTGGATGAAATCCTCGAAACCTCGCCGCAGTTGTTTCAGGTACGCGCGTCGGCGAGCAATATTTTCAACCTGTCGCAAACCCTGCTCGATGAAGCCTCGCACCTGGCCACCGGTTTCGAGAACCTGGCCGGCGGGCGCAGCCTGGATACCCTCGGCGGCTATGCGCTGGGGCTGCTGGCGCTGGCCTCGATCATCCTGATCGGCCTGGTGATGGTGCGCGAGACCAACCGCCAGCTGCGCGAAACCGCCGAAAAGAACGAGCGCAACCAGAACGCGATCATGCGCCTGCTGGACGAAATCGAAGACCTGGCCGACGGCGACCTGACCGTCACGGCCTCGGTCACCGAAGACTTCACCGGCACCATTGCCGACTCGATCAACTATTCGGTGGACCAACTGCGCGACCTGGTGGCCACCATCAACCTCACCGCCGGGCAAGTCGCCGGCGCGGTGCAGGACACCCAGGCCACCGCCATGCACCTGGCCCAGGCCTCGGAGCATCAGGCCCAGCAGATCGCCGAAGCGTCCACCGCGATCAACCAGATGGCCCAGTCCATCGACCAGGTGTCGGCCAACGCTGCCGAGTCCTCCGCGGTGGCGGAGCGTTCGGTGGAGATTGCCAACAAGGGCAACGAGGTGGTGCACAACACCATCCACGGCATGGACAACATCCGCGAACAGATCCAGGACACCGCCAAGCGCATCAAGCGCCTGGGTGAATCGTCCCAGGAGATTGGCGACATCGTCAGCCTGATCGACGACATCGCCGACCAGACCAACATCCTTGCCCTGAACGCGGCTATCCAGGCGAGCATGGCCGGCGATGCCGGGCGCGGTTTTGCGGTGGTGGCCGATGAAGTGCAACGGCTGGCCGAGCGCTCCTCGGCTGCCACCCGGCAGATCGAAACCCTGGTGCGGGCGATCCAGGCCGACACCAACGAAGCGGTCATCTCCATGGAGCAGACCACCACCGAAGTGGTGCGCGGCGCGCGGCTGGCCCAGGACGCCGGAGTGGCGCTGGAAGAGATCGAAGGCGTGTCGAAAACCCTGGCGGCGCTGATCCAGAGCATTTCCAATGCGGCGCAGCAACAGACCTCGTCGGCGGGGCAGATTTCGCTGACGATGAATGTGATTCAGCAGATCACCACGCAGACGTCGTCGGGTTCCACGGCGACCGCCGAAAGCATTGGTAACCTGGCGAAAATGGCCAGCCAGTTGCGCCGGTCGGTGTCGGGGTTCACGCTCCCGCCGCCCAAGCAGGTCGAAGAGTGAAATGAGCTCCAAAAATCACCACAGTCCAAATGTGGGAGGGGGCTTGCCCCCGATAGCGGTCTGACAGTCAATAAGTGGGTCGCCTGACACACCGCTATCGGGGGCAAGCCCCCTCCCACACTTAATCTCCATGTGTTTCAAGAACACCAGCAACCCATGAATTCCAAGCGGAGCAGTTATGGTTGATCGGCACGACTACGTGGCCCTCGAATGGGTCAAGGGCGACATTGCCGAAACCCTGAAGCAGGCCCGTTCGGCGCTGGACGTTTACGTTGAAACCGGCGACGCCATTGAGGCGTGCCTGGCCGGTATCCACCAGGTACATGGCGCGCTGCAGATGGTCGAGTTCTACGGCGCGGCGCTGCTGGCTGAAGAGATCGAAGCCCTGGCCCTGGCGCTGCAGGCCGGGCACGTCGGCCAGCGCGACGAAGGTATCCGCCTGCTGCAACAGGCCCTCGGCCAATTGCCGCTGTACCTGGACCGCGTGCACAGCGCCCGTCGCGACCTGCCGCTGGTGGTGTTGCCGCTGCTCAACGACCTGCGCAGCGCCCGCGGTGAAAGCCTGCTGTCGGAGACCAGCTTGTTCAGCCCGCAGTTGTTGACCATCGCGGCGCTGCCCGACGAGGCACTGGCCCAACGCACACCGCCGGACCTTCACCCGCAACTGCGCCAATGGCACGCGCTGCTGCAACAGGCCCTGGCCGGGTTGCTGCGCGAGGACCACGGGCCGAGCAACCTGGAAGACATGGCGCGGGTCTTCGCGCGCCTGGAAGCGCTGTGCCAGGGCGCGCCGTTGTTGCCGCTGTGGCAGGTCGCCTCGGCGCTGGTCGAAGGCATGCTGACGGGTGTGATCGCCAACAGCCCGGCACTGCGCAGCCTGCTCAAGGCCAGCGGCAAGCAACTCAAGCGCCTGCTGGCGCAGGGCATCGGCGGGATCAACCAGCCGGCGCCGGATGAATTGCTCAAGAGCCTGCTGTTCTACGTCGCCAAAGTCACTCGGCCGACGCCGCGCATGCAAAGTCTCAAGGAACGCTACGGTCTGGATGAGGCCTTGCCCGACAGTGCCGTGGTCGATGCCGAGCGTGCGCGCCTGGCCGGGCCGGACCGCAACGCCATGGGCTCGGTACTCGGCGCATTGTGCGAAGAGCTGGTACGGGTCAAGGAGCGCCTCGATCTGTTCGTGCGCAGCGACCGCCAGCATTCCCAGGACCTGGACCCGCTGCTGGCACCGCTGCGGCAGATCGCCGACACCCTGGCGGTGCTCGGTTTCGGCCAGCCGCGCAAAGTCATCATCGACCAGCTTGCCGTGGTATTGAGCCTGGTCCAGGGGCAACGCGAACCCAGTGACGCCGTATTGATGGACGTCGCCGGGGCGTTGCTCTACGTCGAGGCCACGCTGGCCGGAATGGTCGGCACCGTCGAACCGCAAAGCCGTGAAGACAGCCGCCTGCCGACCACCGACCTGACCCAGATCCACCAATTGGTGATCCGCGAATCCTGTCAGTGCTTGCGCCAGGCCAAGGAATTGGTGATCGACTGCATCGAGGCCGACTGGGACCGCCAGCGCCTGGAATCCCTGCCTGAGCTGTTGAGCCAGGTGCGCGGCGCCCTGGCGATGATTCCACTGCCGCGCGCGGCGAGCTTGATGCGCGGGTGTACCGATTACGTTGATGAGCAGTTGATGGTCAATGACACCGCGCCCGCTGAGGCGCAGTTGGCGCGCTTTGCCGACGTGATCAGCAGCCTTGAATACTACCTGGAACGCATGCTCCAGGACCCCGACGCTGCGGGCGAAAAAGTCCTGGAACTGGCCACTCAGGCCCTGAGCGAGCTGGGCTACCTGCCCCAGGAAAAACCCTGGCGCCAGGCATTGGCTGCCCCCGAGGGTGTCTTGTCCGGCGATACCGCGCCAAGCCAATCCCGGTTCGATGCGCTGGCCAGCCCCACTTCGCGTCTCAACCCGCCGGCGCTGCAACGGCCGGGTAGTCTGCTGCCGCCTCCCCGCGATGAAGCGCCGATTGACGACGAGTTGCGTGAAGTCTTCCTCGAAGAGACCGATGAAGTCCTTCAGGTGCTGCACCGTTACTTGCCCGACTGCGCGGACAAAACCGCCCAGGGCGAAATGCGCCGTGCCTTCCACACCTTGAAAGGCAGCGGTCGCATGGTCCGCGCCCTGGTCGTGGCCGAACTGGCCTGGGCCGTGGAAAACCTGCTCAACCGCGTGCTGGAGCGCAGCGTGGCGATCGGTCCCGAGGTGCGGCAGGTGCTGGATGAGGCGGTGGCGCTGCTGCCGGAGCTGATCGCCGATTTCGCCACCGGCCAACAGCGTCAGCGCGATGAGGTCGACGCCCTCGCTGCCCGCGCCCACGGGTGGGCCAGCGGCGCGCAGGTAGCGGTTGTCGAGCCGCACGACCCGATGCTGCTGGAGATTTTCCGCAACGAAGCCCAGAGCCATCTGGACAGCCTCAACCACTTCCTGCAACAGGCCGCCGAACACATGCCGTTGCAGGTCAGTGATGAACTGCAACGCGCCCTGCACACCCTCAAGGGCAGCGCCTACATGGCCGGCGTGTTGCCGATGGCCGAACTGGCGCGGCCCCTCGACCACCTGACCCGCGAATACAAGGCCCATCGCCTGCCGCTGGACCTGGATGAAGTCGAGCTGCTGCTGGAAGCCGAAAGCGTGTTCCAGCGCGGGCTGCGTGAACTGGACAGCCATCCCCTGGCGCCGATCAAGGGCGCGGCGGACTTGATCAAGCGCACCCAAAGCCTGTTGGACCAACAGCTTGAAGCACTGCTCAACGGCCCCGGCACCGGCCCGCACGTCAAGCGCGATCCGCAGCTGATCACCAACTTCCTGGCCCGGGGCATGGACATCCTGCTCGACGCCGAAAGCCTGCTGCGTCGCTGGCAGCAACACCCCGGCGAGCGCCAGGAGCTCACCGCGCTGCTGGACGAACTGACCACCCTGGGCGAGGGCGCGCACCTCGCCGACCTGCACCCTATCGATCAATTGTGCGAAGCCTTGCTCGACCTGTATGGCGCGGTGGAAGAGAGCAGCCTGGCGGTCAGCGAACGGTTTTTCCATGAGGCCGAGCAGGCCCATGAAGCGTTGATCACCATGCTCGACCAACTGGCAGCCGGGCAGGAAATCAGCCCGGCGCCGGCACGGGTCCAGGCCCTGCGCGAATTGCTCGATGACGCCCTCGATCCGTCCGCCACCGGCCTGATCACACGTGACGGCAACCGCGCCCCGCGCATCGCCGAGCTGGG
Organism: Pseudomonas sp. Wu6; assembly: GCF_019891515.1. NCBI lineage: Bacteria > Pseudomonadati > Pseudomonadota > Gammaproteobacteria > Pseudomonadales > Pseudomonadaceae > Pseudomonas > Pseudomonas sp. Wu6. Next base: position 62,251 of record NZ_JAFLXH010000009.1, on the reverse strand, counting down.
CGCCGCGACCGAGCAACTGGGCCGGCACACGGCGATGGACGACGAGATCGTCGACATCTTCCTTGAAGAGGCCGTGGATATCCTCGACAGCGCCGGGCAGTCCCTCAAGCGCTGGTTGCTGGAGCCCGAGGGCATGGCGCCGTTGTCCTCGTTGCAGCGCGACTTGCACACCCTCAAGGGCGGCGCGCGCATGGCCGAAATCGACGCGGTGGGCGATCTGGCCCAGGAGCTCGAATGCGTTTATGAAGGCCTGGTGGACCGTCGCTACAGCTACTCCACCGAGCTGTCCCAGGCACTGATGGCCAGTCATGAACGTCTGGCCTTGCAACTGGACGAGCTGCACGGGCAGCAGCCGTTGAGCGACAGTGTCGAGCTGGTTGCCAGGTTGCGCGAACTGCGCCAGAGCAGTCTGCCGACGGCCCCGGTTGCAGCGCCGCAACCCTCGGGCGCCGACCCCGAGCTGCTGGATATTTTCCTCGAGGAAGCTGCCGATATTCTCGACAGTTCAGGCAGTGCATTGCTGCGCTGGCAGGCCGAGCCCGGCAACCGCCAGGAGGTCGAAACCCTGCTGCGTGACCTGCACACCCTCAAGGGCGGCGCACGCATGGTCGAGATCGGCCCGATTGGCGACCTGGCCCACGAGCTGGAGTTTCTCTACGAAGGGCTGTCCGCCGGGCTGCTGGCGCCGTCGCCCGAACTGTTCGCGCTGTTGCAGGGTTGCCATGACCGCCTGGCGCAGATGATCGACGCCGTGGCGGGCGGCTTGCCGGTGGGCTCGGTGGACAAGCTGATCGAGCGCATCAAGAGCCTGGTGCACCCGGGCGAAGAGCTGGTGGTACCGGTGGCGTTGCCGGCGGGTAAGGCGGAGACGGTGGTCGATCCGGCTGCCGACATGGTGAAGATCTCCGCCGAACTGCTCGACGACCTGGTCAACCTGGCCGGCGAAACCTCGATCTTCCGTGGCCGTATCGAGCAGCAGGTCAACGATGCGCGCACCGCGCTCACGGAAGTGGAAACCACCATCGAGCGCATGCGCGATCAACTGCGCCGCCTCGACAGCGAAACCCAGAGCGGTCTTTTCAGTCGCCAGCAGGCCGAGGCCGAGCGCCTGGGCTACGAAGAGTTCGACCCGCTGGAAATGGACCGCCATTCGCAATTGCAGCAATTGTCCCGCGCGCTGTCCGAATCCGCCTCCGACTTGCTCGACCTCAAGGAAACCCTCGAACGCCGCAACCAGGACGCCCACGACCTGTTGCAGCAACAGGCGCGCATCAACACCCAATTGCAGGAAGGCCTGATGCGCACGCGCATGGTGCCGTTCGAGCGCATGCTGCCGCGCCTCAAGCGCATCGTGCGCCAGGTGGCCGATGAGCTGGGCAAGGACGTGGAATTCGTGATCGGCAATGCCGAGGGCGAGATGGACCGCAACGTGCTGGAGCGTATGGCGGCGCCGTTGGAACACATGCTGCGCAACGCCGTCGACCATGGTCTTGAGTCCCGCGAGGTGCGCCTGCAGGCGGGCAAGCCAGAGAAGGGCCGCATCACCTTGGACCTGACCCACGAAGGCGGCGATATCGTCTTCGACATGCGCGACGACGGCGCCGGTGTGCCCCTTGAAGCCGTGCGCCGCAAGGCGATCAAGCGCGGCCTGCTCGACCCCGATCAAGAGATCAGCGACCGCGACGTACTGCAGTTCATCCTGCAACCGGGGTTTTCCACGGCTGAAAAGATCACCCAGATTTCCGGACGCGGCGTGGGCATGGACGTGGTGCATGAGGAAGTGCGCCAGCTCGGCGGTTCGATGGTGATCGACTCGATCCCGGGCGTGGGCGTGCATTTCAGGATTCGCCTGCCGTTTACCGTGTCGGTCAATCGGGCCCTGATGGTGCAATGCGCGGACGATCAATACGCGATTGCGCTCAATACCATTGAGGGCCTGGTGCGTGTGCTGCCCCATGAATTGGCGGGGCACTACCAGCAGGACCCGCCGCGCTATGAATACGCCGGTCAACGCTACGAACTGTTTTACCTCGGCGACCTGTTGCACACCGTCAGTCGCCCCAAGCTGCTCGGCCAGTACCAGCCGGTGCCGGTGTTGCTGATGCAGTGCAACGAGCGGCATGTGGCGGTGCATGTGGATGCCATGGCAGGGACGCGCGAGATCGTGGTCAAGGGCCTGGGGCCGCAGTTTGCCGGGGTGCAGGGCTTGTCCGGTGCGACGATCCTGGGCGATGGGCGCGTGGTGCTGATTATCGACCTGTTGGCGCACATCCGCGCGCGGCCACCGGCGTTGCCGGCGCAGTCGGTGGACACGCCACTGACCCTCAACGACCCGCTGAAAAAGCGCCCGCTGCTGGTGCTGGTGGTGGACGATTCGGTCACCGTGCGCAAAGTCACCAGCCGCCTGCTGGAGCGCAACGGCATGAACGTGCTGACCGCCAAGGACGGCATCGACGCCCTTGCCCTGCTCGAAGAACACACCCCGGACCTGATGCTGCTCGACATCGAAATGCCGCGCATGGACGGTTTTGAAGTGGCGATCCAGGTGCGCAACGACCCGCGCCTGATGCGCCTGCCGATCATCATGATCACCTCGCGCACCGGCCAGAAACACCGCGACCGCGCCATGGCCATCGGCGTCAACGACTACCTCGGCAAACCGTACCAGGAGTCGGTATTGCTCGAGAGCATCGCTTATTGGAGCAAGTCCCATGCTTGACCACCGCGCGAGCCAACTCACCGGGCTGTTGCTGCCGTTGGCTGATCGTCACCTGATCCTGCCGAATGTCGCGGTGGCCGAACTGATCGACTTCCAGCGCGGCGAACCGGCCAGCGATGCACCGCCGTGGTACCTGCGCGAAGTCACCTGGCGGGATCGGCACATACCCTTGATCAGCTTCGAAGCCGTGTGCGGCGAAGCCAGCGTGACCGGCGAACGCTCCAGGATCGTGGTGTTGAACACCTTGGGCGGGCGGCCGACGCTTAAGTTCATCGCAGTGGTGATCCAGGGCATTCCGCGCTCGTACAAACTCGACAGCGAATTGAGCTACGTGGACGTACCGCTGTGCCCGCTGGAACTGGCGGCGGTGCAGGTGGGCGAGCATGTGGCAAAGGTGCCGGACCTGATGGGGCTTGAAGCGCTGCTGGCCGAGTCCGGCCTGGCCTGAGCTTGAGACCTGTGAAGATCCACTGCCGATCGTTCCCACGCTCCGCGTGGGAATGCATCCCGTGACGCTCTGCGTCGCCCGTATGCTGACTGGCGGGACGCGGAGCGTCCCAGGCGGCATTCCCACGCAGAGCGTGGGAACGATCAGTGTGGCTGGGGCTTCGGATTTTTCCTGCAAGATTTTGGGCCATGCATGAACTTGTCGTGAGAAGTCCGCACGCCTAGTCTTCGTCCCGTCATCGCAAAAAACGGTGACACGGACGTGCAAGTCCGGTTACATGTCGGCGCACCAACGCCCATAGCCATTCAACGGGCGTTTTTTATGCCTGCTGTACTCGTTATGGCGGCTGTGCGTGGGAGATTCTTCGGGATCTGCCGGGGTCCGATATGCCCGGTCTTGCACACCTGCGCACAGCTGCCACCTTCATTCGCGTGCAAGCGGAAGAGGGCAGCTTCCATTACATATCGGAGCTGTCAATCATGATCAAACCTACCCCCAATCCACCCCTCTTCACCGTAAACCCTCACCAAAACACCGAAACCCTGCTGGTCAACGCCAGCGAAACCCTGTCCTCCCTCAACGCGCTTACCTGCACCCTGGCCTTCGATCTGGACACCTCCCAGCGCGCCATCATGCTTGGAATTCAGCAGATGGCAGAGTTGGGTCAGTTGCTGGTCGATAGAGCGCTGGAGCAAGTCAGTCCTTCGCCGGAATTTTAAAGCGGTCCCAAATAGGGACTGCGGTCTTTGATTGGGGGCCGCTATCTAACAGGCGCCACTGAGCAAATGTGGGAGGGGGCTTGCCCCCGATAGCGGTGTATCAGCCACATATCTATTAGCTGACCCACCGCAATCGGGGGCAAGCCCCCTCCCACATTTTGAGTTTCATTACTCCCACCGTAATGATCCGTCGTCGGGCTTGATTGATGGCCTTCCGAATCACTCCTAAGGTAAAGCCCCACGACAGCAACCCCCCGTGGAGCAACCATGACAACAACCATCACCCCCGACTCGCGCTGGACGCGGCGGCGCGACGAGAAGCAGCGGCGGCTCGGGCTGGTCAAGCAGTATGCAGACGGGGCGGTGTTGCCCAGTGACAAGATCGTCGAGGCCCTTGAAGCCTTGATCCTTCCCGGCGACCGCGTGGTACTGGAGGGCAACAACCAGAAGCAGGCCGACTTCCTCTCGCGTTCCCTGGCCAAGGCCGACCCGGCCAAGCTCCACGATTTGCACATGATCATGCCCAGTGTCGGCCGTTCCGAGCACCTGGACCTGTTTGAAAAAGGCATCGCACGCAAGCTGGATTTCTCCTTCGCCGGCACCCAATCCCTGCGCATCAGCCAGTTGCTGGAAGACGGCCTGTTGGAAATCGGCGCGATCCATACCTACATCGAACTCTATGCGCGCCTGGTGGTGGACCTGATTCCCAACGTGGTGCTCTCGGCCGGCTTCATGGCCGACCGCGCCGGCAACATTTACACCGGCGCCAGCACCGAAGACACCCCCGCGCTGATCGAACCCGCTGCCTTCAGCGATGGCATCGTGATCGTGCAGGTCAACCAATTGGTGGACGACGTCACCGACTTGCCGCGCGTGGACATCCCCGCCAGTTGGGTGGATTTCGTGGTGGTGGCCGACAAGCCGTTCTATATCGAGCCGCTGTTCACCCGTGATCCGCGTCACATCAAGCCGGTACACGTGCTGATGGCGATGATGGCGATCCGTGGTATCTACGAAAAACACAATGTGCAATCGCTCAACCACGGTATCGGCTTCAACACCGCCGCCATCGAACTGATCCTGCCCACCTACGGCGAATCCCTGGGCCTGAAGGGCAAGATCTGCCGCAACTGGACCCTCAACCCGCACCCCACGCTGATTCCGGCGATTGAAAGCGGCTGGGTGCAAAGCGTGCATTGCTTCGGCACTGAACTGGGCATGGAAAACTACATCGCCGCACGCCCGGATGTGTTCTTCACCGGCCGCGACGGCTCGATGCGCTCCAACCGCATGTTCTGCCAACTGGCCGGCCAGTACGCGGTGGACCTGTTTATCGGCGCCACCCTGCAAGTGGATGGCGATGGCCATTCCAGCACCGTGACCCGTGGCCGCCTTGCCGGTTTCGGCGGCGCGCCGAACATGGGCCACGACCCACGCGGTCGCCGCCACGGCACACCGGCCTGGCTGGACATGCGCCACGATGATGCGCCTGAAGCCTTGCTCGAACGTGGCAAAAAACTCGTCGTGCAAATGGTCGAGACCTTCCAGGAAGGCGGCAAACCCACCTTCGTCGACACCCTCGACGCGGTGGAAGTGGCGCGCAAAAGCGGCATGCCCCTGGCGCCGATCATGATCTACGGCGACGACGTCACCCACCTGCTCACCGAAGAAGGCATCGCCTACCTGTACAAGGCCCGTTCCCTGGAAGAACGCCAGGCAATGATCGCTGCCGTCGCCGGAGTCACCGCCATCGGTATGCGCCACAACCCCAAGGACACCGCCCGCATGCGCCGCGAAGGCTTGATTGCGCTGCCCGAAGACCTGGGCATTCGTCGCACCGATGCCACCCGCGAGCTGTTGGCCGCCAAGAGCGTGGCCGACCTGGTGGACTGGTCCGGCGGCCTGTACAACCCACCCGCCAAATTCAGGAGTTGGTAGATGCGCGCCCTCAAACTGCATGAAGTGAGCCTGGCCGATCGCCTGGCGGATAGGGCGGTCGATGCGCTGATCGACGAAGCGGATTTGTCGCCCAAGCCCGCCCTGGTAGACCGGCGAGGCAACGGCGCCCACACCGATCTGCACCTGGGCTTGATGCACGCCTCGGCGCTGTCGCTGTGGCCGATGTTCAAGGAAATGGCCGAGGCCGCGCTTGAAATCGGCGAAATCGGCCTGCCTCTGCGCGAAGCCCTCGGCCGTATTGGCCGCGAAGGCGAGCAAGCGATGCTCATTACCACCAATGGCGTGAATACTCATCGCGGTGCGATCTGGGCGCTCGGTCTGCTCACCGCCGCAGCGGCCCTGGACCCTGGCGCCGTTACGCTGAACGCGGCCAGATTAGCCTTGCTCAACGACCGACATGCGCCACAAACCCTGAGCCACGGCGCCCTGGTCGCCCAACGTTACGGCGCTCGCGGTGCCCGCGAAGAAGCGCAGTTGGGCTTCCCCTCGGTGACGCAGCGTGGCCTGCCGCAATTGCACAAGAGCCGCCGGCAAAATGCCGGAGAACAGAACGCGCGCCTGGATGCCTTGCTCGCGATCATGACCGAACTGGCCGACACCTGCGTGCTCTACCGCGCCGGCTACGCAGGCCTGACCACCCTGCAACAGGGCGCCCAGGCCGTGCTGGACGCCGGCGGCAGCGCAACCCTGGCCGGCCGCCGCCAACTGCACGCGCTGGACCAACAACTGCTGGCCCTGAATGCCTCCCCCGGCGGCGCCGCCGACCTGTTGGCCGCCTGCCTGTTTATCGACCGCCTCGACGGAGCGTTGTGATGGAGACTTTATCCTTTGAATTCCCCGCCGGGCAGCCGCCAAAAGGCCGTGCGCTGGTGGGGTGCGTCGGCTCCGGCGACCTTGAAGTGCTGCTGGAACCGGGCACCGCCGGCACGCTGACCATCCAGGTACAAACCTCGGTCAATGGCGCCGAGCAACGTTGGCAGCACCTGTTCGAACGCATCTTCCAGGAGCAGATGCCACCGGCCTTGAACATTGATATCCACGATTTTGGCGCCACACCCGGTGTGGTGCGTTTGCGCCTGGAGCAAGGCTTCGAGGAGATCGGCCATGACTGATTGGCTCAACAAACACAGCTTCGTTGAACTCGGTGCTCGGCAGCGCGCCAAGGCGTTGCTGGATGCCGGCACCTTTCGCGAGTTGATCGACCCCTTTCAACGCGTCATGTCGCCGTGGCTCAGCCGCCAGGGCGTGGTGCCCCAGGCGGATGACGGGGTGGTCATCGCCAAAGGCAGCGTTGCCGGTCTGCCGGTAGTGATTGCCGCCATCGAAGGTAACTTCCAGGGCGGCAGCCTCGGTGAAGTCGGCGGCGCGAAAATCGCCGGAGCGCTGGAACTGGCCGCTGAAGATAACCGCAACGGCATCCCGACCCGCGCCGTGCTGCTGCTGGAAACCGGCGGCGTACGCCTGCAGGAAGCCAACCTGGGTCTGGCCGCCATTGCCGATATCCACGCGGCGATTGTCGACCTGCGCCAGTACCAGCCGGTAATCGGCGTGGTGGCGGGCAGTGTCGGCTGCTTCGGCGGCATGTCCATCGCCGCAGGGTTGTGCAGCTATCTGGTGGTCACCCGTGAAGCGCGCCTGGGCTTGAACGGCCCGCAGGTGATCGAGCAGGAAGCCGGGTTGGACGAATACGACTCCCGCGACCGGCCGTTTATCTGGAGCCTTACGGGTGGCGAACAGCGCTTCAACAGTGGGTTGGCCGACCGTTATGTGGCCGACGATGTGGCGCAGATCCAGCAGACCGTCAGCGCGCTGTTGCAGCAAGGCGCGCCCGAACAACACCGTAGCCGCCGCGCTGATTTTTATCTGGCGCGCCTGGCCGAACTCGACGCCACGGCGCAGATCGACCCGGCGACGGTGCGCACGCTGTATCAGGGAGAACGCCCATGAGAGGTTTGCAGTGGTTTAACGCGCTAAGCGCCGGCGCGACGCGGGTGCAAGGCTTGCCTGACTCGCTCAGGATCGCCGATGGCCAGTTGAACGGCCAGAGCGTGCGCTTTCTTGCCGTGGTCACCGACCCGAACAACCGCTTCCCGCGCGCGCGCAATGGCGAAGTCGGTTTGCTGGAGGGCTGGGGGCTCGCCAAGGCCGTCGACGACGCTATCGCCAGGGGTGACAAACGCCCGCTGATCGCCATCGTCGATGTACCCAGCCAAGCCTACGGTCGTCGCGAAGAAGCCCTCGGCATCCATCAAGCCCTGGCCGCTGCCGCCGACAGCTACGCCCGTGCCCGTCTCGCCGGTCACCCGGTGATTGCGCTGCTGGTGGGCAAGGCCATGTCCGGCGCGTTCCTCGCTCACGGTTACCAGGCCAATCGCCTGATTGCCCTGCGCGACCCTGGCGTGATGGTGCATGCCATGGGCAAGGCCTCGGCGGCGCGGGTCACCCTGCGCAGCGTCGAAGAACTCGAGGCCCTGGCCGCCAGCGTGCCGCCGATGGCGTATGACATCGACAGTTATGCCAGCCTTGGGCTGCTCTGGGAGACGCTGACGGTCAGCCAGATTGAACAACCCACGGCAGACGACGTGGCGCAGGTCAGCGATTGCCTGGTGAATGCGATCAAGGATATCGATGGCCCCAATCTGAGCGGGCGCCTGGGGGCGTCCAATCGTGCGGCGTCCAGCCACGTGCGTCAGCTGCTGCGGGAGCAATGGTGAACGCTCACGACTTGCTCTGGGGCATGACCCCGGCCCATCTGCCCGCCGATGCGCCCGGCTGGGTGGTGGATGCGCTCAGCGCCGGCCACCCGGTGGTGGTGCGTCGCGCCGTCGTCGCGCCGGGTCATGTGGCGGTCGGTGTACGGGGACGTTTGCGTGAGCAGCGGTTTGCCGCGCAGATGCCGATTGCTGCGGTACAACGGCGTGTGGCCCCCGAAGCCCTGCGGGACGTGACCTCGCCACGGGATGTGCCGGCGCTGCGGGCCCTTGACCACCTACGGCCGCTGTTGGCGCATAACGACTGGGGCGTCAGCGGCAGTGCCGGATTCGAATTGGCCAGCGGCATCGAAGCGTTGCATGCCGCGAGCGATCTGGATTTGATCCTGCGCACCCCCGAGCCGCTTGAGCGTGACCAGGCGCACGCGTTATTGGCGATGCTCGATAGCGCACCGTGCGCCGTCGACCTGCAACTGCAAACCCCCGTCGGCGCTGTCGCCTTGCGTGAATGGGCGGGCGCATCACGCCGGGTGCTGCTGAAAACCGCCAACGGGGCGCACCTTGTCGTCGACCCCTGGCAGGCGGTGGCATGAGCAGCTTGCTGGTATTTCCGGGGCAGGGCGCCCAGCGAGTCGGCATGCTCCAGTCGCTGCCCGTCGACGTCCTCGACGAGGCCAGCGCTGCCCTGGGTGAAGACGTGCGCCGGCTCGATTCGGCACAGGCCCTTGAATCGACGCGCGCCGTCCAGCTTTGCCTGTTGATGGCTGGCGTGGCGCATGCGCGCCTGTTGCAGCACACACCGGACTACGTGGCGGGCCTGTCCATCGGCGCCTATCCCGCTGCTGTTATCGCCGGCGCAATGGACTTTGCCGATGCCATCAAACTCGTCAGCCTGCGCGGCGAACTGATGCAAAGCGCTTATCCACAGGGCTACGGGATGACCGCGATCATCGGCCCGCAGTTATCCACCGTCGAAACATTGCTCGCCGAAATCCACAGCCCACAGACCCCGGTGTACCTGGCCAATATCAATGCCGATAACCAGACGGTCATTGCCGGCAGCGACGCGGCGATGCAGCGTGTCGCAGAACGCATCAAGGGCAACGGCATCGCCAGGCGCCTGGCGGTCAGCGTGCCGTCCCATTGCGCCTTGCTGGACGCACCGGCCAGGGTCCTCGCCCAGGCCTTCGTCCCGCTCAAGGCGCCGCGCATCACTTACCTGAGCAGCACCCGCGCGCGGCCTATCCACAACCCTGAGCACCTGCGCGATGACCTGGCCTTCAACATGTGCCGCGTCGTCGACTGGCGCGGCACCGTGCAAAGCGCCTACGAGCGTGGTGTGCGTCTGCAGATCGAACTGCCACCGGGCGCGGTGCTCACCGGCCTTTCCCGCCGCGTCTTCGAACAAGGCACGGTGATCGCCTGCGAGGGCGCGCGCCTGGATACCTTGCAGGCCCTGCTGCAAGAGGAGGAGCGCCGCCACCGATAAAGCACGACCCAAGGCTTTCGAAGCACAACAACAACAATTTCGATCGAGCACTTTGAGGACAACAACAATGATTATTTACGGTGTGGCATTGCTGGCGATCTGCACGCTCGCGGGCGTGATCATGGGCGACATGCTCGGCGTGTTGCTGGGGGTCAAATCCAATGTGGGCGGCGTGGGCATCGCGATGATCCTGCTGATCTGCGCGCGGCTGTGGATGCAAAAGCGCGGCGGCATGACCAAGGATTGCGAGATGGGCGTTGGCTTCTGGGGCGCCATGTATATCCCCGTGGTGGTGGCGATGGCCGCGCAGCAGAACGTGGTCACCGCCTTGCACGGCGGCCCGGTGGCGGTGCTGGCGGCCATCGGTTCGGTGGTGGTGTGTGGTTGCACCATTGCCCTGATCAGCCGCACGCACAGGGGCGAGCCTTTGCCGCCCGAAGAGCCGCTGATCCTCGCTGCAGGAGGTCGCTGATATGTGGGACCTCATCGAAAAAGGTTTGGAGCACAATGGCCTGATCACCGCGTTCGCCTTTGTGGGCGTGGTGATGTGGATTTCGGTGGTGCTGTCCAAGCGCCTGACGTTCGGGCGCATCCATGGCTCGGCGATTGCCATCGTCATCGGCCTGGTGCTGGCCTGGGTCGGCGGCACCATCACGGGCGGGCAGAAGGGCCTGGCGGACCTGGCACTGTTCTCCGGTATCGGCCTGATGGGCGGCGCGATGTTGCGGGATTTCGCCATCGTTGCCACGGCGTTTGAAGTGCAGGCCACCGAGGCGCGCAAAGCCGGGATGATCGGGGTGATTGCCCTGCTGCTGGGCACGATCCTGCCGTTCATCGTCGGTGCGAGCATGGCCTGGGCCTTCGGCTATCGCGATGCGGTCAGCATGACCACCATCGGCGCGGGCGCCGTGACCTACATCGTCGGCCCGGTGACCGGCGCGGCGATTGGCGCGACCTCGGATGTGATGGCGCTATCGATTGCCACCGGGTTGATCAAGGCGATCCTGGTGATGGTCGGCACGCCGGTGGCGGCGCGCTGGATGGGCCTGGACAACCCGCGCTCGGCGATGGTGTTCGGGGGCCTGGCCGGCACCGTGAGCGGGGTGACGGCGGGGCTGGCGGCGACGGATCGGCGGTTGGTGCCGTATGGCGCGCTGACGGCGACGTTTCATACCGGGTTGGGCTGCCTGCTTGGGCCTTCGTTGATGTACTTCATTGTGCGGGGGTTGGTCGGTTAGTTTTGGAGATGGTGGTGTTTGGTCGGGCGCCATCGGGGGCAAGCCCCCTCCCACATGTTGACCGCATTCTCATGTTGGAACTCGGTCAACTGTGGGAGGGGGCTTGCCCCCGATAGCGATCTCAAGCCTGGCGATTGGCATACATCCGACACTCCGCCAACAACGCCAGCAAGTTCGGATCGCGCTCCTTGGCCTTCAGGAACACCACGCCGATATGCTGCTGCAACCGATACCTGGGCTGCAGCGGTATCAGCTTCACGCGGTTCTCGTACACCGCCGCGATCCGCCCCGGCAACAGCGCATAACCCACCCCCGAGCTGACCATGCTCAGCAGCGTGAAGATGTCATTGACCTGCATCGCCACCTTGGGCTCGAACCCCGCCTGCTTGAATACCCGGTTGCCATCCTGATGGGTGGCGAAGCCCTGGGTGAGGGTGATGAAGGTGGCGTCGCGCACGTCGGCCAGGTCAATTTCCTGCTCGCGGTCGAACGGTGATTCGGCCGGAGTGGCGAGGAAAATGTCGTCGGTAAACAGCGCGATCTGTTCGCAGTCGGGGTCGTTGGCGTGCTCATCCAGGGAGATAAGGATCGCGTCCACCTCCATGTTCTTGAGCTTGTAGAGCAGGTCGAAGTTGGAGCCCAGAATCAGGTCGATATTCAGTTCGCTGCGACGGATTTTCAGGCCCATGATCAGTTGCGGAACGGTCTTGACCGTCAGCGAGTACAGCGAGCCGAGCTTGAAACGTTCGGCGGAGAAACCTGCGGCCTCGCGGGTCAGGCGCACGCTGTCGACCACGTCGGCCACCAGCTTCTGCGCGCGCTCTTCGAGTACGTAGGCGCTTTCCAGCGGCGTCAGGTTGCGGCCCTCGTGTTTGAACAGCGGGCAGCGCAGGGCATTTTCCAGCGAATGAATGGCGCGGTGCACGCTGACGTTGCTGGTCTGCAATTCGGCGGCGGCGCGGGCCAGGTTGCCGGTGCGCATGAATGCCAGGAAGATTTCCAGCTTTTTGAGGGTGAATTCTTCGTCGATCAACATGGCCGTGGGCTCTTGTTCGAATGCCGACAATTGTGCCCGCAAAACCGCGCGGCGTCCCCGGAACGTCATAAGCCGCTTGCACTCTGATGCGCAAGGCTGGACGCTTGTCCGCGTGTGCTTGGAGTTACAGGAGGTCGGTGACAGATGTACCACGGAGAACGATTCAACGCCTGGAGCCATTTGCTCGGTGCTGTCGCGGCGTGCATGGGCGCTGTTTGGATGTTGGTGGTGGCGAGCCTGGATGGCAGCCCCTGGAAGATCGTCAGCGTGGCGATTTATGGCTTTACGCTGATCGTGCTGTACAGCGCCTCGACGGTGTACCACAGCGTGCGGGGGCGGCGAAAAGAGATCATGCAGAAGGTCGATCACTTTTCGATCTACCTGTTGATCGCCGGCAGCTACACCCCGTTTTGCCTGGTGACGCTGCACGGGCCGTGGGGCTGGACGCTGTTCGGGATTGTGTGGGGGCTGGCGGTGATCGGCATTTTGCAGGAGATCAAGCCGCGCTCCGAGGCGCGGATTCTATCCATCGTAATCTATGCGGTGATGGGCTGGATCGTGCTGGTGGCGGTCAAGCCGCTGCTCGCCGCGCTGGGCACCGCAGGGTTTATCTGGCTGGCGTCGGGCGGGGTGTTGTACACCGTGGGGATTATCTTTTTTGCGTTGGAGGACCGCCTGCGGCACTCCCATGGGATCTGGCATTTGTTTGTGATTGGCGGCAGCCTGCTGCATTTTGTGGCGATCATGCATTACGTGCTTTGAATGTGGGAGGGGGCAAGCCCCCTCCCACATTGGACCCAGGGTGTTCTTAGAGACGTGCCAACAGTTCACAGGCTCGACTGCCGAAAATCTCCAGCAGCTTGGCCAGCATATGCGGCGGTGGCTCGTTGGCGCGGGTCAGGGCGTAGAGGGTGATGGGCAGCGGTGGGGTGAGCGTGCGGATCTGGGTGGTGGCCGTTGAGGCACCCAGCGCGGTGAACGGATCGATCACGGTCAGGCCCGCGCCGGATTCGACCATCGCACGCGCCAGGGAATAGGTTTGCACCGAGATCGTCACCCGTGGCGGCGGGTCGATATTTTCCAGGTAGCTGCCCAGCTTCGCCGCCAGCGGGTCGGCGCTGGACAGGCCGATCAACGGCGCTCCGGCCAGCTCGGCCAACGGCAAGGGCTGATGCCGTTCGGCATCCGGCCAATAGCCTTTGGACGCCAGCGCCACCAGTACACCGTTGGCCAGCACTTGGGTAGTCAGCCCGGGATGGCCGGAGAAGTTGAGCGTCAGCGCCAGGTCGATCTCGCGCATCAACAGCTTTTGCACCAACTCGCGGCTATGGTCGCTGGACAGTTCGCAGGCCATGTCCGGGTAATCGCGCGTCCATTCCAGAATTGCCGGTGGCAGCAGGGACAGGGCCAGCGCCGGGATTGCGCCAATCCGTATGCTTTGTCCCGGCATGTGGCGCAAACTTTTGGCCAGGCGCCGCACGCCTTGCAGGCTTGCGGTGACTTTCTCGACTTCACTCTCCAGCGCCAGCGCTTCCGGCGTGGGCTGCAATTTGCCGCGCACGCGCAGGAACAGCGCAAAGCCCAACTGCAATTCGGCGTGCTGCAACACCTTGGTCACCGCCGGTTGCGAGACATGCAACAACTGCGCGGCGGCGCTGATGGAGCCGGTCTGGCGGATGGCCTGGAAGATTTCGATATGACGCAAGCGCATGGCAAGTCCATAACCTTTGTTTATAGGTGACCCATCTTTATTCATTGTCGGTGGCCTGTCACCTGCCCCTAGGCTTGAGGCCTCTTGATTCAGCGGCGGGCGGCGGGAATGGTGCACATCATTGGGGGTGGGGTGATTGGTCTGGCGAGCGCGTATGCGCTGGTGCGTGCGGGCCACGAGGTGACGGTGATCGACGCGCGCGAGACCCTGGGCAGTGAAACCAGCTTTGCCAATGGCGGGCAGTTGTCCTATCGCTACGTGGCGCCGCTGGCCGATGCCGGCGTGCCGCTTCAGGCCATCGGTTGGCTGTTGCGCGGTGACTCGCCGTTAAAGCTGCGCCCACGCCTCGACCCTCAGCAATGGCGCTGGATGGCCGCGTTCCTCGGTGCATGCCGTAGTTCGGTGAACACACGCAATGCCGCCCACCTGCTGCGACTGGCCTCCCTGAGCCAGCACACGTTGCAGCAATGGCGCGAGGATGATCACCTGGACGGCTTCGACTGGCGGCGCAACGGCAAACTGGTCACCTTCCGCAACGCCAGCTCATTTGCGCATGCCCGCAGCAAGGTCACCGATATCCTTCAACAGCAGGTGCTGTCGGCCGCCGATTGCGCACGCCTGGAGCCGGCGCTGGCGGGCGGTGGTTTTGTCGGCGGGATCTACACGCCGAATGAGGAGGTGGCTGATTGTCATGCTTTCTGCCAGCGCTTGGCGGCGCGGCTTGAAGCGTCCGGGCGCTGCCGCTTTTTGCTGGGGCGCAAGGTCACCGGCATTCGCCACGCTGACGGTGCGGTGCAGGCTATCGAACTGGGCGCTGAGGTGGTGCCGGTCGAGCATCTGGTACTGGCGGCCGGTTATCGCAGCGCCGAGTTGGGTGTGCCGCTGCCGCTGTACCCGCTCAAGGGTTACAGCCTCAGTGTGCCGATTGGCGCGCAGCACCAGGCGCCGAACGTGAGCATTACCGACTACGACCGCAAGATCGTCTATGCGCGCATCGGCGAACAACTGCGGGTGGCGGCCATGGTGGATATCGTCGGCTTCGACGCCAGCCTTGAACCCAAGCGCCTGGCGCTGATGAAACGCCAGGCACTGGAGACATTTGCGCAGGCCGGCGATTACGCCCATGCGGTGGAGTGGGCGGGTATGCGCCCGGCCACCCCCACTGGCGTGCCGCTGATTGGTGCCAGTGTGTATCGCAACCTGTGGCTGAACCTGGGCCACGGCGCCCTTGGTTTTACCCTGGCCTGCGGCAGCGGCCAGTTGCTGGCTGAGTTGATCGGGCAACACGCGCCTTCCATTGATATGCAGGGCCTTGCGCCCCGCGCCGCATGAGGATGTATGGATGACCATCACCCGAATCTGCAGCAATGAGCGCCTCTCGGGCGCAGTGACCTTCAAGGACCTGGCTTTCACCGGGCATGGCGCCGACGCGCACGACCCTTCAAGCGGAACTGGCGCGGCCGAGTGTGCTGGTGGAAATCAGCGTGATTGCTGTACGTAAATAATCGAAAAACCAACGGAGAATAACAATGAAAAAAATCCTGTTGACCGGCTGCACCCTGGCGCTTTTGCTGGGCGCACAAGCCCATGCGAACCAAGCGCCATTGGACGGCACGCTGGGCAAGATCGCCAACGCCAAGTCCATCACATTGGGCTATCGCGATGCGTCGGTGCCGTTTTCCTACGTGGGGGATAACAGTGGCAAACCCATGGGCTACTCGGTGGAGCTGGCAGATAAGATCGTCGAGCGCATCCAGCAGAAAATCGGGGTGGGCACGCTCAATGTGAAGTACAACTTAGTGACCTCCCAAACCCGTATCCCGCTGGTGCAAAACGGCACTGTCGACCTGGAATGCGGTTCTACCGGGGTGACGGCCGAACGGCAGAAGCAGGTGGCGTTTTCCTACGGGTTTATCTACGTGAAGGGGCAATTGCTGACGGCCAAGGACAGTGGTATCCAAGGCTTTGCTGATCTTGCGGGCAAGAACGTGGTGACCACCGCGGGTACCACCAACGAGCGTTTCCTCAAAAGCTACAACGCCGAGCACAAGGCCAATATGTTCGTGATCAGCGCCAAGGACCATGGCGAAGCCTTCAAGATGCTCGAGACCGGCCGTGCAGCGGCGTTCTATATGGATGACGCGTTGCTTTACGGCGAGCGCGCCAAGGCCAAGGATCCGCACAATTGGGTGGTGGTGGGGGAGGAGCAGTCGCGGGAAATCTACAGCTGCATGGTGCGCAAGGACGACCCGCAGTTTCTTGCGGTGGTCAACGAGACACTTGGCGACCTTTATCGCAGTGGGGAGATCAACGGGATTTACCGGCGCTGGTTTGAGTCACCCATTCCGCCCAAGGGCCTGAACCTGGAATTCCCGATGACCAGTGAGTTGAAAGCGATTATCGCCAAGCCGGTCAGCGACCCGGTGGAGTAAGAAGTGCTACCCAAGATCGTTCCCACGCTCCGCGTGGGAATGCATCCTTGGACGCTCCGCGTCCGCTTCTAAAGTCGTAACGCAGAGCGTTAAAGGCGGCATTCCCACGCAGAGCGTGGGAACGATCACTGGGAGGGTTAGAAGTCGCCCCACAATTGCTGAGCCACGGCCAGCGCCACCACCGGGGCGGTTTCAGTGCGCAGAACCCGTGGGCCGAGGCGGGCGGCGTGGAAGCCGGCGCCTTGGGCGGTGTCGACTTCGCCGTCGGTCAAACCGCCTTCAGGGCCGATCAGAAAGGCCAGGCTTGAAGGCTTGGCATGGCTGACCATCGGCTCGGCCACCGGGTGCAGCACCAGCTTCAAATCCGCCTCGGTCTGTTTCAACCAGTCCGCCAGCAACAGCGGCGGGTGAATCACCGGCACCGTTGAACGCCCGCATTGCTCACAGGCGCTGATCGCCACCTGGCGCCAGTGCAGCAGGCGTTTGTCGGCGCGTTCGTCCTTGAGGCGCACTTCGCAGCGCTCGCTGAAAATCGGGGTGATGGCGTTGACCCCCAGTTCGGTGGCTTTCTGGATCGCCCAATCCATGCGTTCGCCTCGGGAAAGGCCTTGCCCCAGGTGGATGTGCAGCGGCGATTCGGCCTGGCCGTTGAAGCGTTGCGTCAGTTGCACGGTGACGCGTTTTTTACCGACTTCCAGCAGGCTGCCGAGAAACTCCTGGCCGGAGCCGTCGAACAGTTGCACGGCGTCGCCTTCGACCATGCGCAACACACGGCTGATGTAATGCGCCTGGGCTTCGGGCAGCTCAAGGTCGCCGAGGCTCAGCGGGGTGTCGGTGAAAAAGCGGGACAGTCTCATGTCTGTTCTCTGGAAAAATTATGCATACACACGTTCTGTCTTTCTGTAGGAGCGAGCTTGCTCGCGAAAAACGTATACCCGACGCCGTAATGTGCCTGGAATACCTTCGCGAGCAAGCTCGCTCCTATAGGGATTTTGGACACTATCCCGGATCACGGAAATCTGGGTGAAAGTCTTTCGGCACCGCCACACTGACGCTGCTGTTGGTGGCGATATCAATCCCCTCACTGGCCACCTCGGCCAGGAAGTCGATCTGCTCCGGCGTAATCACATACGGCGGCAGGAAATACACCACGCTGCCCAGCGGTCGCAACAACGCGCCACGTTCCAGGGCATGCTCGAACACCTTCAGGCCTCGGCGTTCCTGCCAGGGGTAGGGGGTCTTGGTCGCCTTGTCCTGCACCATCTCGATGGCCAGCACCATGCCGGTCTGGCGCACTTCCGACACGTGCGGGTGGTCCACCAGATGGGCCGTGGCGCTGCCCATGCGCTGGGCCAGGGCCTTGTTGTTTTCGATCACGTTGTCTGCTTCGAAGATATCCAGGGTCGCCAACGCTGCCGCGCACGCCAGCGGGTTGCCGGTGTAGCTGTGGGAGTGCAGGAAGGCGCGCAGGGTCGGGTAGTCGTCGTAGAAGGCGTCGTACACGTCATCGGTGGTGACCACGGCGGCCAGCGGCAGGTAGCCGCCGGTCAGGGCCTTGGACAGGCACAGGAAGTCCGGGCGGATGCCGGCCTGTTCGCAGGCGAACATGCTGCCGGTGCGGCCAAAGCCCACGGCGATTTCGTCGTGGATCAGGTGCACGCCATAACGGTCGCAGGCTTCGCGCAGCAGTTTGAGGTACACCGGGTGATACATGCGCATGCCACCGGCGCCCTGGATCAACGGCTCGACGATCACGGCAGCGACGCTGTCGTGGTGTTCGGCCAGGGTCTGTTCCATCGCCAGGAACATCGTGCGCGAGTGTTCTTCCCAGCTCATGCCCTCGGGGCGCAGGTAGCAGTCGGGGCTCGGCACCTTGAGGGTGTCGAGCAGCAGCGCCTTGTAGGTTTCGGTGAACAGCGGCACGTCACCCACCGACATCGCGGCGATGGTTTCGCCGTGGTAGCTGTTGGTCAGGGTGACGAAGCGCTTTTTGTTCGGCAGGCCACGGTTGAGCCAGTAGTGGAAGCTCATCTTCAGCGCGACTTCGATGCACGACGAGCCATTGTCGGCGTAGAAGCAGCGGGTCAGGCCTGCGGGCGTCATGGCCACCAGGCGTTCGGACAGCTCGATCACCGGCTGGTGGCTGAAACCGGCGAGGATCACATGCTCCAGCTGGTCGACCTGGTCCTTGATGCGCTGGTTGATGCGCGGGTTGGCGTGGCCGAACACGTTGACCCACCAGGAACTGACGGCATCGAGGTAGCGCTTGCCTTCGAAGTCTTCCAGCCATACGCCTTCACCGCGCTTGATCGGCACAACGGGCAGTTGCTGGTGGTCTTTCATCTGGGTGCAGGGATGCCACAGCACCGCGAGGTCGCGTTGCATCCACTGGTTATTCAAGCCCATCGGTCATCTCCTCGAAGCGGTCCTGCAACCTGTGCAGGCGAAACAATCGCGCAAGCCTATGCAATGGTGGCGTGGGTCACAAGCCATTGTGGGGAAATTCGCGGTAAATGCAGGACGGTCTGTCACGTTTGTTGGGAATAGTCTTAATCCCTTGTTAATTTATGATGCATAGCCTTCAGATCGTATTTCTCGATATTTCAAAGCGAAATTTTCCGCTTTAATTCGATAGGTAAAACGCTAGTCTTGGGCACAGTTCTTACGGGATTAAGTACATGCAGCTACGCAACTCACCGGCCCGCTATGGCTGGGTCAGCATGGTTTTGCACTGGGGCGTGGCCCTGGTGGTGTTTGGAATGTTCGCCCTGGGCCTGTGGATGGTCGGCCTCGATTACTACAGCGCCTGGCGCAAAGACGCGCCGGACCTGCACAAGAGCATTGGCATCACGCTGTTCGCCATCATGCTGGTACGCATTGTCTGGCGCCTGGTCAGCCCGCCGCCGCCGCCGTTGGCCAGCTACAGTCGCCTGACCCGCATCGGCGCCGCGTTTGGTCACGCGTTCCTGTATCTCGGGTTGTTTGCCGTGATGATTGCCGGTTACCTGATTTCCACCGCAGACGGTGTCGGTATTCCGGTGTTTGGCCTGTTTGAAATTCCTGCCGTGGTTTCCGGTCTACCGGACCAGGCAGATACCGCCGGCTGGGTGCATTTGTACCTGGCCTGGGTGCTGGTGGTGTTCGCCGGCTTGCACGGCGTGGCGGCACTGAAACACCATTTTATCGATCGTGATGCGACCCTGACGCGAATGCTGGGGCGCAAAGCCTGATGTTCAACCTCGACTCACAAGGAATAGAAAACATGTTGAAGAAGACACTCGCCGCTTTGGCAATCGGTACCGCCCTGCTGTCTGCCGGCCAGGTAATGGCTGCTGACTACAAGATCGACAAGGAAGGCCAGCACGCCTTCATCGATTGGAAAATCAGCCACCTGGGCTACAGCTACATTTACGGTACCTTCAAGGACTGGGATGGCACTTTCAGCTGGGACGCAGCCAAGCCTGAAGCCAGCAAAATCGCCGTCGACGTGAAAACCGCCAGCCTGTGGTCCAACCACGCTGAACGTGACAAGCACATCGCCAGCAAAGACTTCATCGACGTGGCCAAGTTTGCCGACGCCAAGTTCGTGTCCACCGCCGTTAAACCCACCGGCGAAAAGACCGCTGACGTGACCGGCGACCTGACCTTCCACGGCGTGACCAAGCCGGTGACCTTCAAGGCCACCTTCAACGGTGAAGGCAAGGATCCATGGGGCGGCGAACGTGCCGGCTTCAACGCCAAGACCACGATCGACCTGAACGACTTCGGCGTGAAAGGCCCAGGCCCGACTTCGCAGACTGTCGACCTGGACATCACGCTGGAAGGCGTGAAGCAGAAGTAATGCTTGGTATGTAGGAGCGAGCTTGCTCGCGAAAAACGTCAACGATGACGCGTGAAACCTGGATGTACGCGGTGTCTGTGAGTGCTTCGCGAGCAAGCTCGCTCCGACAGTTTAAAAGCAAAAAAAATGCCCCGTCTCGAAAGAGGCGGGGCATTTTTTATGGCGCTTTGAAACTCAGCGGTTGCGGGTCAGCAGCGCTGGTTTCTCACCACGAGGACGGCCAGGCAATTGATCCAACTGCTCGGGTGTCGGGAAGCGATCCGCTTTCGACTCCTTGTGGATAATTTTCGGCGCCGGGCCGCCGCGCGGGTTTTGCACTGCTGGCTCGGACGAACGTGGCTGCTCGTCACGGGCCGGGCGGCGGTTGTTGCTGCGCGAGTCTTCGCGACGGGCCTGACCGTCACGCGGTGCACCGTTACGCGGGCCGCTGCGCTTGGCCGGCGGCGTACCGGTGGTGCCGCCGCTGCTGTTGCGTGGGCCATTCTGACGAGCGCCCTGTGGCTGGCCGCCACGTGGAGCGGCTGCGCCTGCGCCTTGTGCCGGGGCACCTGGGCGACGGCCACGGCCTTGTGCAGGCTTGGCCTGTGGCACGTAGTCGACGCGGTTACCGAAGTTATCCACATCGTCGTCGAGGAATTCGTCCGGAGCACGATCGGCGGCAGCACGTGGCGGCTGGCTCGGCTGGCGCTGTTCGCGGGCCGGGGTGCCTTCACGTGGCTTCTGCTCGCGGGCCGGGCGTTCGCCACGGCTGCTGGTCGCGGTTTTTTCCTTGCCCTTGTCCTTGCCCTTGTCGCGACGACCACCGCCACCACCGCCGCCGTTCGGGCCATCGCCCTTCGGACCACGTGGGTTGCGTGGGTTACGCACGTCCGGACGCTCGCGCGCTTCTGGCTTTTCGGCCTCCACGGTGCTGGCATCGAAGCCCATCAGGTCGCCGTCGGCGATTTTCTGCTTGGTCATGCGCTCGATGCTTTTGAGCAGTTTTTCTTCGTCCGGCGCGACCAGGGAAATGGCCTCGCCCGAACGACCGGCACGGCCTGTGCGGCCGATACGGTGCACGTAGTCTTCATCGACGTTGGGCAGCTCGAAGTTGACCACGTGCGGCAGTTGGTCGATGTCCAGGCCGCGGGCGGCGATATCGGTGGCGACCAGGATGCGTACGGAACCGGCCTTGAAGTCAGCCAGGGCCTTGGTGCGTGCGTTCTGGCTCTTGTTACCGTGGATGGCAACGGCGGTGAGGCCATGCTTGTCCAGGTACTCGGCCAGGCGGTTGGCGCCGTGCTTGGTGCGGGTGAACACCAGCACCTGTTCCCACGCGCCGTGGGTGATCAGGTGCGCCAGCAGCGAGCGCTTGTGGCTGGCGGCCAGGCGGAAGACCCGTTGTTCGATACGCTCGACCGTGGTGTTGGGCGGCGTGACTTCGATGCGCTCCGGGTTGTGCAGCAACTTGCCGGCCAGGGCAGTGATGTCCTGGGAGAACGTTGCCGAGAACAGCAGGTTCTGACGTTTGGCCGGCAGGCGGGCGAGCACTTTTTTCACGTCATGGACAAAGCCCATGTCGAGCATGCGGTCGGCTTCGTCCAGCACGAGGATTTCCACGTGGGACAAATCGACGCTGCCCTGGCCGCACAGGTCGAGCAAACGACCCGGGCATGCCACCAGCACGTCGACACCACGGGACATGGCCTGAACCTGAGGGTTCATGCCGACGCCGCCGAAGATGCAGGCGCTGACGAACTTCAAGTCGCGGGCATACAGCTTGAAGCTGTCGTGCACTTGGGCGGCGAGTTCGCGGGTGGGGGTCAGGACCAGTACGCGCGGTTGGCGCGGGCCGTGACGCTGGGATTTGTCCGGGTGACCGTTGGGGAACAACCGCTCCAGAATCGGGAGGGCGAAACCACCGGTTTTACCGGTACCTGTCTGCGCCGCAACCATCAGGTCGCGACCTTGCAACACGGCGGGAATGGCCCGCTGTTGCACCGGAGTAGGCTCGGTATAGCCCGCTGCCTCGATGGCGCGGACTAAAGCCTCGGAGAGACCGAGGGAAGCAAAGGACATGAGTAATCCTGTTTTAGTTAGGGCTTGGCCCAAAGGGATAATCTTGCCGGGCGTGAATGGCGCTTAGGGGAGCGTAATCCCGTCCGGTCCTGCTGTGTCTGGCGGGCACTCCACCGGCTCGCGCGGGCTGCAAAGCTGCGCTGTAGCGGGGTTGGGTGCCTTTTTCAAGACCCGAGCGGCCGGGCGTAAGCCTGGCGGAAAGGCCGGAGTATAACAGAGCAATCACTGCGCGCTGCTTTCCTGCTGCTCAACGGTGTAATCGAACGCGTTGATCGGGGTCGTTTGTGCCTGGATACCGCCGTATTTGGCGCTCAACGCGGCATAGGCCGGCTCTTGCTTGAAGCGCCTGAGCTCGGCGGCGAAGCGCTGGACCAGCAAATCCATGCCCGCGCCACGGCGTACGGCAAGAAACTGCGGCTGGCGGCTGACCACCACGGACGCCTGGCTGACCTTGCCCTCCAGGCCCAATTGTTTGATCAAGTGCTGCCCCACGCGACGGTCAGTGACCACCATGTCGATGCGCCCCAGCATGAGCTTGCCGAAGTTGGCTTCATGGCTGGGGGCCGGTTCACGCGCGAACGCGTTGGAGGCACTGAATGCCTCGCCATACAGGTAACCGGGCGAGACGCCGACGGTCAGGCCGCGCAGGTCGTCGAGGGTTTCGGCGGGGTGAGGGCGCTCGTTGGCATAGAACAGCACGAACTCGACCGCCGACAACGGTTCGCTGGGGTAGAGCAGCAAGGCGTCGCGCTCGTGGCTGTGGAAAATATCCAGCGCGCCGTCGGCGTGGCCCTGGTCGAGCATGGCCAGGCAACGCTTCCAGGGCAGGAACTGCCATTGCACATCCACACCGAGGCGCTGGAACACGACCACCGTGGTTTCATAGTCCAGGCCACGCATGGTGCCGTTGTCGTCGTAGACGTAGGGCGCCCATGGCTCGGTGACAATGCGCAATTTCTCGCCATGGGCCGCGAGGCTCAGGCAAGTGAAAAGCGCAGCGATCAACAACTTGAAAGTGACGGGCATACCCGGAGGTTACGACGCTCCCGGCATAAAGAGAAGCTCTGGCACGCGCTTTGGCGGGCGGGCTTATTTTGCCGGTGCGTCCATCAGGTGGGCATGGATCGCGGCACGTCGCTCGCCGAGAATCAGGCGCACCACCGGGTTGGCGAACCAGTGTTCGAGCTGGTGCGCGTCAATCGGACGCTGCTGGCGCTCTTCCTGGTTTTGTCGCGCCTTGTCCCACCAAACCGGGCCACAGGCCTGGTCGAACTCGTTTTCGTGTTCATAGCAACCGTAGAGAATCTCGCGGATGAACTGCTGCTGGTGCCTGGGCAGCAGCAGGGTAATCAGCTTGTACAGCGTGCGCTGCAAACGCGGCGGGCGCGGCAGGTGGGCGGAGACCTGGCGCGTGTCGGCCAGGGCCAGCGCACTGGTGGGCGCGGCGGCGTGCTTGGCGATCCAGGCCTTGACCTTGGCGCGGAACAGCTGCTTGCGGCTCCAGTAATGGTGTATCAGGTCCGGACACTCGCGCACGTTGAGCGTGCGATAGGCGGCGATGGACAGGCAGAACTCTTCCAGGGTGTAGGCGCCCTGGGCATGGGGGAACAGTTCATCCATCAACTCGATGGAACGGTCGAGGATGTGCGCGTCCTGTTGGGTCAGGCCCATCACGCCGGAGTTGAGGGTCATCATGTCGTCATCGGCCACGCCCATGTCGAGCAGGCGCTGGTGAAGCGCGGTGTAGAGAATGCTTTCGTGGTTGTCGCCGTACCGGGTGTAGAAGGCGTTGCACAGCAGCGTGCCCGGCTGCACGCGCTCGAACAAGGCCAGGGGGGAGCGGTGAAAAAACGTGTCGGTGTCGATCAGCAGCGCCACCGGCGATTCCTGCAGCACCTGGCGCAGCACCACGTGCTTGGTGCGAAAGTGATAACCGTGGGGTTCGCTCCAGCGTTTGCGGGTTGCTTCGTCCAGGGGGCGCACGCTTACCGGCAGCAGGCGATAGGGTTCGGGGTTGTCGCTGAATACCTGGATGTCCACGGCCGCATCGGGGTCGTCCTGCAGGAAGGCCAACGCGCTGGCGATGCTGAATACCGCTTCCTGGTGGTAGGTCTCGGCGCCGAAGACCAGGTAGACCAGCTGCGGACGGGAAGTGGAAGGCACTGTATTCATGGACTGCGGGGTTCCCCTTGGATACCTGAAACGACAACGTAAAACGACAAAGGCCCTCGTCTGAACGAGGGCCTTGGCACCATCGGACAAGCCTTAGCGTGGCAGCTTGAGGTTGTTCCAGACGGCCAGGCTGGGTTCAGCCTGGTTCAGGGTATAGAAGTGCAACCCTGGCGCGCCACCTTGCAACAATTGCTCACACATCTCGGTGATGACCTGCTCACCGAACGCCTGGATGCTTTTGACGTCGTCGCCATAGGCTTCCAGCTGCTTGCGCACCCAGCGTGGGATCTCGGCACCGCAGGCGTCGGAGAAGCGCGCCAGCTTGCTGTAGTTGGTGATCGGCATGATGCCCGGCACGATCGGGATGTTCACCCCCATGGCCTGTACACGTTCGACGAAGTAGAAGTAGCTGTCGGCGTTGAAGAAGTACTGGGTGATCGCACTGTTGGCGCCGGCATTGGCCTTGCGCACGAAGTTCTTGAGATCGTCTTCGAAATTGCGCGCCTGGGGATGCATCTCCGGGTATGCGGCCACTTCGACATGGAAGTGATCGCCGCTTTCTTCGCGGATGAAGCTCACCAGGTCGTTGGCGTAGCGCAGCTCACCGCTGGCCATGCCCATGCCGGACGGCAGGTCGCCACGCAGGGCCACGATGCGCTTGATGCCGCTGGCCTTGTATTGGGTCAGCAGGCCGCGCAGGTCGGCTTTGCTGTCGCCCACGCACGACAAGTGCGGAGCGGCGGGAACGTTGACTTCACTTTCCAGCTGCAGCACGGTATTGATCGTGCGGTCACGGGTCGAACCGCCGGCGCCGTAAGTGCAGGAGAAGAAATCGGGGTTGTAGCTGGCCAGCACCTTGGCGGTGGCCATCAGTTTTTCATGCCCAGCATCGGTCTTGGTCGGGAAGAACTCGAAGCTGTAGCGACGGTCTTGGGACATGGTAATACCCTTTGAAACTCGGAAGCCGACTGTGCAACCCACCTGCACTGTAGGAGCGAGCTTGCTCGCGAAGAACCTGAGAGCGCCGCTGTAAACCAGAAGCGCTGCGTCATCGTTGGCGTTCTTCGCGAGCAAGCTCGCTCCTACAGGTAGAGCAGGTGGAGCTGATTACTTAGTAGCGATAAGCGTGCGGCTTGAACGGACCTTCAACGGTCACGCCGATGTAGTCGGCCTGGTTCTTGGTCAGTTGGGTCACAACGCCGCCGAAACCGCGAACCATTTCCAGGGCCACTTCTTCGTCGAGTTTCTTCGGCAGTACTTCCACGGTCAGGCGCTCGGCTTTCTGGGCGGGCGACAGGTCGGCGTACTTCTGCTGGAACAGGAAGATCTGCGCCAGTACCTGGTTGGCGAACGAGCCATCCATGATGCGGCTTGGGTGACCGGTGGCGTTGCCCAGGTTAACCAGGCGGCCTTCGGCCAGCAGGATCAGGTAGTCATCGTTCTGCGGGTCGAAATCACCGGCGCCGGTACGGTGAACCTTGTGGACCTGCGGCTTCACTTCTTCCCATGCCCAGTGCTTGCGCATGAAAGCGGTGTCGATTTCGTTGTCGAAGTGACCGATGTTGCAGACCACTGCGCGTTTCTTCAGGGCCTTGAGCATGTTCGCGTCACAGACATTCACGTTGCCGGTGGTGGTGACGATCAGGTCGATCTTGCCCAGCAGGGCCTTGTCGATGCTCGCTTCGGTGCCGTCGTTGATGCCGTCGATGAACGGCGACACCAGTTCGAAACCGTCCATGCAGGCTTGCATGGCGCAGATCGGGTCAACTTCGGACACCTTGACGATCATGCCTTCCTGGCGCAGGGACTGGGATGAACCCTTGCCCACGTCGCCGTAGCCGATGACCAGGGCTTGCTTGCCCGACAGCAGGTGGTCGGTGCCGCGCTTGATCGCATCGTTCAGGCTGTGACGGCAGCCGTACTTGTTGTCGTTCTTGCTCTTGGTCACCGAGTCGTTGACGTTGATGGCCGGAATTTTCAGCTCGCCCTTGGCCAGCATGTCCAGCAGACGGTGCACGCCGGTGGTGGTCTCTTCGGTCACGCCGTGGACGCGGTCGAGAATCTGCGGGTACTTCTTGTGCAGCAGCTCGGTCAGGTCGCCGCCGTCGTCTAGGATCATGTTGGCATCCCAAGGCGCGCCATCCTTGAGGATGGTTTGCTCCAGGCACCACTCATACTCTTCTTCGGTCTCGCCTTTCCAGGCGAATACCGGGATACCGGCGGCGGCGATAGCGGCAGCGGCCTGGTCCTGGGTCGAGAAGATGTTGCACGACGACCAGCGCACTTCGGCACCCAGGGCAACCAGGGTTTCGATCAGCACGGCGGTCTGGATGGTCATGTGGATGCAGCCGAGAATCTTCGCGCCCTTGAGCGGCTGCTCAGCGGCGTACTTGCGACGCAGGCCCATCAGGGCTGGCATTTCGGATTCGGCGATAAAGGTTTCGCGACGGCCCCAGGCGGCGAGGGACATGTCGGCGACTTTGTAGTCGGTGAAATCTGCAGGCGTGTTGACAGCGCTCATGAAGAGCCTCCATTCGTAGTGTGCGAATGGGCGCCGTTGTGCGTTTAGTATCCAGCTGCAAGACCAGGCCGGACAACGCCCCATCCGAGCCTGACAGGCCAAGCCTGCTGCAGCGCCCCTCGGACAGGTGGCGGGAGAACGGTATCAACTGAAGATGACCGTTTTGAAACGGGGGCGATTATAGCCGTGTATGCGGCACTTCCCAAGCCTTTCCGTCGGCGGCATGAAGATCGCTCATGGGGGTGATAGCCAATGGCTCATAGAGCTTGGCTCCGGGCTCTGCCATGATGTTACCCATCATTTCGCAAGACGCTTTGGAGTGACCATGAACTTCCACACCCGCAAATGGGTAAAACCCGAAGACCTCAACCCCAACGGCACCCTGTTCGGTGGCAGCCTGCTGCGCTGGATCGACGAAGAAGCGGCTATCTACGCGATCGTGCAATTGGGTAACCAGCGCGTCGTGACCAAGTACATTTCCGAAATCAACTTTGTCAGCGCCTCGCGCCAGGGCGACATCATCGAGCTGGGCATCACCGCCACCGAGTTCGGGCGTACCTCCATCACCCTCACCTGTGAAGTGCGCAACAAGATCACCCGCAAGAGCATCCTGACCGTGGAGAAAATGGTCTTCGTCAACCTCGGTGAAGATGGCCTGCCGGCGCCCCATGGTCGCACTGAAATCAGATACGTGAAGGATCAGTTCAAGGAAGACAGTCTGTCCGAGTGACGACGTAGCGGTGTGATTTGCTTTACCAAATCATTCCGTACGGATCGTCACGAGACGCTTTCATCACTCAGGCTCACACCCTATGGAGAGCCTGTGTATGCAAGTGTTCAGTTCAAGTGCCCGGATTCAGCACTCATTGGATAACGAGGTCAAGTCGGCGGCCACGCCCGGCGCCAAGATGCCTCTGCTGGAGGGGGTGGGCGAGCGCAATGTGACGCTGCTGCGTGATGACCGGGGACGGGTCGAAGTGATTTTGTCGGCGGCGCCAGCCACCAGCCTGGTGCTCAGCGGCGGAGGAGCCAAGGGCATCGCTTTTTCGGGGGTGGTGCAGGCCCTTGAGCAGGCGGGAAAGCTGCAAGGCATCCAATTGGCTTGCGGCTCATCCGCCGGCGCGATTTCGGCGGCGTTGATCGCCAGTGGCTTGGGGCGGCAGCCTTCGACAGGTTATGCGATAGCATTGATCTGCCGAGCCTGCTCAACAGCACGGATACCGTGACGGCGTGGATGCAGGACGCCAGTAGCACACTCGGCACGCTCATCGGCCGCTTGCCCGGCCCCGTCGGCCATGTGTCTCAGTTATTGGTGACATTGTTGCCGCGCCTGCAAACTGAAGCCTGTCCTCTGGAGGAGATGATCCGAAATGAGTCGCGCCGGTCGCTGCTTGCGCATATCGCGCAAAGCCCTCGGGACACCCGGCCCGCGCAAGTGATGAAGATTGCCGACAAGTTGAGTGCCGGCAGCGCACCGACGTTCGGTGACCTTGAGGTGTTGAACCGGTATATCCCCGCGATCAAGCAGCTGAGTATCACCGGCACCGGTATGTTTGCCGAGCGCCCGCAGTTGGTGGTGTTCAATGCCGATCTGACCCCACAGATGGACATCGCTCGGGCGGCGCATATTTCCGGTTCCTTGCCGGTGGTGTTCAAAAGCCCCGTGGAACAAGGTCATGGCTTTCAGGCCTCAGGTGAAATCACCGCGTTCAAGGACGGTGGCTTATTGCTCAATACCCCGGCGCCGGGTGTGGTGCACAGGTCATTTCCCGATAGTCCCTTGAACAAGCCTGAAGCGTTGATCGTCAAGTTTGAGCCCAGCACCAGCGAGACACCGGCGCGAAGCGGCAGCTTTCTCAGCAGTGTGGCCGATCGCGTCACCGGTGTTGCGCATTCGGCCGCTGAAGCCTTCCAGGAGAAAAAGCTCGAAGCGTTTGCCGATCAAGTCGTCACACTGCCGCTGAAGACCGAAGAAGGTGATTTTCGCGGCCTGCTCGGCGGCACCGTCAACTTCATTATGCAGGATGAGCACAAGCAACATTTGCAGGCCAAGGCGCGTCAAGCGGTGGAGATGCATTTGGAGCGCCGCTCCACAGCCCTTGAGCATCATGGGTTTCAAAGCCTGCATGACGCCGTGCTGGCCATGGATGATCGACTGCTCGCCAGCGTTCAGTCGGCGCTGCAAAAAGATGCGGCCGCCGTAGATGTACTGACGTTCAGAAGCAACGCGCAGCAGGCGTTGCAAGCCTTGGATCAGGCGATCACCGAAGCGAATCAGACCCACGATACGTTGATGTTTACGCCGCAAATCTCATCAGCGCTGCGCAACCTGGATGCCCTTGTACAACGGCCTGAGCAAATCGACTGGTTGGCAGGGCGACTCAATGGCGCCGATCAGCGCAACTTTCAGCAATTGCTGCAAATGGCGGCCAGGCAGGTCGCAGGCAGTGCGCCGCCGGTGTCCAAAGTCCTCGTCGGTGCTGTCGCCCAGATGGGCGTGCGCGATATTGCGATCAAGGCAGACAACTTCACACGGGAGGTGATCTACCCTTCGTTGTTTCGGCCTGGCCAACCCGAGGCCAATGTCGAACTGCTCCATCGTACGGCTCAAGACTTGGGGTGGGCTACCACGCCCAGCGAGTTCAATCGTGTGCTCGACACCCTCGGCGAGCGCTATAGCGCACGTAATAAACCATGGGATAAAGCGTCCGGTTTGACCACGGTACAAATGGCCAGGGCCTGGAGGATTCCGGTTTAGTTGCGGGGCCACTGAACAGGTACGGTGGCCGCGTGTCGTAGCTACACGCCCCCCTTGGACTCCGGATAATCATGGCCACCGACGAAGCAGGTAAAACCCCCAATCTGTCGCAGGAAGAACAGCAGGACGTAGACGAAAACCAGCCGCCCCGCGCGGCGGTGCTGCACGAAATCATCCGTACCCAGGGCGACCAGGAACTGGAGCGCAGCGTCGCGGCGTTGTGGTGGTCTGCGCTGGCTGCCGGCCTGACCATGGGCCTGTCGCTGATGGCCATGGGATTGCTCAATTCGCGCCTGCCGGACGGCGAAGCGTTCAAGGTCATCGCCAGCTTTGGTTATTGCGCCGGTTTCCTCGCGGTGATCCTTGCGCGCCAGCAACTGTTTACCGAAAACACCCTCACCGCCGTGTTGCCGGTGATGAGCAAGCCGACCCTGGCCAATGCCGGGCGCCTGTTGCGCCTGTGGGCGGTGGTGCTGGTGGGCAACCTGTGTGGCACCCTGCTGGTGGCCTACGTGATGCTGCACCTGCCGATATTCGACACCAAGACCGACATGGCCTTCCTCGAAATCGGGCGCAAGATCATGGAAAACGACGCCGGCCAGATGTTCGCCAAAGGCATCGTCTCCGGCTGGATGATCGCCACCATGGTGTGGATGATTCCGTCGATGGAAAGCGCCAAGATGTGGATCATCATCCTGATCACCTACCTGATGGCGTTGGGCGATTTCACCCACATCGTGGTGGGCTCGGCGGAAGTGTCATACCTGGTGTTTGCCGGTGAACTGTCGTGGCATGACTTCTGGCTGGTATTTGCCGGCCCCACCCTGGCCGGCAATATCATCGGTGGCAGCTTTATCTTTGCGTTGATCAGCCATGCACAGATTCGCAGTGAAGGCAGCTTGCCGGGCAAGAAGGCTGCGGACCCGAGGCATCCGCAGCAGGTCGACAAGGATCAGTGATGTTCTTCGGCCGTGGCCTCGGGTTCGCCCTGGGTCACGCGCTTGACCAGTTTGCCGATGCTCAGGCCCTGGAGCAGGATCGACGACAGCACCACGATATACGTGATGCTCAGCAGCAGGTCGCGTTCCGGGCCCAGCGGCAATGCCAGGGCCAGCGCTACCGAGACGCCGCCGCGCAACCCGCCCCAGGTGAGGATGCGGATAGTGCCGCGCGGGACCGTGCGCCAGCGTCGCAGCAGGAGGATCGCCGGGGCCACGGTCAGCAGGCGTGACAGCAGGATCGCCACCGCCAGCAAGCTGGCCGCCAATACGTGCAGCCAGTTGAAGGGCAACAGCAGCAGTTCCATGCCGATCAGTGCGAACAGCAAGGCGTTGAGCATGTCGTCAAGCAACTCCCAGAAACCATCCAGATAGCGCCGCGTCATGTCGTTCATCGCCAGCTTGCGCCCCAGGTTGCCGATGATCAGGCCGGCCACCACCATCGCAATCGGTGCCGAGACGTGCAGCTCGGTGGCCATCGCCGAGCCGCCGATCACCAGCGCCAGGGTCAGCATGACTTCGATCTGGTGTTGTTCGATGCTCTTGATCATCAGGTACACGAGGTAACCGATCAGCCCGCCGAATACCACGCCGCCAATCGCCTCATGGGCGAACAGCATTGCGGTGGCGCCCAGGGTCGGTGTTTCACCCAACTGCGCGATGCCCAGCAGTACGGTAAACACCACCACCGCTGTGCCGTCGTTGAATAGCGATTCGCCGACGATAGTGGTTTTCAGCGGCTTCGACGCATTGGCGGTACGCAGCACACCCAGCACCGCAATCGGGTCGGTGGGCGAGATCAGCGCGCCGAACAACAGGCAATACAGGAAGCTCACGTGCCAGCCGAACAGGGCAAAAATGTAGTACGCCAGGCTGCCGATCACGACGGTGGCGATCAAAACGCCAAAGGTCGCCAACAGGCCGATGGGCCAGCGGTAGCTGCGCAGGTCGCTCAAGTTGACGTGCAACGCGCCGGCGAACAGCAGGAACGAGAGCATCCAGTTCATCAGCAAATCGCCGAAGTCGATCTGGCCGATCAGTTGCTGGATGCGTTCCTCCAGGCCCGGGTAGCCGATGAAACTGAGGCCTTGCAGGAGCAACGAAAACAGCAGCGCAGTGACCATCACGCCGATGGTCGGCGGCAGGCCGATAAAACGGAAGTTCACATAAGTGAGCAGGGTGGTGAGGCAAATGAAGGCGGCAACAAGTTCAAGCATCCGGGGTCCTTGGGGCGGGGACGTAGAGGCGCACAGCGTGCGTCGCGAAGTCGTTTGGTATAAGAAGTCGTTTAGTATAAACAGGTGCAATTACCTGAAAGAACCTTTCGGCCGGTCACGGCTCATAGCTTGTGGGTGGGGCTGATTGGCACATGGGTGATGAAGCTTTGACTGCCTTGATAAATCTTAAAAGGGAATGACTGATGACAGTGGCTTTCTGGTGTGTGTTGATTGCGATCTTTCTGCCGTACCTGTGTACGGGTGTGGCCAAGTTCAGCGAGGGCAAGTTTGAGCTACGGCATAACCGCGACCCGCGCGCGTTTCTGGACACGGTCGGAGGCGTTGCCAAGCGTGCCCACAATGCGCAGCTCAACAGCTTTGAAGTGACTCCGGCCTTTGCGGCGGCGGTGATTATCGCCCACTTGGCCGGTACGGCCGAGTTGGTGACGATCAATGTGCTGGCGGTGCTGTTTATCACCAGCCGCCTGCTGTACATCATTTGCTACCTGGCGGACTGGGCGATGTTGCGTTCGCTGGTGTGGATTGTGGGGATGGCGCTGATTGCGAGTTTCTTCTTTGTTTCGATCTGAAGCCTGACGCGGAATCTTGCGGGAGGGGGGCTGGCCGCAATGCCAGTCGGTTAAGCGCAGATCCCCTGTGGGAGGGGGCTGGCCCCCATGCCGGTCGGTTAGCGCAGATCCCCTGTGGGAGGGGGCTGGCCCCAATGCCAGTCGGTTGGCGCAGATCCCCTGTGGGAGGGGGCTTGCCCCAATGCCAGTCGGTTAGCGCAGATCCCTTGTGGGAGGGGGCTTGCCCCCGATGGCGGCCTCTGGGCCGACCAGAATGCTGGATCAGACTGAGTACATATCCGTTTCTGCGGTAACGGCTGCTTAGGGTTCCGCCCTGACGGCGGCTCACTTTTGAAAAGCGCAAAAGTAAGCAAAACGCTCTTGCCCCACCACTCGGCACCTCGCTTAGGCTCGGTGTGCCCTCTCTCCGGCTTGAATCCGTGGGCCGCCGCAATGGGCCATCCCTGGCCCAGTGCGGCTAACCCGGCGTCCTGCCGGGTTGCCCACGGATTCAAGCCTGCGTTCGGCCAGCGTGGTTTAACGGGGCGCCTAAGATCAAGATCAAAAGCCAGATCAAGGGCGACTCGCTTCGCATCGTGGTTAGCGTTGGGTGCTACCGCGTTGTGTCGATACCTATGGCTGTCAGGTGCCCGCGGGGGCATCCGGCACGTGCGGCAGCGGCGTACCCTTGGGCCATAGCATCCAGATCTGTCCCTGCTGCTTCATGTTCCCCGCCAACTCGCCTGCTGCTTCGCCTGTGCCCCAGAACAAATCTGCGCGTACTTCTCCGGTGATGGCGCCGCCGGTGTCTTGCGCTGCGACGGGTCTGGCGATCGGTGAGCCGTCGGGTTTGGTGGTGGACAGCCACAACAGGCTCCCCAGCGGAATCACCTTGCGGTCAACCGCTACGCTGTATCCCGCCGTCAAGGGCACGTTCAGCGAGCCGCGCGGCCCTTCATTGCTGTCGGGGCGGGCGCTGAAGAACACGTAGCTGGGGTTGCTCGCCAGCAGTTCGGGGATGCGTTGCGGGTGCGCCTTGGCCCAGGCGCTGATGGCGGCCATGCTCACGTCTTCCTTTTTCAGCTCGCCCTGCTCGACCAGCCAGCGACCGATAGGGCGATAGGGATAGCCGTTCTGGTCGGCATAACCCACGCGCAGTTGACGCCCACCGGCCAGTTGAATACGCCCGGAGCCCTGGATCTGCAGGAACTGCAGGTCCATCGGGTCGGTCAGCCAGGCGATCGGCTTGGCGCTCGAGCCTTGGCCGTTGAGGGTGCCGGCATCGTCATATGGCTTGAGCACGCGGCCCTCCAGGCGACCGCGCAGGCGTTTGCCCTTGAGTTCCGGGTAGATGGCTTCCAGGTTGACGATAATCAGGTCGTCCGGCACGCCATACACCGGCACATGGGCGGTGGCGGTTTCGGTGAGGCTGCCGGGGTAGACCGGCTCGTAGTAGCCGGTGATCAGGCCGTTCGGCGTGTTGTCGGCTGAACGCAGGCCAAATACATCCAGGCGCTCCTTGAGGAACCCGCGAACCGCCACGGCATCGCCCGGCACGCTCGCTGCGGCTGCGCAAGTCGCACCCCAGACCGGGTCGGCCTTGAGGCGCTGGCAGGCACTGCGCCAGGATTCGAAACCCGCCAGCAGATCGCTGTCGGAAACAGACGGCAGCGCCTCCCACGGCGCGCTCACGTAAGTGGCGACGGCATGGGGTTTGGCGGCTTCTTCTTTGGCGGGCTCTTTGCCCGCGTCCTTGCCCAGGTCGCAGCCGGCCAGCAGCGCGATCATCGGCAGAGCCCACGCCAGGCGGCTCCAGGGTTTCCAATTGTCATTCATGCACGTAATTCCTGAAGCGATTGCCCGGGCTTTATCGCGTTGGGCAACCCTTATTATTAATAGGGCTATTGGTCTTTGCGGACGAGGCGGGGATACTGGCCGCCGTTTCCCGTGACCCTGAGCCACCATGACTTTTAAACATATGACGGTTGTAGTGCTGGCCTGCCTGGCCTTGTCCGCCTGCGGCGGTGTTGACCCCAATTCGCCCCTGGGTCAGCGCAAGGCGATCTTCAAGCAGATGCTCAAGACCAGCGAAGACCTGGGTGGCATGTTGCGCGGGCGTATCCCGTTCGACGGCGCCCGGTTTGCCGACGGCGCGGTCAAGCTGGACGTGTTGGCCCATGAACCCTGGCAGCACTTCCCGAGCGTACGTGAAGACGACCACACCAGTGCCAGGGACGAAGTGTGGCAAAAGCAGGCGCAATTTCAGCAACTGGCTCGCGACCTCGAGGCGGCCACCGGTGAATTGGTGACCGCAAGCCGCGTCCAGCCCTATAAGGCCGGCAGCCTTCAACCTGCGGTGCAGAAAGTCGAAGATGCCTGCAGCGCTTGCCATAAGCAGTTCCGGGACCATTGACCGGTTTTACTGGTCGAGTTCTTCCACCGCATCCTGCAGCTCTTTGCGCGATTCGGCGAGCTTGTCCTTGCGCTTGTTGATCTTGTCCGCATCGCCTTTTTTCATGGCCTTGTCGAGGTCGGCCTGACGGCGGCTGACTTCGTGCTTGGCATCGAGCACCTTGTTTTCGCGCTCTTTCTTCAGCGATGCGTCAGTGCAGTTGGCGGTGACCTCGCTCAGGGCTTTTTCCAGCCCGGCCTGTTGGGCGCTGTTGCCATGGGCCTTGGCCTGTTCGATCTGGGTACTGATGGCTTGGCGCTTGGCGGCGCAGCCTGTCAGTTGGGGGGCTTCGTCGGCGGCCAGCAGCGGCGTGGTCGTGAAGCTTGCGAAGGTGAGTAACGCAAGAGGGGCAAGAAATTTCATATAAGGGCTCCAAGGTAGCAATCAGAGGGCCGGGCCGGTTTCAAAAACCGTCTATGCCGGCGCCATGTAATATTTCAGCCAATGCCTGTACCTGCGGGTCGCGGAAAAAAGCGCTCAGTTGCGCTGCGCGTCCCGGGCCGATGCCGTCAGAGGCCAGCCAGGCTTGGGTGTCTTTGGCGACCAGCGTATGCCAGTCGCCCTGCAGGTTGTTGCGCGCCGCGGGCGGCACCCCCAATGCTTTGAGCCATTGTGCAAAAGGCCGTTTGCGGGCGCTGTGAATACTGTCGAGCACCCGCGTACGGGTGCGTTCGCCGAAGCCATCAATGTTAGCAAGCTCTGCCGCATCCAGGGTCAACCAATCGAGAAAGCCTGCGATTAGACCGGCCTGGATCAATACGTTCCAGGTCTCACGCCCCATATGGGGCAAGGCCAGGCCCTGGTTGCTGCTCAGCCAGGTGAGGCGCGAGAGCAGTTGCTCCTCGCAACCAGGGTCCAGTTGCCAGCAACTCAAGGCATGAAAGTCGCGAGTATCGGGCACCGGCACTTCCACCCGGGTCTTGTTGCGCAGGACCACCTCGTCGAGCCGGGGAATGACCTGGCCGGCCAGGCTGATGGACACTTGGTCGCCGGGACGGATGTCCAGGTTCTGCCAGTTTTTCAGCGAGCCTGCGCTGACCCGCCTGATTTGCCGATCATCCAGCCACACGGGGTCCAGTTCGAGAATCGGTGTGATACGCCCGGTACGCCCGATCCTGAACTGCACCTTGCGCACCAGTGCCAACGCCTTGCTCACCGGGTACTTCCAGGCCACGGCCCAGTAGGGTGCGCTGGCTTTCCAGCGTTTGGCCGGCGCGCGCGCCGCCTGATGCAACACCACGCCATCGCTGGCGAACGGCAGCGGATGGTTGTACCAATGCAGACGCCAACGCGCGGCATCGCTGATGCTGGCGATGGACTGGCTATACCGCTGGCTGTCGGTAAACCCCCACCGCGCCAGCGTGGCCAGGCGCTCGGTGAAGCTGGCCGGGCCCTCGGGCCAGGCCCACACGAACAGCCCGATCCCGCCTGCCTCGGTGTCGCTCAATTGCCGTCGGTTCATCAAGCCAGCCACTTTACTGCGCGCGTTGAGTCCGCCCTGTGCAGACTGTACGTGGTCGTCGAGGCGCCAGTAGAGCTCGCCTTGCAGTACCGCATCGACCGGCTCCGACAGTTGCTGGACGATACCCGGGATTCTGCGGGCGCCAGCGGACCAATCGTGACCGAGCAGGCCGTCGCCGCGGCTGATGAGTTGGTGCAAGCGGCCTTTGCGATACACCAGGGTCACGGCGACGCCGTCGACCTTGGGTTGAATCCAGACGTCCTGTCGGGTGCTGAGCCAATCACCCACTTCGGATGCGTCCAACAGCTTCTCCAGCCCGGTATGGGCGACCGGATGGCGGACTGTGCCACGAGCGCTTGCCAGCGGATTGTCAGCCCTGGGTGTGGGTTGCAGCGCGCATTTGCGCCAATGGGCCAGGCGACGCCGGGCCTGGTCGTACAGTTCATCGCTGATGGGGGATTGACCCTGTCGGTGGTAGGCGTCATCCCATTGGCTGACCTGCCTGGCCAACGTGTCGATTTGCGCTCGGACATCATCGGGGCAGTCTTCGGCCCAGGCCCGGCACGCTAGAAAGCTGATCAGGAAAATCATCAACAGACGCATCGTGAGCATCCTTGCTCGGAAAGGGTGCTCAGCCTAAGTGATCGGCACGGCCACAAAAAAGCCCCGACCGAGCGGGGCTTTTTACCGGGTGTTTCTGCTTGGGTGAACAGGCCGCCCCACGCGTGCGGCGCGTCGTTGTTATGCGTCTCGGCGCCGCGCTTTTGCTGGCCCGCGTCGACTTCGGCCGTGGTTTCAACGATTTTGTTGCAACCTTTGAGAAACGAAAAAGCCCCACCGGGCGAACCCGGCGGGGCTTTGGCGGCCGCGAGCGATTACAGGCCGGCAGCGGTCCGCAGGTCGTTGGCGCGGTCGGTTTTTTCCCAGGTGAAGGTGGTGAAGGTGTCGTCGCCGACCGTCTTCTGCGCAGGGGTACGGCCGAAGTGGCCGTAGGCTGCGGTTTCCTTGTACATCGGGTGCAGCAGGTCGAGCATGGTGGTGATCGCGTAAGGGCGCAGGTCGAAAATCTCACGCACCAACTTGACGATCTTGTCATCGCTGATCTTGCCGGTACCGAAGGTATTCAGCGAGATAGACGTCGGCTGGGCTACGCCAATGGCGTAGGACACCTGGATCTCGCAACGCTCGGCCAGGCCTGCGGCGACGATGTTCTTGGCCACGTAGCGACCGGCGTAGGCGGCGGAACGGTCAACCTTGGAAGGGTCTTTGCCCGAAAATGCACCACCGCCGTGGCGGGCCATGCCGCCGTAGCTGTCGACGATGATCTTGCGACCGGTCAGGCCGCAGTCGCCCACCGGGCCACCAATGATGAACTGGCCGGTCGGGTTGATATGGAACTGGGTGTCCTTGGTGAGCAGTTCGGCCGGCAGCACGTGCTTGACGATCAGCTCCATCACGCCTTCGCGCAGGTCTTTGTAGGAAACGTCCGGGTTGTGCTGGGTGGACAGTACGACGGCGTCGATACCGACCACTTTGCCGCCGTCGTAGCGGCAGGTGACCTGGGACTTGGCGTCCGGGCGCAGCCATGGCAACAGCCCGGATTTGCGCGCTTCGGCCTGGCGCTGCACCAACTGGTGGGAGAAGGTGATAGGCGCAGGCATCAGCACGTCGGTTTCATTGCTGGCGTAGCCGAACATCAGGCCCTGGTCGCCGGCGCCCTGATCTTCAGGCTTAGCGCGGTCGACGCCCTGGTTGATGTCGGGGGACTGCTTGCCGATGATGTTCATCACGCCGCAGGTCGCGCCGTCAAAGCCCACATCGGAGCTGGTGTAGCCGATGTCGGTGATCACGTCTCGCACGATCTGTTCCAGGTCGACCCAGGCCGTAGTGGTGACTTCGCCGGCGATGATCGCCACGCCCGTTTTCACCAGAGTCTCGCACGCCACACGGGCGAACTTGTCTTCAGCAATGATGGCGTCCAGCACCGCGTCAGAAATCTGGTCGGCGATTTTGTCCGGATGCCCTTCAGACACGGACTCGGAGGTGAAAAGGGAGTATTCGCTCATCTCGATGTTTTCCTGATATTTACCGATGGTGAGTGTCGCCAGCCGGTCGCTGAAAATGGCGGACCTGAATCTGGAAACCATTACGTAAACCTACATAGAGGCTTTCCCCGGGAACGAGTCCCGCAGCGGTGGCCCAACGGGCCAGATCGTCCTGTTCAAAACCCAGCCAGAGATCACCGCAGGCCTCCTTGGCCCAATTCTGGTTGTGGCTGCATAAATCCGTCACCAGCAGGCTACCGCCGGGGTGCAACAGCCCGGCCATTTGCCTGAGCGCATCGGCCGGGGCGGCGAAATGGTGCAAGACCATGTTCAGCACCACGCAATCGGCCTGCAGGCGGGTGTCACTCAGGGCGTCGGCCAGTTGCAGGCTGACATTGGCCAACGCTTCGCGCTCACACAACTGGCGGGCCAGTTCGAGCATCGCCGGGCTGTTGTCCAGTGCCGTCACCTGCCCGAAGCGTCGCGCCAGGTCCGGCAGAAAACCGCCGTCGCCAGGGCCCACTTCCAAGGCCGTGGCCTTATCACTGAAGCTCAGCTTGTCCAACAGCGCCAGTACGCTTTCGCGGTACTGGGGCAAGCCGGCGATCAGGTCCTGCTGGGCACGAAACTTGTCGGCGACCCGGGAGAAAAAGTCCTGGCTGGCGGCAGCACGTTGCCCATGCACCTGGGCGATCCGCGCTTGCACAGCGCCGGGCAGGCCCAGGTTGTCGACTTCTTCGAGCAGCGCCGCGTGCAATTTGCCGCCGAGCAACTCGGTGTGGGGCAGGGCGCGGCGGTAAAAAATCGCATTGCCTTCGCGGCGAGTGGCCACCAGGTCGGCCTGGGCCAGTACCTTCAAGTGATGGCTCATGCCGGACTGGCCGATGGCGAAGATCTGCGCCAGTTCCAGTACCCCGAATGAATCATTGGCCAGTGCGCGCAATACGTTCAAGCGCAACGGATCACCCGCAGCCTTGCAAAGGGCTGCCAGTTCATCGCTGTCGGCGGGAAGCAGGGAGGGCACGGGTAGGTTCATAAGGCCAGCAGTCTAGAGACGGGTGGTACTCGCCGCAAGGCCAATATCAAAAAGTTTTGATATTGATCGATAAGTGGCGGTTATAAGCAGCCGCTATTGCCTTTAGACGAACCCGCAGCGCAATTGTGCAAGGGATCGGCGCGCAAACCGCGGGAAAAACCTGCTCAAGTGACTATCTGTCATTGCCCGCAGGCGGTGGCTGAGGGAAAATGCCGGTCCTTTTTTCCGTTTCCTTATTCAAGCCCCCAGGAGATCAGCGATGCCCAGCCGTCGTGAGCGTGCCAACGCCATTCGTGCCCTCAGCATGGATGCCGTGCAAAAAGCCAACAGCGGCCATCCCGGTGCCCCGATGGGCATGGCGGATATCGCCGAGGTACTTTGGCGTGACTACCTGAAACACAACCCGAGCAACCCGTCGTTCGCCGACCGTGACCGCTTCGTGCTGTCCAACGGCCACGGCTCGATGTTGATCTATTCGCTGCTGCACCTGACCGGCTATGACGTCACCATCGACGACTTGAAAAGCTTCCGTCAACTGCACAGCCGCACCCCCGGCCACCCTGAATTCGGCTACACCCCAGGCGTCGAGACCACCACCGGTCCCCTGGGCCAGGGCCTGGCCAACGCTGTCGGCTTCGCGCTGGCGGAAAAAGTCCTGGGCGCGCAGTTCAACCGCCCCGGCCATGACATCGTCGACCACCACACCTATGTGTTCCTGGGTGATGGCTGCATGATGGAAGGCATTTCCCACGAAGTCGCCTCCCTGGCCGGCACGCTGGGCCTGGGCAAGCTGATTGCCTTCTACGATGACAACGGCATCTCCATCGACGGCGAAGTCGAAGGCTGGTTCACCGATGACACCCCCAAGCGTTTCGAAGCCTACAACTGGCAGGTAATCCGCAACGTCGACGGTCACGATCCGGAAGAAATCAAGATCGCCATCGACACCGCCCGCAAGAGCGCGCAGCCGACCCTGATCTGCTGCAAGACCACCATCGGTTTCGGTTCGCCGAACAAGCAAGGCAAGGAAGACTGCCACGGCGCCCCACTGGGTGACGCGGAAATCGCCCTGACCCGTGAAGCGCTGAAGTGGACCCACGGCCCGTTTGAAATCCCGGCTGATATCTACGCCGAATGGGATGCCAAAGAAAAAGGCCTGGCCGCCGAAGCCGAGTGGGACCAGCGTTTCGCTGCCTACTCCGCCGAATTCCCGGAGCTGGCCAATGAACTGGTACGCCGCCTGGCCGGTGACCTGCCTGCCGACTTCTCGGAAAAAGCCTCGGCCTACATCGCCGAAGTCGCGGCCAAGGGCGAGACCATCGCCAGCCGTAAAGCCAGCCAGAACACCCTGAACGCCTTCGGTCCGTTGCTGCCGGAGTTCCTTGGCGGTTCGGCCGACCTGGCCGGCTCTAACCTGACCCTGTGGAAAGGCTGCAAAGGCGTGTCGGCTGAAGACGCCAGCGGTAACTACATGTACTACGGCGTGCGTGAGTTCGGCATGAGCGCCATCATGAACGGCGTGTCCCTGCACGGTGGCCTGGTGCCTTACGGCGCGACCTTCCTGATGTTCATGGAATACGCGCGTAACGCCGTACGCATGGCCGCGCTGATGAAGAAGCGTGTGATCCATGTGTACACCCACGACTCCATCGGCCTGGGTGAAGACGGCCCGACGCACCAGCCGGTCGAGCAACTGACCAGCCTGCGCACCACGCCGAACCTGGATTGCTGGCGCCCCGCCGACGCGGTGGAATCCGCCGTGGCCTGGAAGCACGCCATCGAGCGCAAGGACGGCCCTTCGGCGCTGATCTTCTCGCGTCAGAACCTGCAGCACCAGGTGCGGACCGACGCGCAGATCGCCGACATCAGCCGTGGTGGTTATGTGCTCAAGGACTGCATCGGCGAGCCGGAACTGATCCTGATCTCCACCGGTTCCGAAGTGGGCCTGACCGTCCAGGCCTACGACAAGCTGACCGCGCAAGGTCGCAACGTTCGCGTTGTGTCCATGCCGTGCACCAGCGTGTTCGAAGCCCAGGACGCCGGCTACAAGCAATCGGTACTGCCGTTGCAG
Organism: Pseudomonas sp. Wu6; assembly: GCF_019891515.1. Taxonomy (NCBI): domain Bacteria; kingdom Pseudomonadati; phylum Pseudomonadota; class Gammaproteobacteria; order Pseudomonadales; family Pseudomonadaceae; genus Pseudomonas; species Pseudomonas sp. Wu6. The sequence continues at coordinate 20,589 of NZ_JAFLXH010000009.1, read as the reverse complement.
GTCAGCGCGCGTATCGCTGTCGAAGCGGCCCACGCTGACTACTGGTACAAGTACGTGGGCCTGGAAGGCCGCGTGATCGGCATGACCACCTACGGTGAGTCGGCGCCGGCGCCAGCCTTGTTCGAAGAGTTCGGTTTCACCCTGGAAAACATTCTGGGTCAGGCTGAAGAACTGCTGGAAGACTAAGGCGCTAACGCGGTGGCCCACTGGCCACCGCCTCTACTGTAGGAGCGAGCTTGCTCGCGAAGATCGTCAACGATAACGCAGCGTTTCTGGTTTAACGCGGCGCTCTCAAGTTCTTCGCGAGCAAGCTCGCTCCTACAGTTTGTGTCGCCCACAATGCGAGAACCCCATGCCCCAACCGCGTCCCTACAAAGTTGCACTCAACGGCTACGGCCGCATTGGTCGTTGCGTCTTGCGTGCGCTGTTCGAACGAGGGGCGGCGGCCGGGTTTGAAATTGTCGCGATCAACGATCTGGCCGACATGGCCAGCATCGAATACCTGACACGCTTTGACTCCACCCACGGCCGTTTCCCCGGCGAAGTGCGGATCGAAGGTGATTGTCTGCATATTAATGGCAGCTGCGTGCAGGTCTTGCGCAGCGCCACCCCTGAAGGCATCGACTGGAAAGCACTGGGCGTCGACCTGGTGCTGGAATGTTCCGGTGTCTATAACACCCGTGCCGACGGCCAGCGTTTTCTCGACGCCGGCGCACCGCGCGTGCTGTTTTCCCAGCCGATGGCCAGCGAGGCCGATGTCGACGCCACCATCGTCTACGGCATCAACCAGGATTGCCTGACCGGCGCTGAGCTGCTGGTGTCCAATGCGTCGTGCACCACCAACTGCAGCGTGCCGTTGTTGCGCCTGCTGGATCAGGCGATCGGCATCGATTACGTGTCGATCACCACGATTCACTCGGCAATGAACGACCAGCCGGTGATCGACGCCTATCATCATGAAGACCTGCGCCGCACGCGCTCGGCATTCCAGTCGGTGATTCCGGTGTCCACCGGCTTGGCCCGCGGCATCGAGCGACTGTTGCCGGAACTTGCCGGACGAATCCAGGCCAAAGCCGTACGGGTGCCGACGGTGAATGTGTCTTGCCTGGACATCACCCTGCAAACCGTCAGCGACACCGATGCGACGGAGGTCAACCGGATCCTGCGCGACGCCGCCACCCGCGGCCCGCTCAAAGGCCTGCTGGCCTACACCGAGTTGCCGCACGCCAGTTGTGATTTCAACCATGACCCGCATTCGGCCATTGTCGATGCCAGCCAGACCCGCGTTTCCGGCCCGAGGCTGGTGAACATTCTGGCCTGGTTCGACAACGAATGGGGCTTTGCCAACCGCATGCTTGATGTGGCAGAACACTATCTGCACATCGCCGCTAAACAACCTCAACAGTAACTCAGGAACTGCGACCCATGACCGTGTTGAAGATGACCGACCTCGATCTGCAAGGTAAGCGCGTACTGATTCGCGAAGACCTCAACGTCCCAGTCAAGGACGGTGTTGTCACCAGCGATGCGCGAATCCTGGCCTCGCTGCCGACCATCAAGCTGGCCCTGGAAAAAGGCGCGGCCGTGATGGTCTGCTCCCACCTGGGCCGCCCGACCGAAGGCGAGTTTTCCGCCGAAAACAGCCTCAAGCCGGTCGCCGAGTACCTGAGCAAGGCCCTGGGCCGTGACGTGCCGTTGGTCGCAGATTATCTGGGTGGCGTGGACGTGAAAGCCGGCGACATCGTGCTGTTCGAAAACGTGCGCTTCAACAAGGGCGAGAAAAAGAACAGCGACGAACTGGCCCAGCAATACGCAGCTTTGTGCGACGTGTTCGTGATGGACGCCTTTGGCACCGCCCACCGCGCCGAAGGCTCGACCCACGGCGTGGCCAAGTTCGCCAAGGTCGCGGCGGCCGGCCCGCTGCTGGCGGCTGAGCTGGATGCGTTGGGCAAGGCCCTGGGCGCTCCGGCACAACCGATGGCCGCCATCGTCGCGGGTTCCAAGGTCTCCACCAAGCTGGACGTGCTCAACAGCCTCAGCCAGATCTGCAACCAGTTGATCGTCGGCGGCGGCATCGCCAACACCTTCCTGGCTGCAGCGGGTCACCCGGTGGGCAAGTCCCTGTACGAGCCGGACCTGCTGGACACCGCCCGCGCCATCGCCGCCAAAGTCAGCGTGCCGCTGCCGGTGGACGTGGTGGTCGCCAAGGAATTCGCTGAAAGCGCCGAAGCGACCGTCAAGCTGATCGCTGACGTGGCCGACGACGACATGATCCTGGACATCGGCCCGCAAACCGCAGCCAACTTCGCTGAACTGTTGAAAGCTTCCCAGACCATCCTGTGGAATGGCCCGGTCGGCGTCTTCGAATTCGACCAATTCGGCAATGGCACCAAAGTATTGGCCAAAGCCATTGCTGAAAGCTCCGCATTTTCCATCGCCGGCGGCGGTGACACCCTGGCGGCCATCGATAAATATGGCGTTGCTGATCAGATCTCCTACATTTCTACTGGTGGCGGTGCGTTCCTTGAATTCGTCGAGGGCAAGGTACTGCCGGCCGTGGAAGTGCTGGAAACCCGGGCCAAGGGTTAAGGCGCGCGTGATCAGGAAAAGGAGCGTTCCCATGATCAAGTCGTTGGCACTGGTGATCGCAGCGGGCCTGTTGGCCGGCTGCGGCAGCACGCCGAGTGCGGCGCCCGAGGCGGAAAAGGCCTCGGCACCGCTTAAAAAAAGCTGCTACCAGGCTGACTGGCAAGCCGAGACCATGCCGGTGATCAACAAGCGCATCGGCAACGAACGGCTGGAGAAATACGACTCCGCGCCCAACGGTCAGGAACAGGGTTGCCCATGACGGGTCTGATCCACTAACCCACAGCAACGGCGGCCCCTGGTCGCCCTGCGAGGATTGGCAATGAAAGGCGTTTTCGCCCTGGCAACCCTGGCCTTGTTGGCCGGTTGCAGCAGCATGAGCATGTTCGACAAGGCTGAGCCTGCAGACAAGTGGACCACCTGGACCTGCGACAGCAAGGCCGAGGTCAACTGGCGCTTTGTCAATCAGGACCGCAGCGAGGTGGATGTACGTCTCGGTGGTTCGGATCAGGTTTACCGCCTCAAGCAGGACGTGGCGGCATCGGGCGCGCTGTACAGCGACGGCCAGCTGGCCTTTCACACCAAGGGTGAGGAAGGCCTGGTGTATTGGGTGGCCACGGATGATTTGATTGGGCGCGGCTGCAAGGCCAACTGAGATCTGTCATGAGATGAGATCCAAATGTGGGAGGGGGCTTGCCCCCGATTGCGGTGTGTCAGTCAGCACTTGGGTGTCAGGCTGACCGCTATCGGGAGCAAGCCCCCTCCCACATTGATTCGGTTTCAACTTGGAATTTGAGTCGGCTACACCAGCAATAACGATTCAGCAGCTCAAGCTCAACCCCTTGATCTGCAATAACTTGAATAGCAGCCGCCGCTACGGCAGGCTTGCACGATTAACGACCCTCGATCGGGAGAGACAACACAATGGCACTTATCAGCATGCGTCAAATGCTGGACCACGCAGCCGAGTTCGGCTACGGCGTTCCAGCCTTTAACGTCAACAACCTTGAGCAGATGCGCGCCATCATGGAAGCCGCTGACAAGACCGACTCCCCCGTGATCGTCCAGGCTTCGGCCGGTGCCCGCAAATACGCCGGCGCGCCGTTCCTGCGCCACCTGATCCTTGCCGCCATTGAAGAATTCCCGCACATCCCGGTGTGCATGCACCAGGACCACGGCACCAGCCCTGACGTGTGCCAGCGCTCCATCCAACTGGGCTTCAGCTCGGTGATGATGGACGGCTCCCTGGGCGAGGACGGCAAGACCCCGACCGATTACGAGTACAACGTACGCGTGACCCAGCAAACCGTGGCCATGGCTCATGCCTGCGGCGTGTCGGTAGAAGGCGAACTGGGCTGCCTGGGCTCCCTGGAAACCGGCATGGCCGGTGAAGAAGATGGCATCGGCGCCGAAGGCGTGCTCGACCACAGCCAGATGCTGACCGATCCGGAAGAGGCTGCGGACTTCGTCAAGAAGACCCAGGTCGACGCCCTGGCCATCGCCATCGGCACCAGCCACGGCGCCTACAAGTTCACCAAGCCGCCTACCGGCGACGTGCTGGCGATTGATCGTATCAAGGAAATCCACAAACGCATCCCCAACACCCACCTGGTGATGCACGGCTCTTCCTCGGTACCGCAAGAGTGGCTGGCGATCATCAACCAGTACGGCGGCGACATCAAGGAAACCTACGGCGTACCGGTTGAAGAAATCGTCGAAGGCATCAAGTACGGCGTGCGCAAGGTCAACATCGACACCGACCTGCGCCTGGCCTCCACCGGTGCGATGCGTCGCCTGATGGCCACCAACCCGAGCGAATTCGACCCGCGTAAATTCTTCGGTGCGACCGTGACTGCGATGCGTGATGTGTGTATCGCGCGTTATGAAGCATTTGGTACTGCCGGTAATGCTTCGAAGATCAAGCCGATTTCTTTGGAGGCTATGTATCAGCGGTATTTGAAGGGTGAGTTGAACGCTAAGGTGAACTGAGTCTTAAGCGTTTAACTAAGGAAGCCCGCAGCGATGCGGGCTTTTTTTTGCCTTGGGTTTGATCAGGCGGCGTGGGGCGTATCTAAACCACGCTGTTCAATCACTCGAAACACATCACTCACATCCTGCACCAGAATGCGTGCGGTATTGGCCGCGTTGTTCAGGTCGCGCTCGGCGAAGTCCGGCAGGCTGGAGCAGGCCATGAGGTTGAGGTGTTCGAGGGCGGCGTTGAGGCGTTCGCGCAGGCAGGCGTGGAGGTCTAGCAGTGGGGCGTTGCTGTCTATCAAGAGAACGGGCGAATCGGTCGCGGACTCAGTGCAGGGATAAAAACGGCGGGGCGGAAGTTGGTTGTTCATGGCAAATCCTTAACTCGAAAGAAGAATAGCCACCGTTTGCTGCGAAACAAATTGGGTGGCAGCTGTACGCGGGTTCGCAGACCGAGGAGTTAAGACCCGGCAGACCCGAAGGTCTCCCACGCACAGCCGCCATAACAAAGACGACCTTCGGCTGGGAGCCTGGGCTGTTTTGACGGATGCGGAATTAACTCTGTAGGGCTGCGAAACCCTGTCGCCGATCAATGCCAGCGACGGAGCGAACTATAAGCGGCCATCTGTCTGGCCGCAACGGTACTGTAGGACGAACACCGGCCTCTCAGGCCAGGCAGGACAACTGTGGGAGGGGGCTTGCCCCCGATTGCGGAGTGTCAGCATGCACAGTCGGCGGCTGGCCCACCGCTATCGGGGGCAAGCCCCCTCCCACAGGGTATTCAAGCGTCTGGACTTATCCTCGCGCTCATCGGGCATGGCCTACTCGCATTGAGGCCAATCCGTTACTCGTGAGCAGACGCTCGTCGGCAATTGCATCAGACGTATGGTGATTGAAATGTCCGTTATAACGGACATAATCAGATTAATTTCATTAAAAGTTCTGTATAGGTGACATTTTGCTCATCACTACTCCCCCGGCTTTTGGCGAGCGGATCAGGCAATTGCGCCGGGCGAAGCACTACAGTCAGCAGCAACTCGCGGAAAAAGCGCGGTGCAGCCGTAAAACCATCATCGACCTGGAAGCAGGGGAAAACGTTGCCATGTACACCGCCTTCAGGGTGATTATGGCGTTGGGAATGGCATTGGAAGTGGTTGACCGGCGAATCGATCTCAAATCCCTTGCCGAACTGGTTGAGCACGATGAGTAAAATCAAGCGGCTTAACATTGCCACACCTCAAGGCAATGCGGGTGAACTGTCCGAGGGGTCGCAGTTTTCATTCGCCTATGCGTCGGCCGAGGCGTCTCGTGAGGTGTCATTGGTCATGCCTTACGACCCGACGCCTACGGTCAGTAATGTTCTGCATCCAATTTTCGATATGAATGTGCCCGAAGGTTTTCTGGCTGATCAAATCAAGCGCCGCATGGCCAAGCATATGCAGGTGGACGAAATGCGCCTGCTGTCGATCATTGGAGGCAACCAGATTGGTCGGCTGAGTTATGAGAATCCTGTAGAAGCATCGGTCCCTGTTAAAGCTCAGGTGGGATTGCAGGAGATATTGTCAGCACAGGGCTCGCAGGGTGTGTTCGATTTCCTGGTAGACACCTATTTTGAATCAGGTATTTCGGGAGTGCAGCCCAAGGTGCTGGTGCCTGATCTGGACAAGCTCAAAGGCAACCGCAAAACCATGCTCAGCTCTGACCTGATTGTAAAATCCGGCGCAGATGAATATCCCCACCTGGCGCAAAACGAATTCCTCTGTTTAGAAGCAGCTCGCCTTTGCGGCTTGGAAACGCCGCGTTTCTGGCTCTCCGACAGTGGTGATCTTTTTGTCATGGAGCGCTTTGATCTGACACCGTCCGGCAGGTTGGGCTTTGAGGACATGGCTGTATTGCTGGGATTGAACAAGGATCCTCACGACAACTACAAATATTCCCAAAGTTACGAAACGCTCGCCGCGGTGATCCGCGAGGTTTGCGGCCAGGGCGATGTGTTGCGTGAGCTCGAACGTTTTTTCTCTATGATTTGCCTGTCGGTCATGGTGCGCAACGGCGATGCCCATCTGAAAAATTTCGGCGTACTCTATACCCATCCGGGCTCCCCCGAAACCGCGCAGTTGGCGCCTGTGTTCGATGTCACAACCACCACGGCCTATGAACACTACAATCCGAAATCCGGCCAGGCATTGGTTGATCGCACGTTGGCAATCAAGATGAACAAAACCAAGGCGTACCCTGACCGTCAGCAACTGATTGAGTTTGGTCGCAAGCACTGCGGTGTAGCAGCCCCAGGCGTGATCATCGAGCGTATTGCAGACGCGATGTCCGAGGCGCTTGGCGCCCATCAGACGCGAGTTGATGTTGAGCTTTTTTCCACAATGCGCAAGGAGTGGGACGCGGGCCGTGCGATGGCGTTACACGACTCGGTGGCGTCGGGTATGCGACGCAAGCCGGTGGTAAAGCCTTTGCATTAAGGCTTGTGGAAAACCCGCAAGATTGCGGTGTGTCAGCAAACGGAGTGGGTGACTGGCCCACCGCCATCGGGGGCAAGCCCCCTCCCACAGGTGGACTGCAGTGGATTCAAGGCCTGGGAACGGTCCCTGGGTTTATCAGACCTTGCCTGCATAAGCTGGGCCGATCCGTTTTACTCGTGATCAATATCCAACTTGGCAAACGTCACCCGTGCGCCTTCCTTGCTGTCCCCACTGTTGTCCTGCACATACACCCCCGCCTTGAAGTACAGCGGCTTGTCGCCCCAGGCCGCGCCGATGCGATCATTCCACTCGCTGTCGGCCGCGTTCACGCTGAGCAATCCGGCCTTGTTGAGGTTGATCACATAGGTAAAGCTCTTCTCCAGGGGCACGTTGGAGGCGACCGTGATGACCCTGCTTTCGGATTCATCCGGGCGCATGCGCACTTTGGCGACGATGTTGCCGGTCTGGGTTTTTTCCTTGAATTGGTACTCCAGCTTGATCAGGGGTTTCTGGCTGTCATAGGCATGGATCTGGCCGATCACGACCTTGCCGCTGGACGGCACCTGGTTGACGGTGAGCGTGGCGCGCAGGAAGTTGTCGGCCTCGGGGTAGGTCCAGTTGCGCAGGCGCCCGTCGGCGTAGGTTTCGCGCAGTTCGCTGCGCGGGTAGATGGCGTTTTCGGTGCGGGTGCCGGTGACGGGCGTCCAGAACTGCACATCGCTGCCTTCGGCCTGGAAGTACTGGTCATTGAAGCCGCTGAGCAGCTTCGGGGTTTCGATGGTCGTGGGCGGGGAGCCGACCGGAATGCTCAGGTTCCAGGTGGAAAGGTCGATCATGGTGTTGGCCTTTTGACGAGGGGTGAACGCTTTAGCCCGAGGGCTGCACAGGTTCTTTATAGGTGGTGTTAACCCACTTGTTAAACGCTGGCTGGCGATTTATTGGCGTCAGAGGAATGCCAAAAAGCCATGTTGCCCATGGTACGCGGGCTGTAGCGCCTTACCGTTAGTCGGCTTCCCGGGGTTTGGCGCGATGATGGCACCGACGTTACTTCTGCTTTTATATTCCCGGGGCTAGAGTGAGGCCTCATTATTTGTCCGGTTTTGAGTACCCGAAGTGACCGGTGCAGTTCCTTAAGGAAGAGACGTAGCATGGATTGCGCTTCAAACCTCGGCGACGGTAGTTCAGTTCTCCTGGTGGTCGATGACTACCCGGAAAATCTCGTCAGCATGCGTGCCGTGTTACAGCGTGAAGACTGGCGAGTGATTACCGCGACTTCCGGTTTGCAGGCCCTGGAGTTGCTGCTGGAGCATGACGTCGACCTGGTGTTGCTGGACGTGCGGATGCCCGGTATGGATGGCTTCGAGGTGGCCCGTCTGATGCGCGGCAGCCAGCGCACGAGCATGACGCCGATCATCTTTCTCTCGGCCAATGCCCAGTCCCCCGACGCGGTGCTCCAGGGCTACGCCAGCGGTGCGATCGACTACCTGTTCAAACCCTTCGACCCGCATATTCTCAAGCCCAAGGTACAGGCACTGCTGGAACATCAGCGTAATCGCCGTGAGCTGCAGCGGTTGAGCCATGACCTGGAGGCCGCCCGCGCCTTCAATGCCTCGGTATTGGACAACGCCGCCGAAGGGATTCTGGTGGTGGGCGAGGGCAGCGTGATCCAGTACGCCAACCCGGCTATCTCAAGGTTGCTCAATGCCACCATGGCCGAGTTGCAGGGCGAGAGTTTCCTGAGTTTCCTGCAAAAGCCCCATGTGCCGGCCTGGCTGGGGTTCCCGATGTACGAGGCGTATTGCAAAGGCGAAACGTGGCGCTTGCACGACGCTATTTTGCGCACCAGTCGCGGTCAACAGGTGCCGGTGGCGTTGTCCTGCGCACCCTTGCCCGCAGAGCAGAAGGCAATGGTGGTGACGGTGCTGGACATGTCCGAGGTGCGCCACCTGCACCAGCAGTTGGAGTTCCAGGCGGTGACCGACCCGTTGACCGGGCTGCTCAATCGTCGGGGCTTCCACCAGACGGTGGAGAGCATGTTGTCGCGCAGCGAGCGCAATGAGCAGTCGCTGGTGCTGCTGTACCTGGACCTGGATGGCTTCAAGCGCGTCAACGACACCCTGGGCCACGACGCCGGCGATCGCGTGCTGCGCTGGGTGTCCGAGCAGATGCAGGCGTGCCTGCGCTCCTACGACATTCTTGGGCGCATGGGCGGGGATGAGTTCACGGCATTGCTGGAGCTGGAATTCCCGGAGCAGGCGGCGAAGATTGCGGAAAAACTGATCGAGCGGGTGTCGGTGTGCCAGCAGGTCGACGGTTTGGAGGTGATGCTCGGCGTCAGCATCGGTATCGCGACCTTCCCGGACTGCGGCTCGGACCTGAGCGGCCTGCTGCGCGCGGCGGACATCGCCATGTACGAAGCCAAGCGCGCCGGCCGTCAGCAATATCGCTATTACGACCATGAAATGAACGGTCGAGCCCGCTCGCGCCTGATGCTTGAAGACAGTGTGCGCACCGCGATTCAAAACAAGGATTTCGTCCTGGTGTACCAGCCCCAAGTGTCGCTGGTGGACGGGCGCTTGCGGGGTGTCGAGGCGTTGCTGCGCTGGCAGCACCCGAGTGTCGGTGACGTGCCGCCGGGATTGTTCCTGCCGCTGCTGGAAGAGGCGCGGCTGATCAGCCAGTTGAGCAGTTGGATTTACCAGCAGGTCGCTGCCCAGCGCCAGGTCTGGCAAGCGTCTTTCGATGATGAGCTGGTGTTGAGCGTGAGCCTGAGCAGCAGCCAGTTCAATACGCCCAACCTGGTCGGCCAACTGCGGCAGGTCCTCGAACGGCACGGTTTGCAGGGGCGGCAACTGGAGGTGGAAATCAGTGAAGACTGCCTGATGAGCAACCTTGAGGAATCGACCAAGCAACTCACATTGTTGCGTGAGCTGGGGGTGCGTATCGCCCTGGATGACTTTGGCGCGGGTCGCTGTTCCCTGGCCCACCTGCGCGACCTGGCGTTCGACACCCTCAAGCTTGACCCGCAATTGGTGGCCCGATTGCCAGGCTCCGCGCGGGATGCCGCAATGGCGCGCAGCATCATCGAGCTGTGCGGGCATTTTGAGGTGCTGGTGATCGCCGAAGGCGTGCAGACCCTCGAACAGGCGCAGTGGCTCAAGGCCAACGGGTGTTCATTGATCCAGGGCACCTGGGCGGCGGCACCGCTGATGGCCGAGGACGTCGTCGGTTGGTCGCACCCTCACGCGCTGTGAATTCGCTACACTGGCGGCCGTCCGAATCACATTGCAGCCCCCATGACCGCGTTGAAATACCTTCAGGCCTATCCCGCCGCCCTTCAGGAACAAGTGCGCCAATTGATCGCCAAGGACCAGTTGGGCGCCTACCTGGAGCAGCGTTACCCCGAGCGCCACGCCGTGCAGAGCGACAAGGCCCTGTACAGCTACGCCCTGGCCTTGAAGCAGGAACACCTGCGCAATGCACCGTCGATCGACAAGGTGCTGTTCGATAACCGCCTGGACCTGACCCACCGCGCCCTGGGTTTGCACACCACGATTTCCCGGGTGCAGGGCGGCAATCTCAAGTCCAAGAAAGAGATCCGCATCGCCTCGCTGTTCAAGGAGGCGGCCCCCGAATTTCTGCGCATGATCGTGGTGCACGAACTGGCTCACTTCAAGGAGTCGGACCACAACAAGGCGTTCTATAAACTCTGTGAACACATGATGCCGGGCTACCACCAAGTGGAATTCGACCTGCGGGTGTACCTGACCTGGCGCGATTTGCAGGGCAAGCCCCAATTACAAGGCGATTGACCATGGATGTGAGCAAGACCAAGAGCAGCTTTTACCGTCGCTTGTATGTGGCGTACCTGATCGACAGCGGGCTGGCCAGCAGCGTCCCGGCGCTGACTGAAGTGACCGGTATGCCGCGGCGCACGGCGCAGGACACGATTGCGGCGTTGGCTGACCTGGATATCGTGTGTGAGTTCGAGCAGGAAGAGGGGGCGCGCAATCACGCCGGGGGTTATCGGATTCGTGAGTGGGGGGCGATTGATCGGGGGTGGATCGAGGCCAATCTTGCGGCGGTCAAGCGGGTGTTGGGTTATCCCTGAGTGATGCGGTGTCTGGGCTGGCGCTATCGGGGGCAAGCCCCCTCCCACATTTGAATGTATTCACACATCAAGTGTGGGAGGGGGCTTGCCCCCGATGAGGCCCTCAAGCCCGCCGCATACCAATATGTGGAATATCGTCCTCCAGATATTCCTCACCCTCCACCACAAACCCATACCGCCCGTAATACCCCTGCAAATGCGCCTGGGCCGACAGGAAGATCGGTGTCTCGGGCCAGATCTCCTCGATCTGCTTGAGGGTCTCTTCCATCATCAAATGCCCCAGCCCGGTGCCCCGCGCCGACGGCGCAACGATCACCCGGCCAATCACCACATCGCCGCCCTGTGACTCCGGGTCGAGCAGCCGCAGGTAGGCCACCAGCTCATCCGCTTTCCAGGCCATCAGGTGGTGGGTATCGCCGGACAGGTCCTGCCCGTCGATGTCCTGGTAAACACACTGTTGCTCAACCACGAACACTTCGCCGCGCAGGCGCAGGATGGCGTACAGCTGTTCCTTGCCCAGATCGTCGTGATGTCTGCAGATCCAATCGACCGTCATGAGGTGCGCTCTTGTCAAAGGCTTGGCAGGGATAGTAAGTGCGACCGGCGCTGCTGTCCAAAGCCGGTCATTTTTGTGAATGGCGTCAATTTGCCATCATTCAGTGCATGCGTGCCTGACTTCTTTGTGCAATAACCAATGCCGGCTCATTGATGAGCTACTGTTATCAGGCCATCGCCTGCCCGCCAAGGATTTTAAGCATGCCGCGATTGTCTCGTGCCGTTGCTTTGATTGCAGTGTTGTTGCTGGCTCAACCGGTATTGGCGCAGCGTTTGCGCCTGGTGGCGGACGGTTGGCCGCCGTTTACCGATGTCACGCTGATCAACGGCGGGCTGGCTACGGATATTGTCAGCACCGCGCTGGCTCGGGCCGGGTACGCGAGTGATTTTGAGCAGGTGCCTTGGGCGCGCGCGCTCAAGGGCATAGGCGATGGGCGCTACGATGTGCTGATCAACGCCTGGTACAACGATGAGCGCACGCAGTTGGGTGAGTTTTCCGCGCAATATCTGGTCAACCGCGTGCGCTTTATCAAGCGCCGCGACGACCCTGTCGATTATCAGGACCTGCAACAGTTGCACGGCGAAAGCATCGCCGTGGTGCGTGGTTATGCCTATTCGGCGGCGTTCGACCAGGATGCGCTGCTACAGAAAGTGCCGGTGCATAACTTTGCCATGGCCGTGCGGATGCTGGCGGCAAAACGTGTGCGCCTGACCCTGGAGGATGAGTTCGTGGCGCGTTACTACCTGGCGCGCGAGTCGCCCAGGGTGCGCAGCGCCGTGGAGTTCGTGGGCGAGCCGCTGAGCGAGAACAGCCTGCATATCCTGGTCAGCCTGAAGAACCCCGAGCATGCGCAGATCGTTGCCGGCTTTGATCGGGAGATCGCCAGGATGAAGGCGGATGGCAGTTATGCGAAGTTGATGAAGGCCCATGGGATGTAGCGTCTGTGCAGGCCTCACCGGGGGCAAGCCCCCTCCCACACTTTTGATTTGTGAACACCGTCAAATGTGGGAGGGGGCTTGCCCCCGATAGCGGCCTAAGCCGCGCTGGTATCCTTGATCAAGTGCGCCGCCAACGTACGCAACGGCCCCAACTGCCGACAAATCAACGCCAACTGCGTCTGCACCAGCCGCTGGCCCTCATCGATCTCATCCGGCATCTGCTCAAGCTGCGCGGCCAGTGCTTCCTCATCATCGCTCTGGATCGCAATCGGCTGTTTGTTCGCCAGCCCCGTGGCGATCTCATCGATGCTCGCTGCCAGGCTGTTGCCCGCGCCTGCGATCAACTGTTCGCGCACGTCGGCCGGCAGTTGGGTATCGCGGTGCGCGCCAAGGCCCGACAAATAGCTGAGCAGCGTGTGCGAGAGCACCAGGAAGCGGAAGCCGACGTCGGCCTCCTTACGAAAGTGCCCAGGCTCCATCAGCATATTCGCCAGGGTGGTGGACAGCGCCGCATCGGCGTTGTGCGCGTTGCGACGGGCCAGGCGGTAAGCCAGGTCGTCGCTCTTGCCGGCGGCGTACTGCTGCATGATCTGGCGCAGGTAAATGCTGTTGCAGGTCAGGGTGTTGGCCAGCACTTTGTTCAGGCGCCGGCCTTGCCAGTCCGGCAGGAACAGGAACACCGCCAGGCCCGCGATCAGGCTGCCGAGCAAGGTATCGAACAGGCGTGGCAGGAACAGTCCGTAGCCATCGCCCACCTGGTTGAAACAGAACAGCACCATCAGGGTGATCGCCGCCGTGGCCAGGGTGTAGCGCGTGGTGCGGTTGATAAAGAACACCAGGCCGGCGGCGATGGCGAACATCGACTGCACCACCGGGTTTGGGAACAGGTCGAACAGCGCCCAGGCCACGGTCAGGCCGATGGCGGTGCCGATGATCCGCTGGCCGAGCTTGCGGCGCGTCGCCCCGTAGTTCGGTTGGCAAACAAACAGCGTGGTGAGGATGATCCAGTAACCCTGGGAGGCATGGATGGCATGCAGGGTGGCGTAGCCGACGGTCAATGCCAGGGACAGGCGCAAGGCGTGGCGAAACAGCAGCGAGGTGGGCGTGAGCTGGGTGCGCAGGCGCGTCCACATTTCCTTGAGGTTGCGTGGGGCACGGTCCAGCAGGTTGCTGTCGGTGGCGTCGGCCAGGGCGTCGGGGTTGCTTGCGTCGCCGAGCAGGCGGTCGAGGGTCGACAGGTTGGCGGCCAGGGCGCGCAACGAGCGCAGCAAACCGCGCCAGGCCGGGTTGCTCTGGATGCGCAGGTGTTCCAGGGAGGCATTCAAATCGCCCAGGGCTTCGGCAAAGCTGTCGTCATAAATGAACGGCTGGCGCAGTTGGATCGACTCGGCCAGGGCCTGGCAGGCCTTGCCCTGCTGGCGCAGCAGGCGTTGGCAGCGGAACAGCACGTCGCTGTGGAAGAACGCGTCGGCCAGTGCGTTATACGGGTAGTGGGACGAACTGGCACGCTCGTGGATGTCCTGGGCCAGAAAGTACAGCTTCAGGTAGCGGCTGACCTTCGAGCCGGGCCGGCCATTGCCGACGCGGTGCAGGATGATTTCCTTGGCCGCATTCAACGCCGCGACCACGCGGCCATTCTGCTGGGCCAGTTCCAGGCGGCGTGCTTCCACATCCAGTTGGCGGATCGGCTCGAACAACGCAGATTTGAGCTTCAGGTAACGTCCCAGCTCGCGGAACAACCGCGCCAGGCTCTGCTGCACCGGCTGGTTGGAAAACAGCGCCTGCCACAGCACCGACAGCACGCCGTACCAGGCCGCGCCCGCCACCAGCAGCAGCGGCTCGTGCCAGAAATCACTGACGGCACCGCCGCGCTGGTCCACGCCGATCATGGTGTAGACCGACAGGATCAACGTGGCCGAGGCAATCGCGCCATAGCGTTCGCCGAGCGCGCCGAGCATGGTCAGGCCGAACGTGGCCAGGGCCAGGGAGGCCGCGAAAATCCAGGGGTAGGGAAACAGCAGCTCCACCGACAGCGCGGCGATGCTGAAACACACCAGCGTCACCGCCAGGGCGTTGAGACGGCCTTGCCAACTGTCATCGGTCTCGGCCAGGGCGCTGGCGATAATCCCCAGGAACAGCGGGATCAGCAGCGTCATTTCATCCTGATACCAGCACAGCGCCATGCTGCCGGTCAGGGCGATGAATACCCGAATGCTGTAGCTGAATTTATCCAGTGCCCACAGGCGTCGCAGGGACTGCTTGAACGAGGTCGATGACATGAAGTCTGGAGTCTTCCGGGACGTTGTCGCTAAATTGAGCTATCAAGGACGCCACGGCAAGGGTGGTGATCACATCCAACAGAAAATTATTCCCGCACACCCATTCTCAATGTGGAATGCAGTCAATGTGGGAGGGGGCTTGCCCCCGATAGCAGTGTGTCAGCCAGCTCATCAGGTGACTGATACACCGCCATCGGGGGCAAGCCCCCTCCCACATTTGACCGAGTACACCCTTCAGGCATATTGCGCGGCTGCGTAGCCCGAAGCCCAGGCCCACTGGAAATTGAACCCGCCCAGGTGACCGGTCACATCCAGCACTTCACCGATGAAGTACAGCCCGGGGCTTTTCAGGGATTCCATGGTCTTGGACGACACTTCCCGCGTATCCACCCCGCCCAGCGTCACCTCGGCCGTGCGATAGCCCTCGGTGCCCGCCGGTACCAGTTGCCAGTTGCCGAGCTTCTCGGCGATCTCGGCGATTTCGGCATGGGTGTACTGCTTCATCGGCTTGGACGCGAACCAGGTGTCCGCCAGCAGGTTGGCCATCTTCTTGGTGAAAATCTCGCCCAGCAGTGTCTTCAACTCGCTGTTGGGACGCTCGGCCTGTTGCTGTTGCAGCCACGCGTGGGCGTCGTGGTCGGGCAGCAGATTGATCTCCACGGTGTCACCCGGCTCCCAGTAGGAGGAAATCTGCAAAATCGCCGGCCCGCTCAGGCCGCGATGGGTAAACAGCAGGTTCTCGCGAAAGCTCTGGCCGTTGCAACTGACCAGGCAATCCACCGAGGTGCCGGACAGCTCGCCGCACAGGTCCTTGAGCTGGTCGGTGATGGTGAACGGCACCAATCCCGCGCGGGTCGGCAGCAGTTCATGGCCGAACTGTCTGGCCACTTGATAGCCGAAACCGGTGGCGCCCAGGGTCGGTATCGACAAGCCGCCGGTGGCAATCACCAGGGACTCGCAGTGCAGCTCGCCCAAGGTGGTGTGCAACTGATAGCCGCTGTCGAGCCTGGCGATTTGCTGGACGGAGGTGTCCAGGTGCAGGCTCACGCCGGTCTGGATGCATTCATCGAGCAGCATGCCGAGGATATCGCTGGACTTGTTGTCGCAGAACAGCTGGCCGAGTTTCTTTTCGTGGTACGGCACGCCGTGCTTGGCCACCAAGCCGATGAAATCCCACTGGGTGTAGCGCGCCAGCGCCGACTTGCAGAAGTGCGCGTTGTGCGAGAGGAAGTTGGCCGGCTCGGTGTACAGATTAGTGAAGTTGCAGCGGCCACCACCGGACATCAGGATCTTTTTGCCGGCCTTGTTCGCATGGTCGATCAGCATCACCTTGCGCCCGCGCCCGGCGGCGGTCAGTGCGCACATCAAGCCAGCGGCGCCGGCGCCAATGATCACAACTTCGGTCGAGCGCACAGCCATGTCCTCATACAAATATTCATCTGAAATGTAATCAAAACTGTGGGAGGGGGCTTGCCCCCGATAGCGGTGTATCAGTAACAGATGGACTGACTGACACACCGCCATCGGGGGCAAGCCCCCTCCCACATTGGATCTTCATTGGATCAACGGTCGTGTTACAGGATCCGCACGCGCAACGAACGGCCTTTGATCTTGCCGTCGTTCAAGCGCTGCAGCGCCTGCTTGGCGATGCCGCGTTCCACGGCCACGAAGGCCTGGAAGTCAAAGATCGCAATTTTGCCGACCTGGGCACCGGGGATGCCGGCGTCACCCGTCAGGGCGCCGAGGATGTCGCCTGGGCGAACCTTGTCCTTGCGGCCGGCGGCGATGCACAGCGTGCTCATCACCGGCAGCAGCGGGCCACCGCTCTGCGGCTTGAGGTTGTCCAGTTGATCCCAGTTCAGCGGCGACTTCTGCAGTTGCTCGATGGCCTGGGCGCGGTGCGCTTCGGACGGCGCCACCAGGCTGATGGCGAGGCCGGTCTCTCCCGCGCGACCGGTACGGCCAACACGGTGAATGTGGATTTCCGAGTCGCGGGCCAGTTCGACGTTGATCACCATGTCCAGCGAGTCGATGTCCAGGCCACGGGCGGCGACGTCGGTGGCCACCAGCACCGAGGTGCTGCGGTTGGCGAACATGGCCAGTACCTGGTCACGGTCGCGTTGCTCCAGGTCACCGTGCAGGCCGACGGCGGAAATGCCCTTGGACGTCAGGTGATCCACGGTTTCCTGCACTTGCTGCTTGGTAAAGCAGAACGCCACGCACGACGCCGGGCGGAAATGCGCCAGCACCTTGGTCACGGCGTCCATGCGTTCTTCCGGCGAGATCTCGTAGAACCGCTGTTCGATCTGATCGTCGGAGTGGAACGCTTCGGCCTTCACTTGCTGCGGCGCGCGCATGAACTTGGAGGCCAGTTGCTTGATGCTCACCGGGTAGGTGGCCGAGAACAGCAGGGTCTGGCGGCGTGCCGGGGTCTTGCTGATGATGTCTTCGATGGCGTCGTAGAAACCCATGTCGAGCATGCGGTCGGCTTCGTCGAGGATCAGCGTGTTCAAGCCGTCCAGTACCAGCGAACCTTTGCGCAGGTGCTGCTGGATGCGGCCCGGGGTGCCGACGATCACGTGGGCGCCGTGCTCAAGGGAGGCGATCTGCGGGCCGAGGGACACGCCGCCGCACAGGGTCAGCACCTTGATGTTGTCTTCGGCGCGGGCCAGGCGACGGATTTCCTTGGCCACCTGGTCGGCCAGCTCGCGGGTCGGGCACATCACTAGGGCCTGGCACCCGAAATAGCGCGGGTTGATCGGGTTCAGCAGGCCGATACCGAAGGCGGCGGTCTTGCCGCTGCCGGTCTTGGCCTGGGCAATCAGGTCCAGCCCCTTGAGGATCACCGGCAAGCTCTGCGCCTGGATCTGCGTCATCTCGACATAACCCAGCGAGTCGAGGTTAGCCAGCATGGCGGCGGACAGGGGCAAAGTATTAAAAGCGGTGGCGATGGTGGTCACGGGACTGGCTCTGCAAAACAAAATGTCGCGCAGTGTACCAGTCTCGTGGGAATTTCCCCGCAAGTTCTAGACGAGACGCCGGTCAGTGCTCGATATCATGCTCGCGGCTGACCACGCGTTTGCCGTCTTTTGGCGACAATTGCAGGAAGATCGCCGCCGCCAGCATGGCCATGATTCCCACGGTGAGGAACGTCAGCTGGAACGCGCCGAGCACCGTGTTCACCCCATCATTGCCGGTCTCCAGGGTGAACCCGCCGAGCAGGGCACCGGCGCAGGCCACGCCGAGGCTGAGGGACAGTTGCGCCACCACCGAGAGCAAACTGTTGCCGCTGCTGGCCTGGGCGTCGTCGAGGTCGATCAGGGTCACGGTGTTCATCGCCGTGAATTGCAGCGAGTTGATGGCGCCGAGCACCGCCAGCATCGCCAGCAGCAGCGGGTAAGGGGTTTGCTCGCTGACCAGGCCCATGCTCGCGAGCATGGCGCCCAGGGCCAGGGTGTTGCCGGTG
The DNA here is from genome assembly GCF_019891515.1 of Pseudomonas sp. Wu6. Classification (NCBI taxonomy): domain Bacteria; kingdom Pseudomonadati; phylum Pseudomonadota; class Gammaproteobacteria; order Pseudomonadales; family Pseudomonadaceae; genus Pseudomonas; species Pseudomonas sp. Wu6. Next base: position 2,205 of record NZ_JAFLXH010000009.1, on the reverse strand, counting down.
AGCACCACGCGATAACCCAGGCGCTCGATCAACGGCCGGGCGATGGACTTGGCGAACATCGCCGCCGCCGCCAGCGGCAGCATGCTCATGCCCGCCTGTGACGGCGAATAACCCAGCGCTACCTGCAGCAGCAGCGGCACCAGGAACGGCAGCGCACCGCTGCCCAGGCGCGCGAACAGGTTACCGAGGATGCCCACGGCAAAGGTGCGGGTCTTGAACAGCACCGGCGAGAACAGGGCGTTGTCGATATGCCCGGCGCGCAGCCAATACGCCGCCAGGCACGCCAGCCCGCCGAACAGCAGCAACATCACCCGCAGGTGCGGCAGGTGCAGTTCGCCCAGGCCCTCCATGGCGATGGTGATCAGCACCATGGCCGCGCCGAACAGCAGGAAGCCGAGGCTATCGAAACGCGTGCGCTCGCTGCCGCGCAGGTCGGGGATGAACTTCCACACCGCGTAGCAGCCGATCATGCCCACCGGCAAGTTGATCAGGAAGATCCAGTGCCAGGTCAGGTATTGCACCATCCAGCCGCCCAGGGTCGGGCCGAGCAATGGGCCGAGCAGGCCGGGGATGGTAATGAAGCCCATGATCCGCACCAGCTCGGAACGGGGATAGGCGCGCAGGACCACCAGGCGCCCGACCGGCAGCATCAGCGCGCCGCCCAGGCCCTGGATCACCCGCGCACCCACCAGCATGCTCAAGCTGCTGGACAAGGCGCACAACAATGATCCGATGCTGAACAGCAGGATGGCGCCAAAGAAGATTTTCTTGGTGCCGAAGCGGTCGGCGATCCAGCCCGACGCGGGGATCAGCAAGGCGACGGTGAGCATGTAGGCAATGACCACGCCCTGCATGCGCAGCGGGTTTTCCGCCAGGTCCCGGGCCATGGCCGGCAGCGCCGTGTTGAGGATCGTCCCGTCCAGCGACTGCATGAAGAAGGCAATCGCGACCACCCAGGGGAGCCAGCGGGCGGTCTTGGCGTCGAGAGGGGCACGATTCGGCATGGGAACCCTTTTGTTAGCAGGCTATGTGTCGGCGATTATGCGCCATTCGTCGCTGTTTTTCCCACTAGCGGTTCGTCTATAGCCGACAACGCGGCGTGCTCGCCCACCAGAAAATCCAGCAAGGCACGATGCACCGCCAGCGCCGCCTCGCGTGATTCCAGGTCGAGCAAATGGCCGGTGTGTTCGGCCACGGCGAAACTGCTGCGCTCTACGTAATCGCCGAACAACCGGGCTTCGGCGGCAGGGGTGTATTCGTCCAGCGTACCGTTGAGGAAGTGCACCGGTGTTGCAATGTGCCGCAGCGCCGGCAAGTAGTTGCCATCGCCCAGCGCCAACACCTGGTGGATATGAAAACGCGCCTGGCGATATTCGGTGGTGGCCATGTTCGACAGGTGGCGGTGGTTGTTGCGCTTGAGGCGCGGCGACAGGTATTTGCCGACTGTCTCGTTGAGCAGGTGGCCCACGGCGGATTTGTCATCGGCCTCGATCAGCACACGCACGCGCTCCACGTACGCAAGCATGGCCGGGTTGAGGTTGGGGGCGAGGGCCATCACCACCGAGCTTTCGATGGACGGCGGGTTGTGCGCCAGGGTCAGCAGCGTGGAGATACCGCCCCAGGAGGCCGATACCAGGTGGTTGACCTCGAAGCGCTCCACCAGGGCGCGGAGCATCTGCACTTCGTCGTCCTTGGTCACCAGGTCCAGGTCGGTGTTGTATTCACGCGAGTAGCCGGAGAAAGGCAGGTCGAACAGCACCACATTGAAATGCCCGGCCAGGCACCTGCTGGTGCGCGCAAAGGCACGCGTGGTGGACAGTGCACCGTTGACCAGCAACACGGTTTTTCTGCGCGGGTCGTTGCCCAGTTGCTCTACATGGACGTTGTAGTGCTTGTACAGCTTCTCTATGACAAAACTTCCCTGGGTCATCGCAACACTCCCTGTTGTGTGGCGGTATGCCACTAGCTCTTATAACGAGGTTTTTTGCAGGCGACAACAGGCCTGCCCGCGAAGAGCACGAAGAAGGGAATTGGCGGTAGGAAGGGTTGAAACCGAGCTGTCTGAAATCAACTCAGGACAATGTGGGAGGGGGCTGAACTGGTCAAGTAATCCCGGACACCGATTACGGTGTTTATGCCGCTTTTTGCTCCATGGCTATTGGCGACAGGTAGTTGTTGTAGCTGTGGAGCCTGATTCGGTTGTAT